>CANGEF010000147.1 GCA_947452685.1 Flavobacteriales bacterium | reverse complement strand
TACGCCTGGTGGCGAGCGATACATCGACGGAGAAAAGGCTATTCAGCAGCGCATTCAAAGCGGATCTTTATTGCTCACGTACATTGGACACGGGGGAGAAAAAGGATGGGCACACGAACGAATTTTAGACCTTCCGACGATTGAAGGGTTCACAAATAAATATCGCTTGCCTGTCTTTTTAACAGCGACATGCGAATTGGCCAGATACGACGACCCTGAATTTAAAACCGCGGGGGAACGCTTGGTGATGAATGCAAACGGTGGCGCCATTGCCATGCTTACCACAACACGTATTGTATTTAGTGGTGAAAATTATGAAATGGATTTGGCTTTCTTCGAGCACGCTTTACATAGCGAAGCGAGTGAGTTAAAAACATTGGGTGAATTGAATATGCTAACGAAAAACGGCGTGTCTATAGGAAATGATAGCAAACCGAATTTCAGCTTACTTGGTGACCCCGCGTTGACAATGGTTTATCCCAAATTAAACGTGCAAACGACACACATCAATAACATTGAATTGGCTTCGTTTACCGACACGCTTAAAGCGTTGGACGAAGTTGAATTCAAAGGAAAAGTTTCAGATGGTAATGGAAATATTCTCAGCAATTTCAACGGATTTATTTATCCAACCGTCTTCGACAAAGAATCGAAAGTGATTACGCTGAACAATGACCAGAATGGCGAAGAAGGTCAGTTTCAAGAATTCAACACCTTCAATAAAATTATTTACCGCGGAAAGGCCAGTGTAACAAACGGAGAATTTTCATTCAAATTCATGGTTCCTTTCGATATTAACTATACCGTTGACAGCGCTCGTGTGAGCTACTACACTGTCTCCGGCAACCAAGATGGACACGGTTATTGCAACACTTTTATGATTGGAAGTCTGAATCCGAATGCACAATTGAACACTGTTGGACCTAAAATTTCTTTGTACCTCAACGACTCAACTTTTGTGAGTGGCGGGTCTACTAACACGACTCCCATTATTCTTGCAAAACTGCAAGATGAAAATGGCATCAACACTGTGGGGAATGGGGTTGGACATAACCTAACGGCAATTATTGATGGCAATTCTTCCAAGCCCGTTGTTTTGAATGACTACTACGAATCGGATATGGACACATACACGAGCGGTGAGGTGCGCTATCCTCTGAGTACGTTGTCTCTTGGTCAACACACGCTAACAGTAAAAGCTTGGGACGTCTTCAACAACAGTAACGAAGAAACTATACAGTTTGTGGTGGCTGAAGATTCGAAAGTTGCTCTGAGTCATTTGTTGAATTATCCAAATCCGTTTACCACGCACACGAACTTCATTTATGAGCACAATCAGGCTTGTCAGCAGCTCGACGCTCGCGTGCAAATTTTCACCGTGAGTGGAAAATTGGTGAAGACCATTGAATCTACTTTTTATGCGACTGGATTTCGCGGACAAGACATTCCTTGGGATGGAAAAGATGATTTTGGCAATGCCATTGGAAAAGGAACTTACATCTACAAATTGGAACTTCGAAACGAAAAAGGACAGCGCGCCGAATCGTTTCAAAAATTGGTCATTTTAAAATAAACCGTTAAGGGCATATGTATGTTAAATTTGCAGGAAGCATGAAACGTATTTTCAAAATAAACACTGTTGCTGCGGTATTGGTTTTTCTAACCAGCACCGCAAATGCGCAACTTACAAATCCGAACGAATTGAATGGTCGTCAAGCCACGATTAACACCATTACAACTGCAGTTCCGTTCTTGACCATTGCTCCTGACTCTCGTTGTGGGGCGCTCGGAGATGCAGGCGTAGCGCTTGATCCGGATGCGAATAGCATTCACTGGAATCCATCTAAGATGGCATTTTCGGAAAACGATTTAGACGTAGCTATTTCTTATTCCCCTTGGTTGCGTGCCTTGGTGAACGACATGAGCTTAACGTATTTAAGTGCGATAAAAAAACTAAGCAAGACCCAAGCAATCGGAGGGTCTCTTCGATACTTCACTTTAGGAAATATTACATTCACCGACGAGGTTGGAACAAACATCATGGACTTCCGTCCGGCAGAGTTCGCCATTGATTTGGCCTACTCTCAAAAGCTTTCGAAAAACTTTTCTGGTGGAATTGCGCTTCGCTACATAAATTCCAATTTAACAGGAAGAACAAACTTACAAGGCGCTGAAAGCCGCCCTGGACAATCGGTTGCGGTAGACATCTCTACGTTTTACACCAACGATAAGATTAAGATTGGCGGACGTAAATCGAAAATAAATTGGGGTTTAGACATTTCAAACATTGGTGCTAAAATGAGCTACACCAATTCAGACAATCGCGATTTCATTCCAACGAATATGAGATTGGGAACCGCGATTGCCACAAACCTCGACGATTACAATAAGCTTACATTTTTATTCGACTTGAATAAGCTCTTGGTTCCTTCTCCGCCCATTTACAACAATGCTGGTGACACTATTATTTCTGGTTACAATCCGGTTGTGGGAACTGCCACAGGTATGGTTCAATCTTTTTACGATGCACCTGGCATGTATGATCCTCAGACAGGTTCTATTGTACCTGGAAGTAAGCTTCGTGAAGAAATTCGTGAGTACAATGTTGCAACGGGCATGGAATACGATTTTGCGAAGCAATTCGCCATTCGTTTGGGATATTTTCACGAACACTACACCAAAGGAAATCGTCAGTTCATTACGTTCGGAGCTGGACTTCACTACCAAGTTTTAACGATTGACATGAGCTATTTGGTGAGTACCACACAGCAAAATCCATTGGCGAATACGTTGCGTTTCAGTCTTCGTTTCAGTGTTGGTGCCAACGCCAAAGTTTCTGAACCGGTAGAATAATGAAGATACGCGTAGGGTTTGGATACGACGTCCATCAGTTAACTGAGAACCGAGAGTTGTGGTTAGGTGGCGTTCAAATTCCTCATGACAAAGGAGCGTTAGGTCACAGCGATGCAGATGTTCTGTTACACGCTATTTGCGATGCGTTGCTGGGCGCAGCAGGAAAACGTGATATCGGATTTTACTTTCCAGACACCTCTTCTGAATTTAAAAACATTGATTCAAAAATTCTTCTTCAACGTACTATTCAAGTTTTAAAAGACGATGGATGGAAAGTTGGAAACATAGATTCTACGCTGTGTATGGAGCGCCCGAAAATCATGTCGTTCGTTCCTGAAATGAAGAAAGTCATTTCGTCCATCTGCGAAATTGAAGAAGATGATGTGAGCATTAAAGCTACCACTTCAGAGAAGATGGGTTTTGTTGGAAGAGAAGAAGGTGTGAACGCCTATGCGGTTACACTGATTCAAAAAGACTAAGCCCAGACTTTTGTTCCTTCCGAACAATTCTTGCAGATATCTATTTCTTTTCTTCCTTTCAAGAGTTGCTTACGGAATGAGGCATACGACTTACCCTTCCAAATAGATTTAAAATCTTCTTTCGAAAGATTACCCATTTCGTGGGTTGCGTCTTTGTCGAAACAACACGGAACCACCTTTCCATCCCAAGTCACCACTGCCCCACTCCACATGCGCCAGCAGTGATTGTCTAACGAAGATTTCACTACAAACTTTCCATTCGAAAGACGCTTATAGCGGCTGTATTTTTCTACGGTTGGAATAAGAGGATTACCGTTCTCATAATCGTAAACCTGCGCTGTCTTGAATCGAATTTCATCGACTTTGTATTCATTCGCTAATTGCTTCGCTTCTTCAATTTGATGTTCGTTTGGACGAACGACTAAGAATTGAAATATAATATGCGGCGTTTTTGAATTTAGATTTTTTCTTGCTTCAACCAAATGCTTGGTGCCGTCTAAAACCTTCTGTAACGAGCCGTGCACACGGTATTGCTCGTACACCTCTTGGGTGGTTCCGTCTATGGAAATGAGAATTCGATCTAAACCGGATTGCACTATTTCAGTCGCTCTTTTTTCTGTGATGAAATGTGCGTTGGTGGAAGTGGAGGTGTAAATACCTGCTTGCGAAGCTTTCGAAATGAATTGCAAAATATCGTTGTGAATGAAAGGCTCTCCTTGAAAATAGAAATTCAAATAGCTAAGCGTTGGAGACAATTGATCGAGCCAACGATTGAAATTTTCAGCTTTTAAATTTCCAGTGTCGCGCGAGAATTGTTTCAATCCGGAAGGACATTCAGGACAACCTAAATTGCATGCGGTAGTGGGCTCAATGCTCAGTGAAATGGGCATTCCCCAAGGCTTTGTCGATTTGAAGAAACGCGAAAAATAAAAACCTATATAAACAAGCAAAGCGTTTATTAAACGCTTTGCTGTTATTGTTTTTTGAACGAATCGAAGGAATTCCTTCATTCCGAATTAGAATTTACCTTGGCTCTTTCTAACGTTTGACAAGGAATCAAATTTTTCTTGTCCAAGAACTTTGATGAGTGAATCGCGCACTTTCATTTGCGCTTCGTAGGCCTCTTTCTTCCCACGTTCTTCTTTCATCAATTCAAGAAGTCCAACGTTATCGAGGGCTTCTTCATGAGCCGCGCGCATGTTCTTCGCGGCCTCTGAACCGGGAACATAGGCTTCCATGTCTTTCACCAACTCTTCGTT
>CANGEF010000146.1 GCA_947452685.1 Flavobacteriales bacterium | reverse complement strand
GAAAACAGTTGGCCGAACAGAAGCGAACGTGTAAAGAATTTTCTTTGGAGCGAAAGTCCCGATATTATTGGATTTCAGGAAGTCTTACACAACGAAGTTCTTGAACTCGACCACGCGTTATTCAATTACAATTTTAGCGAACGTCAATATACTCGCATTGGTGTTGGAAGAGAAGATGGAAAAACCAAAGGCGAGTACTCCCCTATTTACTTCCGATCGAATCGCTTTCAACTCATCTCTTCCAAAACCGTTTGGCTTTCACAAACTCCTGATAAACCCAGCAAAGGTTGGGACGCTGCATGCGAGCGCATTGCCACGTCTGCGTTGTTGTTCGATGAAGAACTAAAAGACACTTTGTTGGTGGTGAATTCGCATTGGGATCATGTGGGAGCAATGGCTCGACAAGAAAGCGCAAAACTTATTTTGCGTGAGATGAATAATTACTCTTCCATTCAAAATAAAATTCTCATGGGCGATTTCAATTGCACGCCGGAAGATCCTGCATTGAAAAAACTTCGTGCAGAATTCTCTGATGCTGGAATAGGCGCTTCCTCGAAGGTTGGGACGTTCAACAATTTCGAACGCGCTGCAAATCCAAAGGCTCCGCGCATAGACTACGTTTTCTACAAATTGAAAAACCTCGGTTTTCATTCTTACAAAGTTGGAAATACCGATGTTGCCGAACCGCTCCTCTCCGACCACTTCCCTATCGTTGTTGAATTCGAAAAGATGTATTCGAAATTGGAAGGAAGGGTTCAATTCAATCTGAAAAACACACCGCTTGAATATGTAGACTCTCTTCTCCATGTTGAAACGTTGAAGTGCTATGTTGGGCATATTGAATTGTTGAATATGAATAAACAAGTCATTGGAAGAGATTCTGTTTCTTACCGACTGATTGATTTCAAAAATTCGAATTCAATGAATTTTTCTGTAAATACAAATTCGAATTACGCCAGTTACATACGTCTGACTCTTGGCGTTGATTCCATAACAAACGCCGCTGGGGTTCATTGTTGCGCGTTGGATCCCGCGAACGGCATGTATTGGAGCTGGCAAAGCGGATACATTCAGTTTAAGTTGGAAGGAAAAGAAAAAAACGGGCAGCAATTAAACCTTCATCTTGGTGGCTTCTCCAACAACTGCATGAGCTCGAAAACTGTTGACATTCCCATTCGTCGTCCACCAACACTGATTCCAATATTGCCTCCAGAAAAACGCCAACAAAACCTAAGTATTTATTTAGATCTCTCTTCATTTATGGAGAAGATTCAAACGAGTAAGGAGTATTCACTCATGAGTCCGAATGCCCATGTACCTGAATACATTCAAGCCTTGTGTTCATCTTTTTCAGCCACATTCTAATGATTCGAAAAAGTTATTCCTTCTTCATTTTCATTTTGCTGATTGTCTTCGCGCTTGGCTTTACCCTTCCACCTAAACGAAAAATTGTTTGGCCGAAAAAGGTTTACGACGAAAAGAACAATCCCCCTTCGAACGAAAAAAAAGAATTGGGACGCATGCTTTTTTACGACCCCATTCTCTCTTCCGACGAAACCGTTTCGTGCTCTTCGTGTCATCTCTCCTATACCGCCTTTGCGCACACCGACCACGCGTTGAGTCACGGAGTAGCTGACCGCATTGGCACACGCAACGCTCCGGCGCTCTTCAATTTAGCTTGGAAGAAAAATTTCATGTGGGACGGCGCGGTGCACAACCTCGATGCGCAAGCCATGTCACCGATTGAAAATAAATTGGAGATGAATGAAACGTTGGGGCATGTTGTTTCGAAATTGAATGAACGGAAATTCTACCGCGAACAATTCTTCAAAGCGTGGGGAGACAGCGTGGTCACGGGAGAGCGTGTGCTGAAATCGATTTCGCAATTCATGCTTTCGTTGGAAAGTAAGAACAGCAAATACGACCAGGTGTTGAAGGGTGAAATGAAATTCACCGAGCAGGAAAAAAAAGGCTATGCCTTGTTTCAAAAAAACTGCAACGCTTGTCACACCGAGCCTTTGTTCACGAACGACGAATTCAAATGCAACGGCATTCCGCTCGACGATTCGCTGAATGATTTTGGAAGAGGCGCTGTTACCACATTCAGACAAGACCGACTGACGTTTAAGGTACCTTCTTTGCGGAATGTTGAAATGAGCTTTCCGTATATGCACGACGGAAGGTTCAATACCTTGCAGCAAGTCTTGAATCATTATTCTTCTTTAACTGGAAACGAAGAAAATATTTCTGCTCCGTTAAACCATTCGATTAATCTTTCTTCCAATGAAAAGCAGGACCTTATTGCGTTTCTGCTAACCTTAACCGATCATGAATTTTTAACTCGAAAAGAATATCAATTTCCACAAACCCTTCAACATGAAATTACGAAACGTCCTCATCGTTAGTTTAATTCTTTCTGCAGGCCAGATGCTTGCTCAAGGACCAACCATTGCCTCATGGCTTCAGAATACCACGGGTATTACTGGTAGACATTACGTAAGTGGAAATCCGACTCCAATCAATGACAACACCGCCGCGAATGTGCAAAGCGTGCAATACTCGGCGAACTGGGTATATGTTTCAACGAATGGAATTCCGGCTTACATCACAGGTCCTTTTTTAGATGGCAATCCGTCATTAGCAACTGCACAAAATGCGATTTTCAAATTTCCTTTGGTGCCTGCACAAAACACGGGTACACCAACAAACACTACCGGTGGAAATATTGGTGTATTCATTAATGGCGTAGCCTTGTTCGATTACCGCGACGGCGTTTCTTGGAACAACAATACGCAAGCTGAAGGCGGCGGTCCAATTATGGGTCCTCCTGGACAAGGTGTTTGGAACAGAGATGCGATTGTTGCTGAACGTGCTGGATTCGATTGCGCGAAAGGTCATCCTGCTATGGGTAATTATCACCACCACCAAAATCCAAGTGCTTTCAATTTAGACTTGGTGGTTCTTTCAACTGTTTGCGACATCTACGCTGCAGATGCGTTATACGTGATTAATTCAACGGAGCATTCTCCGCTTATTGGATATGCTTATGATGGATTTCCTATTTATGGCGCTTATGGTTATGCGAATGCAGATGGAACAGGAGGAATTGCTCGAATGAAAAGTGGATTTCAATTGAGGAACATAACTACGCGCACGCAATACGCAAATGGCACAACGGTTACCGCTGGACCAGATGTGAGCGCTACCTATCCGCTTGGGCATTATCGCGAAGACTACGAATTCGTTGCTCATCCTGGAATGGAAGATTATTTAGACGTGCACAACGGACGTTTTTGTGTGACTCCTGAATATCCGAATGGAACCTACGCCTACTTCTGCACGGTAGATGAAAATCACAATTCGGCTTATCCGTATGTGGTTGGACCAACCTTTTACGGAACCAAGGTTGCTGCAAAAGTTACCAGCATTACTGAAGCCGTGACTACTTACACTCCAAGCGCAGTGGCAGATATTCAAATTGAAAATGTAAACGTGAATACGTATCCGAATCCGGTTCAAGATGTGTTGGCTGTTCAAGTGAATACAGTGAACAGAAGCAATGTTCAAGTTGATTTATTGAGCGCTGACGGAAAATTAATTTCGAGCACTGTTCTTTATCAAGGAAGCACGTTGGCTCATTTCGACACACGCACGCTTTACAACGGAACGTATTTCGTTCGTGTTGGAAGTGGGAAAAACAGTGTCACGAAGAAGGTGGTGGTTTCGCACTAAGAAAGAGAATGAGATAATAAGAAAGGAGCCTTAACGGCTCCTTCTTTGTTTCTTATCGCGTTCTTGTTTGAACTTCATCTTCGCTTGTAGCGATTTCTTTTCGTGGAATGCGCCTTTGAAATCGGGATCGTCTAATCGTTTCTGGCGATCGATTTCGCGAGCTTGCTCTTGTTTTTCTTCAGGCTCGGTCTTTTCAATGTGAACGACTTCGGGGATTTCGAAAACCGGAATGGTTTGACGAATAATTTTCTGAATGTTGGTCAAGTGATATTCTTCAGACTGGTCTACGAAACTAATGGCAACGCCTGTTTTGAATGCTCGACCTGTTCTTCCGATGCGGTGAACGTAGTCTTCGTAATGGCCGGGTACTTGAAAATTTACTACGTGAGAAACTTCGAACACATCTATGCCTCGGGCGGTAACGTCGGTGCTAACGAGAATGCGAACGTTTCCGTCTTTGAAATCCTTAATCGCGTTCATGCGGGAATTCTGTCCAATGTTGCTGTGCAGGAATCTAATCTCACCCACATTGCTTCGCTCCATGAATTTCCCCATGCTTGTCGCATCGGCTTTCGTGCGAACAAAGACCATCACACGCTTCATCTCATCTCCTTCCAAAAGATGCATGAGCAAGTTCAATTTCGTCTTGAAGTTTGGAACCATGTAGACTCTCTGTTCCACTGTGGTAGCCGGAGTCGCCTGAGGCGTTACTTCAACACGTGAAGGGAACAAAAGGAAGTTGTCTGCAATGCGTTCTACACGTTCAGGAAAAGTTGCAGAGAACAACAACTGTTGTTTTTTCTGAGGAAGCTTTTCTTGTATTTCACGCAACTGTGGCCAGAATCCCATGTCCATCATGCGGTCACATTCATCGAGCACCACGTGCTTTATTTTCTTCGGAATAATTACGCGTTTCGCGTAGATCTCTAGAAATCTTCCAGGAGTAGCCACGATAATGTCTACTCCCTTTTTAATAATAT
>CANGEF010000145.1 GCA_947452685.1 Flavobacteriales bacterium | reverse complement strand
GTTATGGATAACTTGGTTTATTCAGCGCCATCTGTAAACGAAGAAATTCCAAACGGAAAATCAGTAATCACTTTTGGTTCTGGTGATAACCGCGACAAGCAAATTCTTGAAGCGAAAGACTTAGCGGGATTATTGAAAGCAGGATCTTTGCCGGCTCCAGCGAAAATTATTGATGAAGTAGTTGTTGGACCTAGCTTAGGAGATGAGAACATTAAGGCCGGAGTTTGGTCATTCATCGCAGCATTCATTGTGATTCTTCTATACATGATGTTCTACTACGCTTGGGCGGGTTGGGCAGCAAACGTTGCATTGGTTGCGAACTTGTTCTTCTTGATTGGTGCACTTGTATCATTGGGTGGAACACTGACACTTCCTGGTATCGCGGGTATCGTTTTAACCATGGGTATGGCGGTAGATGCGAACGTATTGATTTACGAACGTGTGAAAGAGGAGTTACGTTTAGGTAAGCCTGTTTCTGTGGCGATGCTTGACGGATTCAAGAAAGCATTGGGAGCGATCATCGATGGTAACGCAACAACTTTAATCTCTGGTTTAGTCTTGTTGGTAGTTGGAACCGGTCCTATGAAAGGATTCGCGACAACCTTGATCATTGGTATTTTCACAACGTTGTTCACTGCAATCGTTATCTCTCGTTTGATTCTTTACAAGCGTTTGGATAGCAAAAAAGAAATTACCTTCTACAGCAACATTACTAAGAACTGGTTCACTAAAATGAACTACGATTTCGTAACGAGACGTTTCTTATACTACGGAATTTCTGCAACGATCTTGATTGCCGGTGCTGTTTCTTGGACTACACGTGGATTCAATATGGGTGTTGACTTTGTTGGAGGAACTTCATTCAAAGTGAAGTACGAACAACAAGTTGATCCAGAGGCTGTTCGTAGCGCCCTTTCAACAGCCTTGGTTGAAAACGGAAATTCTGCAGCAAGTACTGTTCAAGCAATTGGAAGTGCAGGCAACGAATTGAAAATTACGACCAACTACTTAATTAATGATAATTCGAATGACGTTGCGCAACGTGTTCAAACAGATGTTGACAACGCATTAGGAAAAGTTGGAAAGCATGAAATCACAACTTCGTACAAAGTAGATGCGTCTATGAGTGATGACTTTAGAGCTGAAGCGATATGGGCTGCGATTCTTACCTTGTTATTAGTAGGTATTTATGTTGTGTTCCGCTTCCGTAAAATTGACTTTGCAATTGGTGCATCTGTAGCATTGTTGCACGATGCGCTTATGGTAATCTGCGCGTTCACTTTGTTAAACGGAATTGTTCCTTTCACATTGGAAGTGAATCAAAACTTCGTAGCTGCAATTCTTACAATCATCGGTTATTCTATCAACGATACCGTTGTAATCTTTGACCGTATTCGTGAGTACTTCCGCGAGCGTCGTAATCCAGAATTGAAGTCTACTATCAACGACGCATTGAACAGTACGCTTGGACGTTCAATTAACACATCTATGACTGTGTTATTAACCTTAGGTGTAATGTTCATCTTCGGTAGTGATGATATTCGCGGATTCGTATTTGCAATGATCATTGGGGTAATAAGCGGGGTATACTCTACCTTATTCATTGCAACACCGATCGTAGTGGATATGCGTAAAATGTTTGCAAAGAAAGAAGCGAAATAAGCTCGCGTTAAGAATACTTTGAAAGTGCCGGGATTTTCCCGGCATTTTTCTTTGAAAGAGATTCAACACGCTTACCTTTGCGACATGAGTACTGGCGAGATTCTTATGATTTTGTTTATCTATCTTTTGCTTTTCGGAGCGAAGGGTGTGCCGTCGATTGCTCGTACGTTAGGAAAGACGATGTATCAATTTCGCAACGCTGCGAAAGATGTTCAAGATGAAATATTGAAGAGTGCTGATGATATGCGTAAGCAAGCCCGTGCAGAGGTTCCTTTAGATCAGCTAATGAACGAAGAAGAGCCAGTTCCAATTCGTCCTGCGCCGCCTGTTGCGCCACCGGTTCAAGTTGAAAACAAAACTATTCCTGCCGATGATGTTCAGTCAGGAGGAACTGTATAGTTCAAACGGAGAAGAGCTTATTCTTCATCACGCTATTTTTCAATCCTTTTCCATTCAAGATTTTCTTTCATTGCCTTGGCAACAGAATACCATTCGCGTATTCGGAAAAGAACATTTGGAACCGCGTTTAACCTGCTATTTCGGTCCGGCTTATACGTATTCAAGTATTCGCTGGGAAACCAAAGAAATACCAACGGTTCTTTTCCAACTAAAACAAGAAATTGAAATTTTGGCTAAGGCTGAATTTAATGCCGTCCTCTGCAATTACTACAGAGACGGGCAAGACAGCATGGGATGGCACAGCGACAATGAAAAAGAGATGGATCCTTCGGTGATTGCTTCGGTGTCTATTGGTGCAGAGCGAGTGCTTAAATTCAAGTCGCGAAATGCTAAGAAAACATTATCTTTTTCATTGCCGCACGGCTCGCTTTTGTTGATGAATAATTTCCAAGAAAATTGGCAGCATGCGATTGGGAAAGTGAAATCTGCTTCCCCCCGAATAAACTTTACGTTTCGAAAGATGCATTGTTAGACGGAAGAGGACATTCGGCTTCACTATGTATTTCACTTTGTTCTTATCTTTGCGGCCTATGAGTTTGGCAGGCAAAACGGCGGTGAATGATACCGCAAAGCAAATGTTACTTGACGACTATTTCTTGGCTTGTTTAAGCCGTGAAGCTTCGTTGTTGGGTAGAAAGGAAGTACTTACTGGAAAAGCCAAATTTGGTATTTTCGGTGATGGAAAGGAATTGGCGCAAATAGCCATGGCCAAACAATTTCAGAATGGCGACTGGAGATCTGGTTACTACCGCGATCAAACGTTTATGATGGCCATAGGCCAGCTTACTGTTCAGCAATATTTCGCAGCACTCTACGCGCACACAGACACCGAGAAGGAACCTTCTTCGGGTGGAAGACAAATGGGCGGACACTTTTCTACACGCGCTTTAGATGCGAATGGAAATTGGAAGAACGTGATGGAGATGAAAAATTCATCTTCAGATATTTCTCCAACAGGCGGACAAATGCCGCGTCTATTGGGATTGGCGCAAGCTTCGAAATATTACAAAGCGAATACTGCTCTTCATTCAAGAACGCAATTTTCGAATAAAGGAAATGAAGTAGCCTTCGGAACCATTGGTGATTCAAGCACTTCAGAAGGTTTGTTCTGGGAAACCATGAACGCATCTGCGGTATTGGGCGTGCCTATGTGCATGTGTGTTTGGGACAATGGATGGGGAATTTCAGTTCCGAAGAAATATCAGACTGCAAAAGAAAGTATCTCGGAGTCGTTGAGCGGAATGCAAAGCGAACCGGGTGAAGGAGGAATAAAAATATTCAAGGCGAAGGGTTGGGATTATGCTGAATTGATGCTCAAGTTCGAGCAAGCGGTGAAGCATTCGCGCACGCACCATCAGCCTGTTTTAATTCATGTTGAAGAATTGACTCAGCCGCAAGGCCACAGCACGAGCGGATCTCACGAGCGTTACAAAACGAAAGAGTTGTTGGAGTGGTATGAAGAATTCGATTGTATTGTTCAGTTTGGAAAATTCTTGACAGAGAAGAAAGTTGCGAAGCAAGAAGAGTTAGACGAGTTGCGCGCGAAAGCAAAAGCGCAAGCACGCACCGAACAACGCACAGCATGGGACGAATTCCGCGCGCAAATTCAGGCCGACGTTAACGCGGCCATTGCTTTGCTTGAAGCAGCGGGACAATCAGAAGCAGCAGCCTCTTTGAAGAACAACGGCGAAGCCATTCGCAAAGATGTTTTCGAAGCCATTCGAAAAGTGTTGCGCACGGTTCGTGGTCAGCACTCAGCTGAAATTCAAAATATAAAAAATTGGTTAGCCAATGCGCAAGAGCGCATGCACAAAGCCTACAGCAGCGAGCTATACAGCGAGCGTCATGATTTGGACCGTTCAGTTTCTATTCAGTATGCAAGCGATGCTGAGATGGTAGACGGACGCGTTGTCCTTCGCGATTTTTGGGATGCGAAGTTGGCAGAAATGCCTGAGGTTTTAATCTTCGGCGAAGACGTTGGAAAGATTGGTGGAGTGAACCAAACGTGTGAAGGTCTTCAAGATAAATACGGAGAATTGCGCGTGAGTGACACGGGTATTCGCGAAGCAACGATTGTTGGACAAGCCATAGGTTTGGCTATGCGCGGACTTCGTCCGGTTGCTGAAATTCAGTACTTAGATTACATCTATTACGCGCTTCAAATTATGCGCGACGACTTGGCTAGCGTGCGTTACAGATCAGCTGGTGGACAAATGGCTCCAGCAATTATAAGCACACGCGGTCATAGACTGGAAGGTATTTGGCACAGCGGAAGCCCTATGGGCGCCATCATTAGCAGTGTTCGCGGAATGGTGGTGTGTGTTCCAAGGAACATGACACAGGCGGCGGGGATGTACAATAATTTGTTGAAAGGAAATGACCCAGCGTTGGTTGTAGAATGTTTGAACGGATACCGTAAGAAAGAAAAAATGCCGAGCAATCTTTCTGAAATGGTTGTTCCTATTGGTGTTGCAGAGGTTGTGAAAGTGGGAAGCGACATTACTGTTGTTTCTTACGGAAGCACGCTTCACATGTGTTTGAGTGCTGCCGACGAGTTAGCGAACATGGGAATTTCAGTTGAGGTGGTAGACGCGCAAACGCTTCTTCCTTTCGACACAACGGGCGTTTCAGCTTCAAGTGTTCAGAAAACAAATCGCTTGGT
>CANGEF010000144.1 GCA_947452685.1 Flavobacteriales bacterium | reverse complement strand
CTGCAAGTACAGAGTTAAACGCGCTCATCAATGCAGCTAATTTTGGAGGAGCCCTAGGGGGAAATATGTCGCAGGGTGGAATGGTGAGTCCGGTCATGGGTTACCTTGTAGATTCGAACGGGGAAATTGAGTTTCCGAAGATTGGAAGATTGAAGGTTGCGGGAAAACGAATGACGGTAATTTCAGATGAATTAGAGAGCGTATTGGCCGATTATGTGAAGGATCCAGCGGTAACAGTTCGACGATTAAACTTCAGAGTGACCGTTATTGGTGAAGTAGCACATCCTGGAATAGTTCAAATCCCATACGACCGCATGAACATTATGCAGGCATTGGCTCAAGCCGGAGACCTCACCATTTTTGCGCAACGTGAAAACATCTTGTTGGTTCGTGAAACCCCACAGGGAAAAGAAACAGTTCGTTTGAGTTTGTACGACAAGTCTCTCCTTTCATCACCATACTACTGGCTGCAAAGCGGAGATTTGATTTACGTGCAGCCGAACAAAACCAAGGTAAACACCAACACCACCTTCTTCCAAGTGTGGCCCACGATCATTAGCTCGGCGTCTATCTTCTTAGTCATCTTGAACCAAATTGTTAAGTAACCATGGTAGAAAACGAAGTTCAAGAAAGAGAAGTAAACCTGGTTTCAGAGATTAAAGAAACTGTTTTGGCCTTTTGGCCTTTATTCGTTTTAGGCTTGGCACTGGCCTTTACGGGTGCGTTTGTCTATTTGCGTTATACCCCTGCAGTCTATCAGGCCAATGCGAAGTTGTTGGTGAAGGACGATTCAAAAACCGGATTTGGCCGCGCAAACAATGTATTAAGTCAGCTCGATGCATTTGGAACCAAGACCAACGTAGACAATGAAATTGTCATCATTCAGTCACGCTCCATTCTGAAAGAGGCCGCAATTAAGTCGAATTCGTTCATTACTATATACAGTAACGGTCGTGTCACAGATCGCATTCAACCGAACTTCCCCGTTCGCTTTCAACCACTGAATCCCGATTCACTGAAAGGAGGATCTAAAGAATTCAATATCACAGATAGTGAAATTGTTTTCGGTAAGAATCGCTATCCGCTCAAAGATTCGGTTTTGGTCGATGAAGGATTGAATACCCCGTTTATGCTTTTTGTGAATGAAGGTGAAATTGCGAGCGTGAAAAATGAGAATTTCTCTTTGCGTACACGTTCATTGGAATCGGAAGTGGGCGCGTTGGCAGGCGGATTTAAAGCGGAAGCAACTAGCAAGCAGGCGAGTGTAATTGATCTTTCCATTACCTCTCTCGATCCGAAACTGGCAGAAAAAACGCTTCAAGCCATTCTCGATTCGTATACGCAAGCCAGTGTGAAAGACAAACGCTTGATAGCCGAATACACCTTGAATTTCATCGAAAATCGTTTGGCTGTTGTGACAGAGGAATTGGATTCGGTGGAATCGCGCATTGAGCAATTTAAATCGGATAATAATATATTCGACCTCAGCGCCCAAAGCAGCATGTTCCTAAGCAGCGTACAAGAGCAAGATGCAGAACTCAGTAAGATCAACATTCAAATCTCAGCCTTAGACGAGGTGGAACGCTATGTGAATGGAGCCAATCGCAACGGTACTTTCCCGTCGTTGTTGGGTATTTCAGATCCTATTCTCAGTACCTTACTTTCAGGGTTGTATGAAGCAGAAACGCTTTACAACAAACGCAAGTTAACAGCAGGAGAGCGCGATCCGGAATTGATTAACCTTAGGGCCGAAATTCAAAAACTGCAACAAGGTATTTCCACCGCGTTGCAGAACGTTCGTCTTTCGCTCATGTCTGCCAAACGTCCACTCGAAAGTCAAATCAGTGCGCGAATGAGCGAGCTTTCTTCTTTACCCAGCAAAGAGCGTTCTTTGTTAGACATCAGCCGTCAGCAAGCCATTAAAAATGCGATCTATACCTTTTTGTTACAAAAACGCGAGGAGTCAGCCATTTCTTACGCTTCTACACTCAGCGATGTGCGTATCATTGAACCCGCTTTGGGAAGCGGTTCGCCGGTAAGTCCAAAAAGACAAATGATTTGGTTGATTGCTTTTGTAGTGGGATTGGCCATTCCAGCTGCATTTTTAATTATTAAAGAACGATTGAATTCAAAAGTATTGTTCCGCTCAGACATTGAGAAGATTGTCCCGAATCTTCCAATTATTGGTGAAATCTTCCAAACGAAAATGAATGAGACTGATTTGATTTTCGTTGAGAATTCAAGATCAGTAATGGCGGAGAGTATTCGTTCGGTAAGAACCAAGCTTCCTTTCTATTTCACCCGTGAAGACGAAAAGGTATTGTTGGTTTCATCTTCTATTCCCGGAGAAGGAAAATCGTTTATGGCGTCCAATCTCGGTTTGTCTATTGCTATGATGGGCAAGAAGACGCTCATTGTAGGAGGAGATATGCGCAAACCGAAGCTGCACAAGACCTTTGGTATCTCCAACGCAGTTGGTTTATCTACCTACCTAATAGGTAAATGTACCATTGAAGAAACCTTGGTCGAGACCGAACACGAAAATCTGTTCGTATTACCTTCAGGCCCCGTTCCTCCGAATCCTTCTGAATTGTTGGTTCAAGATCGCTGGCCGAAGTTAATCGAGGAATTAAAAATTCATTTCGATTTCATCATTCTCGATACCCCTCCTTTGGGACTTATAAGTGACGCAGAGTTAATGGCGAAGGTCGCAGATCTTTCCCTATTCGTGGTTCGTCACAACCACAGCACCAAAGAGGCTGTAAGAAAAGTATTGGGTAACCCCGACTTCACTTCACGTTTTCCTCGCACGGTATTGGTGTTTAATGGATTGAAGCAACGTGGTATTGGTTATTACGGTTATGGCTACGGTTATGGTTACGGCTATGGTTACGGTTATGGCTACGGTTATGGCGGATATAGCTACGGTGGGTATGCATATGGCAGTGAGGCGAAGCGCACTCCGTTACTGAAAAGATTGAAGAAACGATTAAAAAAGGTTTTTAAATGATTGAATAAATATTGCAAAGCAATGTAAGTTAAAGTAAGTGCCGCGTGGCGGCATAAGAAGAAATAAAAATTACACCCGAAGGGTAATTACTGCGAAGCAATTTACTCTGCAAGAAATTAGAAAAAGAAAAGATGAATACTCAGAGAATAGCACTTATCACCGGCATAACCGGCCAGGACGGATCGTTCTTGGCGGAGCTGCTGCTTGAAAAGGGTTACGCTGTTCACGGTATTATTCGTCGTGCATCTTCTTTCAACACACACCGAATAGAGCATTTGTATTTTTCCGAATGGATTAAAGATGTTCACGCTGAAAAAAATGTGAAGCTGCATTACGGAGATATCACAGATTCAACCTCACTTATTCGAATTTTACAAGAGGTAAAACCGACTGAAATATACAACCTCGCAGCACAAAGCCACGTGAAGGTTTCGTTTGAAGTACCCGAGTATACAGCAGATGTAGACGCTTTGGGGACTTTACGCATTTTAGAAGCCGTTCGTATTTTGGGAATGGAGAAAACGTGTAAGATTTATCAAGCCTCTTCCAGTGAATTGTACGGAAAGGTGGTTGAAGTTCCACAATCGGAAACCACCCCGTTTTATCCGCGTTCGCCCTACGGTGTTGCGAAGCAATACGCTTTCTGGATAACCAAGAATTACCGCGAAGCATACAGCATGTTCGCAGTGAACGGCATCTTATTCAATCACGAAAGTGAACGTCGCGGAGAAACCTTCGTTACGCGTAAAATCACTATGGCTGCTGCACGCATTGCCAAAGGACTTCAGACAAAATTGTATTTAGGAAATCTCAGTGCCCAGCGCGATTGGGGATACGCGAAAGATTATGTGGAATGCATGTGGCTCATGCTTCAGCATGAAACCCCTGAAGACTTTGTCATTGCCACCGGAGAGATGCACACCGTTCGTCATTTCTGCACCTTGGCCTTTCGCGAAGCCGGTATTGAATTGAAATGGGAAGGTGAGGGTGTGAATGAAAAAGGAATCAATGTTAACACAAATGAAACATTGGTTGAAGTCGACCCCAAGTATTTTCGCCCAGCTGAAGTAGACCAACTACTCGGCAACCCAGCCAAAGCGAAATCGCTCCTCGGTTGGAATCCGAATCAAACCTCGCTTCAGCAATTGGTTAGTATTATGGTTAAGAACGATTTGAAACTATTGGAGAAAAGTTAAATTCGGCGAAGCCGAGTAAGTTGAAGTAAGTGCCACTCCGTGGCGTAAGAGGAATACAACTTACCCCGTAGGGACTTACTTTAATTTACACAACGAAGTTGTATTTAAAAGATGTAGAATGAAGGGTTCGAAAGAAGAAAAGAAGTGGTTGGTGCTGAAGACTCGGCCTAACGCCGAGAAGAAAGTTGCCGAGCGCTTAGCTTTAAAGGAACTCGAAGTATATCTGCCTTTGTACACCACGGTGAAGCAATGGTCAGATCGAAAGAAGAAAGTACAAAAGCCATTGATCTCGTCAACGGTATTTGTTCACATAAGTGAAGAAGAACGTGAACAGTTGTGGAATGTGGTTGGGGTGAGTGGAATGTTGTACTACTTGGGCAAGCCCGCAGTAGTGCGCGACGAAGAGATTGTAGTTTTGCAGCAAATGTTGAAAGAAGGCATATATGAGAGTGTAGATTTCGAAACCACGTTC
The DNA here is from genome assembly GCA_947452685.1 of Flavobacteriales bacterium. Taxonomy (GTDB): domain Bacteria; phylum Bacteroidota; class Bacteroidia; order Flavobacteriales_D; family Sanyastnellaceae; genus CAIZGX01. Next base: position 155 of record CANGEF010000144.1, on the reverse strand, counting down.
ATTGAAGGACAGGAAGTAGAAATCACTGGTGGAGATTTTAAAGGTCTTCGAGGAATTATGCAGGAAGAGGTGAATGCCCAGAAGGTAATTATAGCATTGAAGGGAATGGGAGCGCAGGTGGTTTTTACCCTGAAAAAGGGTGCGGTGCGCCTACT
>CANGEF010000143.1 GCA_947452685.1 Flavobacteriales bacterium | reverse complement strand
GTACATCTTCAAAATGGCAGCCACTTGCTGGTTAATCCACGAGTTCTTGTTTTCACCCAAAGGAGTTATTCCTCCTTGCTTTACACTTTTCTTATTGTCGGGAATAATCTTTTCAATGTCTATTTCTGCAACTTCACCCAAACCGCTGCAGTAGCTGCAAGCGCCGTAAGGGCTATTGAATGAAAAAAGATTCGGTTCGGGTTCTGGAAAGGAGATTCCGGAAGTTGGACACATGAGGTTTTTGGAAAAATGATGAACCGTTTCGGTGTCCAATTCCATAACCATCACATCGCCTTTGCCCATTTTCAGGGCGGTTTGAACAGTGGCCTTCAAACGAGGGTTGTTCGGTTCAACAGAAAATCGATCGACTACCAATTCAATGTCGTGCACCTTGTAGCGATCGAGTTTCATCTCTTTGGTCATCTCCTTCAACTTACCATCGATACGAGCGCGGACGTAGCCTTGCTTCATGAGCGAATCGAAGAGTTCGCGGTAGTGACCTTTGCGTGCTTTCACTAACGGAGAAAGGATGGCGATTTTTTTCGCCTTGAAATCTTTGGCTATTTTCTCAATCAGTTGCTCTTCGGTGAAACGAACCATTTTCTTTCCGGTTGCCGGACTGTAGGCGTCTGAAGCACGTGCGTACAACAAACGCATAAAGTCGTACACTTCAGTAATGGTGCCGACTGTAGAGCGCGGATTGCGGCTCACTGTTTTTTGTTCGATGGAAATAACTGGAGAAAGTCCGTTTACTTTGTCTACATCGGGACGTTCCATTTCACCCAAAAACTGGCGGGCATAAGCATTGAACGTTTCCATGTATCGACGCTGACCTTCTGCATAAAGCGTATCGAAGGCTAACGAAGATTTTCCACTTCCAGAAAGACCAGTTATAACAACCAACTGATTTCTTGGAATGGTTAAGTCTATATTTTTAAGATTGTTTTCTCGGGCTCCGAGAATTTCAATTTTTTCTTCTTCCATAGTTAGTCGCGTGCGGGAAGAACTTTTCCGCTGCATTTACCAAAACCAACTTTCACCCCTTCTTGTTCAGCAAAACCTGTAATTGTAACGGTGTCTCCGTCTGCAATGAACGAACGTGTTGAACCGTCGGGCATTTGCACGGGCTTGGTTCCCTTCCATGCAATTTCCAACATGCTTCCGAAAGAACCCTCTGATGGACCGCTAATGGTTCCGCTGGCCATCATGTCGCCGCAACGAATGTTGCATCCACCAACGGTATGATGCGCCAATTGCTGATTCATGTTCCAATACATGTGTTTGAAATTGCTGTTCGAAACCACTTGCTTTTCGCCGGCTTCGGTTTGAATTTCAACTTGAAGATTGATGTTGATGTTCTTTATTCCGTTGTATTGAAGGTATGGCAAAACCTCTGGATCTTGCAATGGACCTATGGTTCTGAAAGGCTCTAACGCATCGAGCGTAACGATCCACGGAGATACCGTTGAAGCGAAGTTCTTCGCAAGGAAAGGACCGAGTGGCACATATTCCCAACGTTGAATATCGCGTGCACTCCAATCGTTGAAGAGCATAAGCCCGAAAATATAATCGTCAGCCTCTTGCGTTGAAATGCGCTCTCCCATTGGCTTTCCGTCGAAAGTAACGAATGCCATTTCCAATTCGAAGTCGAGTTGTTTGGTTGGTCCGTAGGTTGGAAGTGTTTCGTCTGAAGGGTTTATTTGTCCGCATGGACGCGTGACTTCAGTCCCATCAACCACAATGCTTGAAGCTCTTCCGTGGTAACCCACGGGGAGGTGTTTCCAGTTTGGAAGCAATGCTTTTGCAGGATCACGGAACATGGTTCCCACGTTTCGTGCGTGATCCATGCTGCTGTAAAAATCTGTGTAATCTCCAATTTCAATGGGAAGGTGCATGTGCACTTCACTCATTTTTATGAGACATGAACGAAGTTCATCTTTCACCACAGCATCTTGCTTGGCGTTTAGCAAGTCTGCCAATCTCATGCGTAAGGCAGAGCAAGCCTTCTTGCCATGCTTCATCATTTTATTCAATGAATGCGTGCGGTATTCCTCTGCGCCGAAGGGCAAAGCAGAAATGTGATTCTGCTGAAACACACGAAAAATATCTAAGACATAGTCTCCAATAGCAACGCCCACACGAAGGTCTCCTCTTCCTGTTGAAAATATTCCGAAAGGTAAATTTTGTATCGGGAACTCAGTATTCTCAGCACCTTCAACCCACGTCTTTTCACTAAATGAAATAATATTCTTCATACGCTTTATTTTCACTTCAAATGTAGTTCGCTTTTCGGTTCTTTCTAACTTGCGGACGCATGAAAAAATCAACGAAATATATCCTTGTCGGAATAGCATTTTTTCTGCTTTCTATCCACTTTTCGTTGAGTGCACTTTATGCCTTTCGGAGACAGTACGATATTCCAGTTGTCCAAACGATTGCCATTAAATACGGATTCCCCTTTTTTCATCAGGGTTACAGCCTGTTTGTGCCGATGTCGGAATTCGATGATTTCATTGAGGTTCGTTTTCGCGAGGGAGGCCATTGGACCGAATTTCAAGAGATTGGCCAGCGCTACGAATATGCTGTAGACAGTAAACTTCGTCAGTTTGAAGAATTCACTTCAGCGAATTTGAATAATCAAATTGTCAATAATTTATATTGGAAAGACGGTGTTCGTCAGCTTGAACGCATTGAACAATCGACCGATTATGGAAGGGCTGTTTATTTGTGTCAGCGTCTGGAACGCGCCAAGCGCAAGCTCACTCATTCGCATGCTTACATTGATTCCATGCAAGTTCGCTTGGTTTATCATTTTCATCCGTTAAATGGCGAGCAGAAGAACGATGTGTTTGAATTCAGTAAAGTTTTGGTTGAAATAGACAAATGAAGGCACGGATAGATAAATATATTGAAGGGTTATTTGTCCCCTACTCGTCCTCTTGGAACGAGCGCACTTTTGTGAGTTTGGTTTACGCTTGGTTTGTGTTTTTCGCCTTTTGGAATTGGCATTCGGTGTGGTTAATTTGGGGGGAAGACAGTGTATGTATTCGCTATGGCGCTGATGATTCGCGCTTGAATAATTTGGTTTATGCGTTGATGTACAATTTGAGTTGGTTCAAGCCGGTGTTTATTGTCCATTTGGTTGTTTCCTTTTTCTCGATCTTTCATTTTCGTTGGGTGTTTTTGTTTCGAGGACTGGCGTGGCTTTCAGCATTGTGGATCTATTATGCGGGAATAAACGCCATGAATGCGGGGTATGTCTTTATGATGCTCTTAATGTTTTTATGCATTCCCTATTCAGCAAAAGCAACGAAGCCCTTTTGGGCGTTTCTATCTCGATTGAGTTTGCTTGCGGCGGGCATTCAAGTTGGGTTGATTTACCTCTATACTTCAATTTACAAACTCACGAGTTGGCAGTGGTTGAAGGGTGAAGCGATCTATCAGACTTTCGTGAGCGATTGGTTCAGCAATGAAACGATTCGTGGTGTTGCGCAGGTTATGCCCTTCTTCATTTCGGTTATCGTTGCCTATGTGATCATGCTTTTTCAATTCACTTTTCCAATTATTATCAATTGGAAAAAGTCTCGGAAATACGCTATTATCATTGGTGTTTCCATTCACCTGTACATCGGAATTTTCATGCACATGTGGGATTTCGCGTTGGCGATGATGATTCCATACACGCTGTTTACACATCGTGATGACCGACGAAGTCGGATGACACAACACGTTGTGATGACAGCGGAGCTGATGACCGACGAAGTCGGATGACCCTTCGGGAGGATTAATTCAAATTCGGATCCTCAGGGAAATTAGAGAGGAGCTTTCCTTTGGGGCCGAGGCGTTCCATGACTTCCTTCCAGACGTTGTTCTCTTTCGAGTTCATGATTAATTTGGAAGGGACATTCACCACGAACCAAGACTTCGATGTTATTTCTTCTTGAAGCTGTCCAATAGACCAACCGCTGTAACCGACGAAAAAACGAATGGCGTTTTCCGGAAGGGTTCCTTCTTCAATGCGCTCGCGAATGCGCGTGAAATCTCCGCCGTACCAAACACCTTCCACAATAGGCGTGCTTCCTTCAATCTCTTCACCCAAGGAATGGATGTAAAAAAGACTGTCGTTCTTTACGGGGCCACCCAAGCTTACGCGTCCGGGCATCTCGGGAAAATTCGCAATGATCTTGCTAATCGGAAGGTCTATGTAATTGTTCAACACGAATCCGAATGACCCTTCTTCGTTGTTCTCACACATGAGAATAACGGTCCGATGAAAAAACGGGTCGCTGATATACGGCTCAGACAACAAGACTTGTCCACGCTTCGGCACAGTGCTATCGCTCGGTTGAAAATTCACAGGGCTAAAATAGGAATTCCTTACTTTCGCCACATGCGTTTTCAATTTTTAGTTTTTCTTTTTCTTCTTCCATTTGTATCCCTTGCCCAACCTGGCGGAGGAGGCGGTGCTTCGTTTCAATATTTTGGAGTTCCAGGAAAAAACAACACTTCAGAAGAGTGTCTGAAGCATATGAAACTGCAGCTCATGAGCGGTGAACGTTCCAACATCATTGACTCGGAACAAAAAGAAATTCGCAGTTTGAATCTTGAACACAACAGCTGGTCTTCCCGTTACGCTGGACAAGAGAATCAGCAATCTGAAAACCATTACCGCTTGGTTTGGAAGGAAGACAACGATTCCATGGTGGTGATCTTCACGAACCTTATGCCTGAAAACGGAGCGGGATATTCAGAAACGTTCGACAGTCTGGTCTTTATGCCCGGACATTATGAATTGCGCCTTTCGCAAGACCGTCGCATTCCCGGATATGAAAGCTTCACTCCAAGAACACATTTGAATTGGTTCAAGGAAATGGCGGCTACCGCGTATTTCCCAACCCGTCCGACGTATTCCTTCTATTACTACTACAACGCTGCGCATCAAGAAAATTCGCAAGTCAGGTATGATGATTCCGAACCACACTTGATTAAGGCGCAACAAATGGCCGAAACGTTCGAGCAACAAAAG
>CANGEF010000142.1 GCA_947452685.1 Flavobacteriales bacterium | reverse complement strand
CGGGCAGTTCCAGAAATGGTTCCGCCTGTTCCAACACCCACAACGAGGTGCGTAATCTTGCCGTCTGTCTGATCCCAAATCTCTGGACCCGTAGATTCGTAATGCGCTTGTGCGTTGCTTGGATTGTCGTATTGATTCGGCTTCCAAGAATTTGGAGTTTCTTTTTCAAGACGAGAAGACACGCTGTAATAGGAGCGTGGGTCTTCTGGATCCACATCTGTTGGACAAACAATAACTTCTGCACCTAACGCACGAAGCGCATCGAATTTCTCTTTACTCTGTTTGTCGGTGCTTGTGAAAATGCACTTGTATCCTTTCATGATAGCCGCAATGGCTAAGCCCATTCCTGTGTTTCCTGAAGTTCCTTCAATAATGGTTCCTCCGGGTTTCAATCGGCCATCTTTTTCAGCGTCTTCAATCATCTTCAAAGCCATGCGGTCTTTGATGGAGTTCCCCGGATTGAAGGTTTCAACTTTGGCTAAAACCAAAGCAGGAATGTCTTTTACAATGGTATTTAATTTTACCATAGGCGTGTTGCCAATGGTTCCAAGAATGTTTTCGTGATACTTCATAATGCGAAGGTAGGTTGGAAGATTTAATTTTTTCGAATCGACTCTGCCGGACGGAAAGTGGAAACATATAACGATGGAAGAATCATGGCTAAAACACACACGCAAAGAGTGAGCGCATTCAGAATAATAATTTCCATGGGGTTCATGAGAATGGGAATTTCAGATACATAGTAGTTCGCCGGATCAAGTTTGAAGACACCGGTGTATTTCTGGAAAAGCGCGATTCCAATTCCCAACATGTTTCCGATGATAACCCCTTTGCCTATGATGTGTGCGGCATGCCAAAGGAAGACGCGTAACAAAATTGGATTCGGTAATCCCATGGATTTTAACGTTCCAATAAACGATTGTCTTTCGAGAATGAGAATGAGTAACGCCGAAGTCATATTCACAATGGAAAGCACGACCATTAGCACAACAATAATGACCACATTCACATCGAGCATCTCCAACCAAGCGAAAATTTCCGGATTGCGATCGGTGAGTGGAATAACGAACAAATCATAGGGCACAGCTTCCCACAACGGATCTCGAACTTTTTCAAGAGCCTCGTAATTTTCAACTTGAACTTCATATCCACCAATGTAATTCACTTCGCTGCCGCGGAGATTTGAATAAGTCCAACGCGGTTGAACAATTTCATTTTCTCTATGCGGAGGGAATTTTAAATGAACATAGGTGGTGTCTGAAATTTGGTAAGGCGCTGAAGTAATTAAACCGAATGTGGTGTCGCGCATTTCCAAATAATTTATGGGATCCTTGGCGGGTCTCCCGTCTAACCAATGCTGCTGAAATTCTCCGTTGTTTCCAAAGCCAATGGGAGAAATAAAAGTTAGAAGTGGAACAGAGGTCGTGTCTACTATGATTTGTCCTTGAAGTCCCCAACCGCCGAATTGTTGAAGGTAGGCGAGGTGCACGAAAATGAATTTCTCATCGTACTCTTCCAGCTCCGTTTTGTACGTGCCAACGAGTGTGAAATTTTGTTGTTGAATATCGTCTTCACTGTTCACGATATACAAACTCATTTTTTGTCCGAGTTGAAGTGATAAACGATTCGCAATGAATTCCGACAACACGATTTCCGCCTCGGGAAGTGTGTCTGAATCGTAGTTCAATTTTATAACTCTACCTTGCGTAAGAACGCTGTGCAAAAACGTTGTGTCGTACTGTTCTTCAATTCCTTTCGCTACAACACCCGACAACCCTGCCTTTGATTCAACAATGGCGGGTTTTTGTGCATAGACGCTGATGTTTTTCACGCCTGGAATTTTCTTCAGGTCCTCCATTAACTGTTTATCGTAGAGCAAAGGAACCGACTCTTGTGCGGCATTGTCACCGTTCGAAACAATTTGAAAATGTCCACCGAATCCAATTACTTTTTGTCGCACCTCCGATTGAAATCCTTTCACAACTGCCAATGCAAGAATCATAAGCGCAATGCCAATGGCCACACCCCACATGGCAATGCGGACAATAGGCTTCGAAATACGTCCGTTGTCTCGAGCACGAAGCATGCGAAAAGCCAAGAAAGAAGCTAGCTTAAAAGATTTCATTGCGGCTCAAAGTTAGGACTTCGACATTGGAAAGTTACTAACTTCATTTATTTCGGTTCAATTTTAGTTAAGAATGAACAAAATTTGTGTGCCCATGAAACACGCGCGTATTAATTTGTTTTTCTTTTTTCTATTTGTGCTGAATGCAACGCATGCCTTCGCGCAGCAATCGGGTGCATCGCATACAGAAAAGTATTTTGGACTTCTTCAAAACAAACGCGTGGCTGTTGTAGCCAATCCGACCAGTGTGGTTGGAAAGACTCATTTGGTAGACACGCTTCTTTCCAGTGGAATTCAAGTCGTAAAAATATTTGCTCCTGAACACGGCTTCAGAGGCGAGGCAGGAAATGGCGATCACGTGAGCAACGGCTTCGATAAGAAAACAAAGCTCCCCATTTTTTCGCTGTACGGAAATCACACGCGTCCAACGGCTGAAATGCTTTCGAACATAGATATAATTGTCTTCGATATTCAAGATGTGGGAGCGCGTTTCTACACATTCTTGGCAACCATGCAAGAGGTCATGGAAGCAGCCGCTATCAATAAAAAGGAAGTCATTGTTTTAGATCGTCCGAATCCGAATGGCTATTATGTAGACGGACCGGTCATGACCGATAAAAAATTGTATTCTTTTGTTGGACAACTTCCTATTCCAATTGTTCATGGTTGCACACTGGGAGAATTAGCGAACATGATAAACGGAGAAGGTTGGTTAACTGCCGGAAAGGCATGTCAGCTTACGGTTATTCCTTGCAGCGAATACACACACAATTCTTATTTCGAATTGCCCATTAAACCCTCACCGAATTTGCCCAACATAACTTCCATTTATGCATACCCGAGTTTGTGTTTGTTCGAAGGCACGTGCATAAGCATTGGAAGAGGAACCAACCTTCCCTTTCAACAATTCGGATTCCCCAATTGCAAAGTGGGTGAAACATCTTTTACCCCGAAGGAAATCCCTGGCGTATCTACGAATCCGCCATTTGAGAATCAGCTGTGCAAAGGCGTAAAGGTGAACTTTGAAAAACGACCCACACAATTGAATCTTGATTGGGTAATAAGCATGTATGCAAGTTATCCGAACAAAGAAAAATTCTTTTCTTCTCCCGGATTTTTCGATAAATTAGCAGGAACGACTTTGTTAAGAAAGCAAATTGTGGAAGGGCTTAAAGAAGAAGAAATTCGGGCTTCTTGGCAAAAAGAGTTAGACGCCTTCAAAATCATTCGAAGAAAATATTTACTCTATTCCGATTTCAATTAAGCATGAACAATTCAATTAAAATTTTTCTACTCTCCCTTGCATTTTTTTTAGGTGGAAAAAGTGCTTTTGCTCAGTTGGAAAATACCACGCGCGACGTTGCTCGAAAACATCCGAATGGAAAGCCTTATGTGGTGGTGTATGTTAAAAATACCACCGGAGAAATTGTAAAGGAAGAGGTGTATTATTCGAATGGAAATTTAGAGTGGGAAGGCTTTTACAAACGCTCCATCGAAGACGGATCGTGGAAGTATTATTATCCAAATGGAAAATTGAAAAGCAATCAGTATTACACCAAAGGAAAAGAGAACGGTGTGTTTCTCGATTACAACGAAGCTGGAAAATTGGTGAAGCAAAGTTTATTCAAAGACGGAAAATTAGTTTCCGAACAAAGCTTCTAATTATTTTTTAGGAACCCATTTGTTTTCTTCGGCACCCAGCTCATGCGCTGCTGCTCGTGAAAGTGTGAAGAGATAATCAGACAATCTATTCAAATACTGAATGAAAATCGGATTCACAGTAGATAGCTCTGCTAGAGCAGTAGCCGTGCGTTCAGTTCGTCTGCAAACGGTTCGTGCAATGTGAATGTGCGAAACAGTGGCATGACCACCCGGAAGAATGAAGTGCTTCAATTCAGGAAGCATTGCAGTCATGCGGTCAATTTCATTCTCAAGAATTTCAGAAGCGTTTTCAGGAAGAGCAGGCAGTTGAATCTTTTCAGCTTGATCGGGCTCTGTTGCGAAGTGACTTCCAACTACAAAAAGATTGTTTTGAATTTTACGAAGGGTTTCTTTGTGTGAAGGAAGCAAATCTGAAACCAACCCAATAAACGAATTCAATTCGTCAATATCACCATACGCTGCAATTCGTATGTGGTGTTTCGGAAGTCGCGTTCCACCCAATAACATCGTCTTTCCGTCGTCGCCTTTCTTCGTGTAAATCTTCATACTCTTATTCTTTAATGGGTTCTGGTAAATTCCAAGTTCCGCGTATCACAAACCGAACGGTCGTTCGGTTTCTTTGCTCCAACAAAACTTCTTTGTATTGAAGAAGCTGTTGCATTACCATGGGTTTCGGGTGACGAATGGTAAGTATGCAGACATTGTCGTTGTATCTAACATGAAAGTCGCTCAACTGTTCAATGAGTGCCTGTAATTTATTTTTATCTGAAGGAATACACACTGAAAAATTGAGCGCCGAGTTTTCCATCATATGGACGTGAATGCCCAAGCTAGCAAAGGTGTTGAAGATGAAGGTGAGGTTGTCTTCCACCACAAAACTGAAATCTTTGGTTGAAATAGAAACCAGCGTTTGATTCTGTTTCAAAATGTAAGACGCCACTTCCAACTCGGAATTGGCTTTTTCTACAATGCGCGTTCCTTCTGCACTCGGATTCAAGAACGACTTAATGTACAATGGAATGTTTTTGTTTTGAAGCGGCTTAATGGTTCTTGGGTGAATCACACTTGCACCGTAATAGGCCAACTCTACTGCTTCGCGAAACGAAATCTCTTTGAGAAGTTGTGTCGGCTCGAAGCACTTCGGATCTGCATTCAATAAACCGGGAACATCTTTCCAAATCGTTACCGATTCGGCATTCAACAAATACGCGAATATCGCCGCTGAAAAATCAGAACCCTCGCGACCTAATGAGGTCAGATG
>CANGEF010000141.1 GCA_947452685.1 Flavobacteriales bacterium | reverse complement strand
GTGAAGGATTTGGGAAAAGCAATGTTCCGGTGAGGTCAGAAATCGAGTCCAATGTATTTCTGTTGTTATTCTCGGAAGTAAATCCAGATTGAGCTGCAATGCAAAGGATGTAGGAACTTCCGAACGAGCCTGCCCCAAATGAAAACATTGGCGCGCAATCAACCGCGTAACTTGTTCCGTATTCCAAAAGCGAAACATTTCCTAAATTCAAGTAGTTCGTTGCATTGAATACGTCATGTTGAATGGCAGTACCAATTGCATTTCCACTTGCATCTAATTTTTGGAAATGCCACGTCCATCCTGTTGCACCGAAAACATAAGGCGTAGCGCCAATAAATGAAACTCGGGGTTTAGTTGTCAGAGCACATCTATCTTTAAGTCGCAGAACAGCGTTAGGCTGAGCATTGATGTGTATGGTGCATGCCGTAAGTGCGGGAAGAGTTATGATTTCGTTCTGGCCACTTCCGTTTAAAAGCGTATAAACATTGCTAACCGTTATTGCGTAATCAGAGTCGTAATGTAGGTTTGGAAAAACACTGCTTAAAATAACCTGAGGATTACTTTGATTTCTCACTGCATTTTGTCCAGTACCGCTTCCCAATGTCCCCAAAAATTGGAACCGATAGTTTGCTCCTGTGGCGGGTTGGGCTTGGAAGAATTGTCCCATACTGAAGTTCGCGCTAGGGTTGTTTCCACAGGCTCCTCTTTTCAATTGACGAACACAAAGCGTATAAGCGCCGTTTCCAACTAATGCGCTTGCTGAAATGATTCCAACAAAATAGGTCTGACCAGCAACAAGAATTGAAGTGTTCAGAATTTCATTTCCGGTGGAAGTTAAATCTTCTGAGTCTATTAACTCGAAGTTGGAATTGCGAAGTTCAATGCGGATATTCTCCGTGCTATTCGCAGTTATGCTTGCACCTGAAGTGAACGCGCTGAAGCGCACCCATTTATCATGATGATTGGGGTTGTTCGCTCCAAAAGCAGCAGTAGGCGTGCTGTTGAGTAGGCTTCCGTTAAGGTTGTTGCAAACCGGATAGTAGGTAGAGTTAATAAAAATTGCGTTGCTCGGATCTTCTCCAAGCACAGGACAAATCCAACTAGCGGTTGTGCTGAATGTATTGCTGTTGATTGCGTCAATCCAAATCGAATAGGAATTTCCCGCAACTAAGTACATTTGAAAATTACCAAAGTTGCTCTCAAGGCAGGTGGCGTTCGAGTAGTTACATACACCATCATTTTCCTTGTACGAAACGGCTACATTCAAAGAATTGGAAGAAAAATTTAATGAATAAGTTCCTGTAAGAGAGGGAGTGTAATTGAAAACGAATTCGCGTCCAATTGCACTATGGCATGAGGTTTCAGCAAGTGATCCATTTCCGTCAAATGAAAGTGTGTAGGCACTTCCGCAATTCAAGTTAGAAGCCGAATTGCATGCAGGTGCCGACCAATGCGTGGTGAAAGAAATTCCAGAACTCCATTGGCTGTGATCTACGCTGCCGCAGTCTTGTCGCACATAAACGTAATACGTGGTATGCTCTGTAAGATTCGAAAGCGGGGTGGAAGTGAATGGAACGGCATAGATCGATGCGTTAACAATGTTCTGCGAATTAATATCTGTTCCCAAGTTCGTGGTAGATACCAAAATATCGAAAGCTCCTGTGGCATTCAATGAAGTCCATTGTAAAAAAGCTCCTGAAGAAGTAATGTTGGAAATGTTTGCCAGCAGCGGAGTTGAACACGTTGGATTACTTAAGCAGAAACTAAATGAACCGGAGGCATTCTGTAAACTGAAAAATTGCAGGTAGTAGGTTGTTCCTGCGTTAAGTCCTTCAACAACAGTTCCACCAACACTTGAAGCATTCGGATTACAAAATACAGAAGTCAAATTTCCGCAAGTGCCGCTGTAAACAGCTACTCCAATATCAGCATTGGAAGCGGCATTCAAAACCATTTCAATATCTCCATCAACCGGAGTGAAAGTGTACCAAACATCATTCAAAGTGTTGAAAGAAGAAAAACAAATGGGGTGAATATTCGAAGGGGTTGCACAGGCAGTCGAATTCATTTGAATGCCTCCACAAGTGGCGCTAATGACGCTTCCGAGAGCAAGTGCTTCATTGCAATTGTCGTTAGCAGGAACATTGCATAGGGCTGCACAGCTGCAATTCAACGTGAAGTTGTAGCTCACGTTCGGTTGCGTGTTTGCATGCACACGAATAAAATAGTTTGTCCCTGAAAGGGCATTGAATGAAATGTAAGATGAAGTTCCATTTGATTCGCACAGAGGGTTGTCGTCGTTCGCTGCAACGCAACTAAGATTTGAGCAATCACCGGAATAGACAGAAATTTGCGAGTCGAATGTTGTTTGACTGCTGCAGGTTGAAAATGAAACGTAGGAATTGTTGCCAGTGAAGGAATACCAAACACCCTCTTCACCGTTTCCTTGAGACAAGCAATTGGGAACGTTGTCCAAAGTTGCTCCGTTCAAGGTTCCTGAGAGGCTGCTGCCACATGAAATATTTTGAGCATTCGCACAATCATCGTTAGCTGGCGCTTGTTGCGCACAGTTAATTGAAATGGAACCTCCGAGACTTGAAACACTCGATTGAAGGTCTACACAAAAGACGTAAATGTGTCCAGTAGAGAGGTAAATGAAATCAGTTGATGAACTTCCAGAATAGATGCCAAGACAATTCCAATTTGTCCCGAGACACTCTCCATAGCGCATTTCGTAGGTTGTTGAACTTCCTCCAAATTCATCAATTGAAATAAAATAATTTCCTGAAACGGTTGGCTGAAAAGCGTAATAAGTTTCGTTTCCTTCATTCTGAAATCCGCAATAACTAACGTTGTCATTTCCCGAACCAGCGTTAATCAGCATGCTCCAAGGACTTCCGCATTGCAAAGTATTCGCTACAGAACAATCAATTTGACCATTCATTCCAAATGAAATTGAAAGAAATATTGTCAGTGAGAGGAATGAAAATATCTTTTGCATAATTGCTTGTTTTGGCTAATAAAAGTAACGGATTTTGAATGGAAAAGTTACCTTTTAATTGGTAATCTTTTGTGCCTCAAAAAATGAATAGCGCCTTTAGAGCGCTATTCGTGTAGTTGAATTCTATCGTGTCAATTTTTTATACTTGATTCGAGTAGGTCCTGTATCACCTAGACGTTTCTTTTTATTCTCTTCGTATTCCGAATAAGAGCCTTCGAAATAATACACCTGCGAGTCTCCTTCAAAGGCAAGAATGTGCGTACATATGCGATCCAAGAACCAACGGTCGTGACTAATCACAACAGCGCAACCAGCAAAGTTTTCAATTCCTTCTTCCAATGCGCGTAGCGTATTCACGTCAATGTCATTGGTAGGCTCATCGAGCAGAAGAACATTCGCTTCTGTTTTTAAGGTCATGGCAAGGTGCAAGCGATTTCGCTCTCCTCCAGACAAAACGCCGCATTTCTTTTGTTGATCACCACCCGCAAAGTTGAACTTACTGCAGTAAGCGCGAGAGTTAATGGTTTGTCCGCCTAAATCAATCACTTCATTTCCGCCACTGATAACTTCATAAACACTTTTATCAGCATCAATTTCTTTGTGACGTTGATCAACATATCCAATCTTAACCGTATCTCCAACTTTGAATTCACCACTATCAGGCGTTTCTTCACCCATGATCATGCGGAACATCGTTGTCTTACCGGCACCATTTGGCCCAATCACACCAACAATTCCAGCTGGAGGAAGTTTGAACGAAAGGTTTTCAATGAGGAGACGGTCTCCGAACGATTTTGAAATTTCAATAGCGTCAATGACGTCATTTCCTAAGCGAGGTCCGTTCGGAATAGGAAGCTCCAACTTCGCGTCCTTCTCACGCTCACCTTCAGACATCATCTTGTCGTAGTTCTGAATACGTGCTTTGTTTTTTGCCTGACGTCCTTTCGGATTCATACGCACCCATTCTAACTCACGCTCCAATATTTTTCTACGCTTACTTTCTTGCTTTTCTTCTGCAGCCAAACGCTTCGATTTTTGATCCAACCATTCGGTGTAGTTTCCTTCCCATGGAATACCTTCACCGCGATCCAATTCAAGAATCCATCCTGCAACATTGTCCAAGAAATAACGGTCGTGGGTTACAGCCAATACTGTTCCTGGATATTGCTGTAAATGTTGCTCCAACCATTCAACGCTTTCAGCATCCAAGTGGTTGGTAGGCTCATCCAGTAAAAGAACATCCGGATTCTGAAGTAACAAGCGACACAAGGCCACGCGGCGACGTTCTCCACCACTTAATTTTTCAATCAATGAATCTTCATCTGGGCAACGCAAAGCGTCCATAGCAATAGATAACTTCGTATCTAAATCCCATCCGCCTAACGCTTCAATTTTATCTTGAACAGCAGCTTGACGATCCATTAATGCCTGCATTTTATCAGGGTCATTGAGAATTTCTTCATCACCAAACTTCATGTTAATCTCTTCGTATTCTTTCAATACGTCAGTGATTGGTTTTACTCCTTCTTCTACAATTTCGCGAACGGTTTTGGTGTCGTCCAATTGTGGTTCTTGTGGAAGGTAACCAACAGAATATCCTGCCGACCAAACCACGTCGCCCTGAAACTCTTGGTCAAGGTTTGCAATGATCTTCATCACGGTCGATTTACCCGCACCGTTCAATCCGATAATTCCAATTTTAGCTCCGTAGTAAAACGAAAGATAAATGTCTTTTATAATGTGCTTGCCAGTAGGAGTGTACTTGTTTACACCCACCATGGAAAAGATGATTTTTTTGTCGCTCATAATGAAAAATTCAACGGCAAAGATAAGCTACCTAAGCGCTGTATTTTTCGATTCCTGTTAAAATTACAGAAGTCGCGCCGGCGTGTTCTTCCACAAACTTTTTTCCAACATTTGGAATTGCATTTTCTTGTTTGCAATGTTCAATAAATGAAGTTAGATCTTCGGGACTTCCAATTGAAAAAGCAGCACCAATTTTCACAAGTTCAACAGCCTCTTGAAATTTTGTATGATTCGGTCCGAAGGCCATGGGAACTCCGTATAC
>CANGEF010000140.1 GCA_947452685.1 Flavobacteriales bacterium | reverse complement strand
GGTTGGAAGTCCGTTTTCCACGGCAATCTTTATGTTTTCGAGCAGTAGACTTTTGTCTTCTAAATCGCTTGCAGTGATGCAAAATTCAATTCCCGCGTTGTTTAAATAGGCCAAGTTGTAAGGCGCCAATTCCCAATGTTTCAACTCTGCTGTAGAAATATATCTGTTGCTTGCAGGATCGCTTACATCGAACGCTTGCGGAAAGTTCACAGGCACAATAAACTTGCCTTTGGTACTTTTCATTTCTTCCAAACGTTGATATTCATTTCCACCCGACTTGAATAAATATTGCACACCGAACTCATCGCCCACCGCATCGGCGCGAAGAATATTCCACTTGTCGTTCGCTTCGAAAATTTGAGGAAGATTGCTGGTTGCATTGAGAGCACGAAGCGTAAGGTTTGTTTCTCCGGATCCTTTCAAATTCGCATACCAATGGGCATCGCAATAGGCTTGCTTCAAAAGCGCAATGCTACCCATAATGGAAGAAGGATATTGTTGCGGACTGCTTCCTTTGTTGAAAGAGAAATAAGCTGCGGCTTCAGCGCTAATCACGTCTGCATGAATTTCATTTCCCAATGAAACAAGTACGCCCGTTCCGCGTGAAATACCGTCTGCCTTGTGCGAGCACACTGCGGTTATTCCTGCGTTACGATAGCCTTCAGCCTCTTCTTGGTTGTGTTGAATTTCTATGGAAGCGTTGTATTCCGGATGAATAGCGGCATTCCAACCGAGCACATTTTTACCTGAATCGTCTGATTCTTCTCCGTGATTTTGAATCTGTTTTTTCGGAATTCCATAAGTTGAAAACGCGTCGATGAATCCAGCATAGATGAATTTTCCGTTGGCGTCAATGACTGCACAATTCGCAGGAATGGGAATGTTTTTTCCAACCGCAGTAATTTTTCCTTTTTCTATAATAATTGTTGCTCCTTCTAATTTGCTCTCGGGAGTGGAATACACAGTTGCGTTGGTAAGCGCATAAGCACTCACGTCTTTCGGGCGAACACCGTTGAACGGAAAGGTTTCTTGCGCGAAAGCAACAATGCTATTCGATGCAAGTAAAATGAAGACCAGGAGTTTTCTCATGTTGTATATTGAAGTGAAAAATTCACGAACGATTCAAACAAAAATAGTGGGATTCAAATGAACATTGGTTGTAAATGTTTTCCTTGAATGGAATTACATTTGTGACATGAACGAAAGAAAAAAAATTCCGACGGCTGTATATGCTGAAATGACCCCGAATCCTTCATCTATGAAGTTCGTTGCGGATCGTTTGCTATTAACCGGCGGACTTCAAGTTGAATATAAGTCGAAGGCCGAGGCAGCCGGCTCATCGCCATTGGCGGAAGAGCTTTTCAATTTTCCATTTGTAACGAATGTTTTTATTGCCCACAATTTCGTGACTGTTACCAAAGACGGCACCATTGATTGGGACATGATTGTGATGCAGCTTCGTGAATACATTCGCGAATGGCTGATGGATAATGAGATTGCGGTTTCTACGGTTCCAGCGGAACTCATGAGCAGAAGCGCAAGCATGATTGAAGAAGCGAAAGCGGGAGGATCAACACCGTCTTCAGTGGATAGATCGAACTTCAAGCCTTCAGAATACGACGACGCCATTATGGCTTTGTTGGAAGAGTTTGTTAGACCAGCGGTTGAAGCAGACGGTGGCGCTATTGATTTTGTAGGTTACGACGAGAAGAAAGTTTTTGTTGAAATGAAAGGGTCTTGCGCAGGCTGTCCCTCCTCTACAGCAACGCTTAAAGGCGGAATTGAAAACCTTCTGAAGGCGAAGCTTCCGAGTGTAGTGGAAGAGGTAATTTCGGTTTAAGAAAATAATCTGCAAAGACTCTCGTTTCATTCACGCTCATGAAGAAAAGTTTCCTTTCAAAAATTGTCATTGCAATTGTTCTCTTTTTCGCTTCGCATTCTGTGAATGCGCAAGTGGCCCGTGTTTACGTGAATGAATTTTTGAATATTGGTGTAGGCGCACGCGCTATGGGTATGTCGCAAGCGCAGGTGAGCAGCGTGAATGATGTAACATCGGGTTACTGGAACCCTGCCGGATTAATGGGCCTTGGAAACAAACTAGACGCAGCGCTCATGCACAGCGAGTCTTATGCAGGAATTGCGAAGTACGATTATGCCGCTGTGGGCAAGAGACTTGATTCAACTTCTGCAGCATCATTCTCGCTTATCCGATTTGGAATCGACGATATTCCGAATACGTTAGACTTATACGATCCGAACGGAAACATAGACTATTCAAGGGTTACAACATTCAATGCTGCAGATTATGCGTTCTTGTTTTCTTACGCGAAAAAAGGTGTTCCCTTCATTCACAAGCCTTGGGCAAGTCGCGTAAACATTGGAGGAACGGCGAAAATTATTTACAGACAAATTGGTGATTTTGCTCGTTCCTTCGGATTCGGATTTGATCTCGGAGCGCAATACCAAGGGAAGCACTTGTGCTTGGGTGCTGTGGTTCGCGATGCGAGTTCAACGTTCAACGCGTGGTCGTTCAGCTTGGGTTCAACGGCCACTTCAGTTTTTCAACAAACAGGAAACACCTTGCCGCAAAACGGATTGGAGATTGCCTTGCCTAGGGCTATTTTAGGAGCGGGATACAAATTCAACAAAGAAAAATTTTCATTTTTGGTTGAAGGAAATGCCACCTTCACCACAGACGGACAGCGCAATACGCTGGTGTCTGGAAAGACATTCAGTATTGATCCGAATGTTGGAATGGAAGTGGGTTATTCAAACACTATTTTCTTTCGTGCCGGTGTTGGAAACGCTCAGCGAGTAAAGGATTTCGGAAAAGAATACATCACCTATCAACCCAACATTGGAATAGGTATTCGTCTTCGAAAAATGTTTATTGACTATGCCTTATCAGACATTGGAAATTCTTCCGATGTTTTGTACAGCAACGTTTTTTCGCTAAAGTTTTCGCTTTAGTTATTCAATAATGAATCGCTCACTTTCGTGTGTGGTAGTTCCTTCAGCATGCAGAACATACATTCCCTTAGGAAGATTTAACTCCAACGCTTGAGTGTGCATTCCACCCGGAATGTTCAATTTCGATTCGTACACCAACTTTCCGGTCATGTCTGTAACGGAAACAACGGCCTTATCAAAGCGCTGATTGAACGTTTGCAAGTTGAATGTTCCGTTATTCGGATTCGGGAAAATATCGAATTGTTGCTGCACCAAGTGCTGCTCTTCCGTACTCACGATGGGTTGAACAACAATGTTTTCATCTCCTGGCAAGTAGTAGGTATATGCGAAGAATACGATCATCATTTCATCGCCTGTTTGTTCTCCGGCTGTAACCAATTGCGGTGGGCTGTTCGGATTGAATGGATTCGCGGAAGTGTTGTCGTAGAAGGCCTCTGCGCGAAGGTGTGTGTTCTGTGGAATGTGAATCAACTGTGGATAGTTGTAGCTCAACTGCCAATGGAAATTCCAAGAAGGCACGCTAATTAAGGGCTCTGTAGATCCGTCGGGAAGTTCGGCCCAACTGCTAATGCTTCTTCCAATTAAGTGCATGTGCGGAAATGTGCCAATAAGCGTAATCTCTGCAGGAACATTGTACGTTTCAGTAAACGTGGAGGTTTGGTTCGCCATTACATAAAGGAAGTTTTGATCGAGGACTCCCGGACCGTGATTCAATACGGGGTTGTACCAAACTTCACGTGGGGTGGGGTCGTCGGAGTAATGCAGGTTAATGGTCGTTTGATCTGAGAGGCCTAATGTTCCGGCCGGATAGTGAAATTCAACAAGGAAGTCTCCGCCCGCTTCTAAGCGTTGCGCAAATCCGAAAGGCACCCACAAGGGCCCTCCTCCTGGCGCCCAAGCCGAAAGAAATTTTGCTCCGTTCACAATGCTTCCACCACTCGATTGAAACCCCTCTCCAGGATCGTTCGCATCGAGCGTAGCCCCTGCCCCTGTTGGATCGTAAGAGATGACTACGTGGTGAACAATGTCAGCATTTCCAGGAATAATTTCAATACCGTCTATCCATCCGTCTTGCGCCAATCCGCTGGGAATAACGAACGTTCTGTAATAGTCACTGTTTGCAGCCGGAGAAGTGTAGTTCGGTGTTGTATACGTTTGGTCTACCGCAACCAATTGAGAATTGCTGTTGTAAACCGGAGTTGAAGGAGCAAGCGCTAAATCTCCACTTGCAGCTCCACCTACGATCCAATCTTGAATGGCTTGTTTTTCTGCTTGTGTTAAAACATTTTCTCCAACGAAGTGACGGTAATTCGGATCCGCAGGCCAAGGTGGCATTTGTCCGGAAGTAATGGCGCCTAATATTCCTGCTTGATTGTTAAATGCATCGTCGTATGTCATGAATGAAGAAGGTCCAATTCCACCGTCGTGGTGACAAGTGGTGCAATGATCAAATAGAATGGGCGCTACGTTTTCGCTCCAAGTAACTTGTGCAAATGCACCCAATGAGCTGATCAGAATTGCGAAGAAAAAAATAAGTTTTTTCACAAGGAATGGTTTTAAGGTTCTATAAAGTTAAGAATAGTTCAAGTAAGAAGGTTGTTCGGCGCGAAGGTTTATTGCAATTGCAATGTTTATTTCTTCAATGGAGCGGTGTCTTTCCAACTGAAATAATATTCATCTTGCAGGTAGTGAAACCTTTGTTGGAAATACAAAATTTAAGTGTGGCCTTCAGCAACAGAATTGTTGTGAATGCCTTGTCCTATGGGCTTTTCCCTGGAAAGATAACTGCGGTGGTGGGTGAATCTGGAAGTGGAAAATCGGTAACCGCCATGTCGTTGCTGGGTTTACTTCCAACAAAAAATTTAACATTTCCTTCCGGAGAGATTTTTCTTTCGGGTGAATTGTTGGGTTCGGAAGATCGAACGGTGAATCCCACAGACGAAGCTTTGATTTTGCTGCGCGGAAAGAAGATTGCGGTAATTTTTCAAGAGCCTATGACCGCGCTCAATCCAGCTATGACTTGTCAGCAGCAAATGGAAGAATGCCTTCAACATGAAAAAAAAGAAATTCGAAAAAGCAAAATCTTGTCGTTGTTAGAGGAGGTTGAAATGCCAGATCCTGCC
>CANGEF010000139.1 GCA_947452685.1 Flavobacteriales bacterium | reverse complement strand
GTTGCTTTTATAGGGCTTGGCATGCGAGGTTCGGAGGCGGTGAGTCGCATGACTTACATAGACGGAGTTGAAATTGTTGCGTTGTGCGATATGGTTGAAAAAAATGCGAAGGAGTGCAACGAGACGTTGAAAGAGCGAGGTTTTCCTGCAGCGCAAGAATTTGTTGGAGAAGATTCGTGGAAGAAAGTAACCGCTTTGCCGAATGTAGATTTGATCTACATCTGCACCGATTGGCTGAACCACGCCAAGATGAGTGTTCAAGCCATGAAAGATGGAAAGCATGTGGTGGTGGAAGTTCCTGGCGCATTAACCATGAATGAAATTTGGGAGTTGATCAATACTTCCGAGCAAACACGTAAACATTGCATGATGCTCGAGAACTGCGTCTACGACTTCTTCGAATTAACCTCGTTGAACATGGCGCAGCAAGGGCTGTTCGGAGAAATTCTTCACGCTGAAGGTTCATACATTCATAACCTTGAACCGTTCTGGAAATACTATTGGAACAACTGGCGTTTGGATTACAACCAGCATCACAGAGGAGACATTTATCCAACACACGGCATGGGACCGGCTTGTTTCGCGCTAAATATTCATCGCGGAGATAAAATGAATTACCTCGTTTCCATGGACACGAAAGTTGTGAATATTCCGGCCCACATTAAGCAAACAACAAACACAGAACTGATAGACTTCAAGAACGGAGATCACACCACAACCATGATTCGCACAGAAATGGGAAAGACCATAGAGATTCAGCACAACGTCGCAACGCCTCGTCCATACACTCGGATGTATCAGCTTACGGGAACAAACGGATTCGCAAATAAATATCCGGTTGAAGGATACGCACTCGATTCAAAACTTTTGAGCGATGAATTGAATCCAAGTCATTTGAAATTCACTGCGCACGATTATGTTTCAGAGGGAATGAAAGATTCAATCATGTTGAAATACAAACATCCGATTGTCATTGATATTGAAGAAAAGGCGAAAGAGGTTGGTGGACATGGCGGAATGGACTACATCATGGATTACAGATTGATCTATTGTCTTCACAACGGATTGCCTTTAGACATGGACGTTTACGATTTAGCAGAGTGGTCATGTTTGGGACCACTCACTGAAATTTCATTGAACAACAATTCCGCTCCGGTTGAAATTCCAGACTTCACGAGAGGCAGTTGGAACAAACTGATGAAGGTGGAATTCGCGAAATAGTTATTTCTTCTTTCTGTTTGAAAATTCTTCATGTAAAAAAAAATATACATGACAACCTTGTCAAGTAAAGAAAATAGTATTATTTTTACATGACAATTCAATTTTGTAAAGTAAGAATATCGTGAAAAAGCAGAAGGAAAAAAGGTTAAATCTCGACTTGGCTTATAACAACCTACCCAACTTGCCACCAGCAACGGAAGTTTTTGAATCAAATCGAATTTTAAAGCAATTGGTTAAATCATCAGTTGTCTTAGCCGAATTGAAGGGGATGGTTAATATTCTTCCGAATCCAAATATTTTGCTCAATGCCGCAATACTTAAAGAGGCAAAGGCCAGTTCAGAAATTGAAAACGTAATTACTACTCAGGACAAACTCTACACAGCATTGTCAGCAAATGGAATTCAAATAGACAGCGCAACAAAAGAGGTTCTGCGTTATAGAGAAGCTATGCTTTATGGCATGGCATTTATCAAAAAAAATGGTTTTTTAACGATTAATGCAATTATTGAAATTCAGAAAAAGCTGGAAGACAATAACGCTGGTTTAAGAAAGCTTCCTGGTACTGCGCTGAGAAATTCAATAACAGGAAAGGTAATTTATACGCCTCCAGATAATATTGACGATATTCAGCGCTTATTAAGGAATTATGAGCGGTATATCAATGAAAGGGATGAAGTGCCATACTTGATAAAAATGGCAATTCAGCATTATCAGTTTGAAAGTATTCATCCTTTCTATGATGGCAACGGCAGAACTGGACGAATCATTAATATACTGTACTTAATCATGTCAGGCCTTATTGAAAAGCCGGTTTTATATTTGAGTGGTTACATAATTGAACATAAGTCTGAATATTACCAGCTTTTGCAAGAAGTTAGAACAAAAGAAAATTGGGAAGGATGGATATTATTTATCCTCAGAGCGGTTGAGGCTACATCTAAAGTTGCATTGAATCAGGTTATTTCCATAAATCAACTTTTAGAAAAAACAAGAATGGAAGTGCAAAAGAAGGCTCCTAAGATTTACAATAATGAGCTTGTTGAATTACTCTTCGAGCAACCTTATTGTAAAAGTGAATTTTTAGAAAAGCGCTTATCTGTTTCTAGAATTACGGCAGCGAAATATTTGAAAACGCTTGAAAGCCAGAAGATTCTTAAATCTCAGAAAGTTTGGAAAGAGACACTTTATATAAATACCGCCCTTTTCGAATTATTAAGAAAACAATGAAAATAAAAAAGCCTCGATCTCTCGAGGCTTTTCTTTGTGGACCCGGCGGGGTTCGAACCCGCGTCCAAACAAGGAATCAAAAGGGTTTCTACATGCTTAGTTATTTAGTGGTTTTCGACAAGACGCAGGTTAATAACATCCAAAATCTTGCTTATCCTGTGTGTTTAACCTCCGACTACAGAATTTGTCTTTGGCGATCTCCCTTCGGCGAAGCCTCATTACCAACTACCAGGAGCGGGGTCGTTGGCGAGACTTACTTGTCTAACTCCTTGAGCCAGATTAAGCGTAATCACATACAGTGATTAGGCAGCAAGTGCGTATGAATTGTTGTCAGTTATGACTGATACCCCGAGATTTAAGAGCGAGAATACCAAGCGCTCTGCATGCTTACAAATTGCTTCTTCTTGCTGTCAAATCCAAGGTCGGGCCCTAAACAGTAGCAATGAATTGCACTGCAAAATTAGTCTATTTGAAAGGCGATTGCAAGGAACTTGCAACTTATCTTCGCAAACCCATTTTCAATTCAATGACGAAAATTAAAATTGGTATTATTCAAGAAAGGAAATCACCACCCGATTTCAGAGTGCCACTGACTCCCGCACAATGCAAGCAAGTCATGGAACAGTTTCCGCAAATTGAAATAACCGTTGAAACAAGCCCGCACCGCTGCTTTGCAGATGCAGAATATACGCAGCAAGGAATTTCCGTTTCAAGCGATGTCTCTCATTGTGATGTTTTATTCGGTGTGAAGGAAGTGCCTGCAGTGGCATTAATTCCAAATAAAAAGTATTTCTTCTTTTCCCACACATTGAAGAAACAACCTTATAACGCCAAACTTCTTT
Source organism: Flavobacteriales bacterium (assembly GCA_947452685.1). Taxonomy (GTDB): domain Bacteria; phylum Bacteroidota; class Bacteroidia; order Flavobacteriales_D; family Sanyastnellaceae; genus CAIZGX01. Next base: position 1,810 of record CANGEF010000139.1, on the reverse strand, counting down.
TAACCATTCTTGAAAAAAAAGTTTCATTGGTCGATTATGAAGCGCTCAAAGGTGCCGACGGAAAACGAATCATTGGTTTCGGCAGATACGCCGGCATTGTAGGGGTTTATGAAGGTGTAAGAACGTTCGGATTGAAACACAACCGCTTCAATATTCCATCTCCAATTACTTTAAGTGGAAGGGAAGAGTTCGATGCCATTTTGAAAAACGCGGATCTCGGAAATATTCGCGCAGTGCTTACGGGGTGGGGTAGAGTAGGGAACGGAGCACAAGAAATGATGGAACTGCTTAACCTCAAACGAGTTTCTGCAGAAGAGTTCCTTCAGAACCCAAATGAAAACGGAGTCTACACGCACATAGACACGCCCGAGATGTACGCGCGAATCGATGGAACGCCTTTCAATAAATCAGATTTCTACTCGAATCCGAATTTGTACACAAGCGCCCTTGGCGAATACGTGAAGCATGCAGATATCTACTTCGCTTGTCACTTGTGGAGCGCGAAGAACCCAATACTACTTGACCAGTCTTTCTTCCAACAAAACACGCGATGCAAAGTAGTTTCCGATGTGTCATGCGATTTGAACGGACCCATTGCCTGCACCATCAAAGCGAGCAAAGTGAGCGATTCTGTTTTTGGATATGATCCAACAACCGGATTAGAAGTTGATTTTCGAAATGAAAATGCAGTGGCGGTTATGTCTATTGATAATCTTCCGTGTGAACTTCCAAAAGATGCAAGTGAAGATTTCGGAAATGAAATCATGAAAAGCATTTTACCTGCTTTGCTGAATAACGATACCGATGGAATTTTGTGGAAGGGAACCGAAACGACTTTGGAAGGAACGTTAACTCCTCATTTCGAATACCTCGCAGACTACGTGGCTACTGCGCGCTGAAGGTAAAAGAGATTGTTCCCGATTGTGCTTTACTTGAAGAACCACTGAACAGCCAACGCTGGGCATAAGCAACAGACTCGGAAGACAAGCAAGCGTCTTTCGAAGAACGTGCTTCATCCATTTTCGCACTCACAACTTTTCCCCATTCATCAACGGTAATGTTTATCACAACCGTTCCCGCTCCTTTGCATTTATACGTGGGCTTCGGCGCTTGTTTAATGCTTCTTCCACTCAAAGTAAATGATGCTGTAACAGGCCCTGAATAACTGGTGTTTCCACCTTGTTCAGTAGCATTGTTGTTATTGTTGGAAGTGGACCGTTCGGAAGGATTAGCAGCTCCGGCAGAATGATCGGTGTGATTGGTTAGGAGCTGATCACGCAATTGCTTCTCATAATTCGTGGCACTCTGAGAGCCCTGTGCTCCCGCATTACCGGAACGATTTTCATTCCCAGTATAATTCACCTCTTCGTTAACTCTTGCAGATTCAGTTGAAGCAATTAGGTTTCGAACCGCCTCACTCATCTTAGAATTTCCAGCATCATCGCCACCTCCCACATCCTCTGGTGGAGCTTCCAACTCAACTTCCATCTCTTGAACCACAGGAACAATGGGCTTCACAATAAGTTTGTCTGGAGCAGAACTTATGAAATAGCCGAACAACATCACGAAAGCATAGCCCAAAACGCCAATGAGAATAGACGAGGTCCACGTATTCGATTGTTTGGAGTGAAGTTTTATCATGTTTCTGCAACGAAAATAAGACTTTTATTATTTTCTATTGCGTTAATTCATGGCTTCACTATATTTGATTCAAATAATAAGCAAAATGAAAAAACTTATCGCGTTCGTAGCCATGTCTTTCTTCTTCGCAGGAGTAGCATCTGCTCAAGTAGAAAATAAGACAACAACT
>CANGEF010000138.1 GCA_947452685.1 Flavobacteriales bacterium | reverse complement strand
TTCGGAATTACGAATTTGAATTTCGAACGTTTCTGGAACGATGTTCGAACATACACCCAACTTCAACTGAATATTTTCGGAGAGTTCCCGGTTTCAAAATACCGCTACCTGCTGCACTTCACGCCCTACTTCATGCACCACGGCGTAGAACACACAACCAGCACAGTGATTGTAATGGGACACGGCGAAAACTTCGATCGTGAAGAGAAGTACAACGAACTACTCGCCATCTGCAGCCATGAACTCTTTCACACTTGGAACGTAAAAACATTGCGTCCGATTGAAATGATGCCCTATGATTTCACCAAAGAAAATTATACGCAGCTCGGATATGTAGACGAAGGAGTAACCACCTACTACGGTGATCTATGCCTACGTAGAAGCAACATTTGGAACAACGACCTTTGGAAACAATCGTTGGAAAAATGGTTGAACACCCACCACAGAAACTACGGAAGACACTCTTACAGTGTTGCTGATAGCAGCATAGATACTTGGCTAGATGGCTATGTACCGGGGGTTCCTTGGAGAAAAGTTTCCATCTACAACGAAGGCGCTTTGCTTTCCATGATTCTCGATATTGAACTCATTGCAGCTACCGATGGAATGAAATCACTCGACGATGTTATGCGCAATATGTACCATGCATTCGCGAAAAACAACAACGGATATTCCGTTGAAGATTATTGGAGAACGCTAGAATCTACGGGACTTTCAAACGCGCATGATTTCAGAAAAAACATCGCTGAAAAAGCGGTAGACTATTCAGAACATTTGAAAAACGCATTTGATAAAATTGGTATTGAACTTATCTGGTCACCTTCAGCAATCGCTACCGAACGTTTATTCGGTTTTAGTGTAGACATTCAACTAGGCAAATCAAAAGTCACATCGGTGTGCATGAATTCTGCGGCAGATATTGGCGGTTTATGGTACGGCGATGAGATATTGGCCATCGATGGAATTGCAGTAGACCGCAACGTGAACTTCCTTATAGAATCTACTACCACCACGCAACTCCTTATTTTACGCAATGGCGTGCAGATGGATCTTACCCTTCATTCAGAACCTGAACTTCCAATTATTCAGCAATCGCACATTTCATTTCCAGAAAACAATAGCCTGTTCAATTTCTGGATAGGCAAACGCAACGCATAAAAAAAGGCCTTGAAAATTCAAGGCCTTTTTATTGTTTTCGATTCGAATTACTTCTTGTCGTCTTTTACTTCTTCAAAGTCAACATCGGTTACTTCACCGTCGTTGCCTCCTGCTTGTTGCTCTCCAGCACCCGCATCTGCAGCTCCGCCAGCGTTGTTGTACATGTCTGCACTAGCCGCTTGGAACACTGCATTCAATTTGTCCATAGACGCTTTAATGGTGTCTAGGTTCTTTTCAGCGTGCGCTTTCTTCAACTCTTCCAAAGACGCTTCGATCTCTGATTTCTTATCTGCTGGAAGTTTATCTCCGAACTCTTTCAATTGCTTGTCCACTTGGAAAATCAATGAATCGGCTTGGTTCACGATGTCTGCTTCTTCTTTCGCCTTGCGATCTGAATCTGCATTCATCTCTGCTTCCTTCTTCATCTTCTCAATGTCTTCTTTGCTTAATCCGCTAGAAGCTTCGATTCTGATGCTTTGCAATTTGTTGGTTGCTTTGTCAAGTGCAGATACGTTAATGATTCCGTTCGCATCAATGTCGAAGATAACTTCTACTTGAGGAACCCCTCTTGGCGCTGGTGGCAATCCGTCTAAGTGGAATCTTCCAATGGTACGGTTGTCTTTCGCCATGGCGCGTTCTCCTTGCAACACGTGAATCTCTACGCTTGGTTGGTTATCGCTCGCTGTTGAGAACACTTCAGACTTCTTCGTTGGAATAGTCGTGTTCGCATCAATCAACTTCGTGAATACACCACCCATGGTTTCAATTCCCAATGAAAGCGGAGTAACATCTAACAACAACACATCTTTCACTTCTCCGGTTAATACACCACCTTGAATGGCAGCTCCGATAGCTACTACTTCATCAGGATTCACTCCTTTGCTTGGCTCTTTTCCGAAGAACTTCTTCACTGCATCTTGAATAGCAGGAATACGTGTTGATCCACCCACTAAAATAATTTCATCGATATCGTTTACAGACAATCCAGCGTTCTTCAATGCGCTTTCGCAAGGTGCTATGGTTCTGCGAATCAACGAATCTGCTAACTGCTCGAACTTCGCACGTGTTAACGACTTCACCAAGTGCTTTGGTATTCCGTCAACAGGCATGATGTACGGCAAGTTAATTTCTGTCGTTGTTGAACTCGACAATTCAATCTTCGCTTTCTCTGCCCCTTCCTTCAAACGTTGAAGAGCCATTGGATCTTTCGAAAGATCTAAATTTCCATTTTCATTTTTGAATTCTTGAACTAACCAGTCAATGATTACTTGGTCGAAGTCATCTCCACCCAAGTGCGTATCTCCGTCTGTTGACAACACTTCAAATACGCCGTCACCCAACTCAAGACAAGACACGTCATGCGTTCCACCACCACAGTCGAACACGACAATCTTCATCTCTTGAGACTTCTTGTCTAGTCCGTAAGCCAATGCCGCTGCAGTTGGCTCGTTAATGATACGCTTCACAGTTAGACCAGCGATTTCGCCTGCTTCTTTCGTCGCTTGACGTTGCGCATCGTTGAAGTATGCAGGAACGGTAATAACCGCTTCGGTTACTTCTTGACCCAAATAATCTTCAGCCGTCTTCTTCATCTTTTGAAGAATCATGGCTGAAATTTCTTGAGGTGTATACGTACGATCATCGATCTTCACGCGAGGCGTGTTATTGTCGCCCTTAACTACCGTGTAAGGCATGCGGGTCGCTTCTTTTTCTGTTTCAGAGAAAGACGATCCCATGAAACGTTTAATACTTGAAATCGTCTTCGTTGGATTCGTAATGGCTTGACGCTTTGCAGGATCTCCTACTTTACGCTCACCACCTTCTACGAAAGCAACAATAGAAGGCGTGGTGCGCTTTCCTTCGCTGTTCGCGATAACCACGGGCTCGTTTCCTTCCATCACAGATACACACGAATTCGTGGTACCGAGGTCAATGCCTATTATTTTACTCATGTTCTTAAATTTTCAATTTGTTTCACCCCGCATTTCAACCAATATGCCATTGAGAAATTCGGGTTGAAATGTGACAGAACTGTCAGCATTTTCTGACACACCTCTTGAACCGCCCGACAAATCAGCGCGGTAAGTACAAATCGAAGTGCTCCTTGCGCATTCTTCCATTCAGGAAGATCACACCGAACCAATAAAAATCAAGGCTCAATTCAATGCGTGAATCGGCGCATATTTTTTTCCATGCGCGCATCATTCCTTTGCTCCAATAGATATCGTCGAAGACAATGCACGTGATATTTTTATGTTGAAGCAGCACCTCGAAATAGCGAAGCGTAGCATCTTCCGTGTGGTTTCCATCAACATAAACAAATTCCATTTCAGGAAATGCATTTAATGTAGTTGGAAGGGTGTCGTTGAAATTTCCTTCAACCACCTCGATATTATTTTTTTGGAAGGAATGAAAAAGAGATTGCGCTTCTGCTGCATGGGTAGGATCTCCTTCCAGCGTTATTATTTTTTTTGTGGAAGGAAGGGCCGCTGATAAATAGAGCGTACCTATTCCGAAATGTGTTCCTATTTCCAACAGCCCGGAAGGCTGTAAATGTTCCACCAACAAATGAAGGGCTTCTCCTTTTTTCTTCGGCATGGCGCTAGAAGCCACAGATCGCGCATAAGTCCGAGTAGTCTGAAGGCCTTTGCTTCCAGCACCGAAGTCTTTCACCACATAAACCGTATCGTTTGATAGCAAATTTCTGCGTGATGCTTCAATCGGATTCCAAACAGCAGGACGCTCCTGCTTCAGCACTTCAGTAATGAGTTTAAAAACAAACGGTGAATGAACCCCGTGAGGTCCTTTCGCAAAAAGTACATGTTTGAGATAAGGAAGCAATAACATTACTTCTGACCTTTTTCAAGTCGCTCTATGCGCTCGAGCAATTGCGGCAATCGGCGGTGAATGATGTATGATTTTTTGAAGTCCATGGTATCCACAGCAGGCGTTCCTTGAAGAACAACATTCTCTTTCAATACCGAAGCACTGATGCCTGTTTGCGCAGCGATTTTCACGCCATTGGCAATGGTCAAATGTCCTGCAATACCAACCTGTCCGCCTATCATAACATTCTCACCAATCTTGGTGCTTCCAGCAATTCCTGTTAACGCTGCAATGACGGTGTTCTTACCTATTTCAACGTTGTGCGCAATTTGAATGAGGTTGTCTAACTTCACCCCTTCACGAATAATTGTAGAACCCAACGTGGCTCTATCAATGGCTGTATTCGCACCTATTTCAACGCGATCTTCGATCACAACATTTCCAATCTGAGGAACCTTCGCATATTGATTGTCGGCCTGCGGCGCAAAACCGAATCCATCTGCACCAATGATAACACCGGCGTGCAGCGTGCAATTCGAACCCACGACACAGTCGCTATATATTTTTACTCCTGGATGAATCGTAGTGAAATTTCCAATCTTCACGTGCTCGCCTAAATACGACTGAGCCATAATTACTGCGTTGTTTCCAATGGAAGCTCCGGCTTCAATCACCACACCTGCTCCAATGTGTACGTTTTCACCAATGACAACTGAAGCATCAATAACAGCAGATGCGTGAACACCCGGACGTGGTCTTTTAAATTGGCTATAAGCCTCTAACAACTTCGCGAAACTTCCGTAGGCATCTGTCACCCGAATAAGCGTAAGGGTTTCAGGCAAGGATTGTTCCGCCACGAAATCGTTTGAAACAATAGCAATACTTGCACCTGTAGAATAAATGTGAGAAATGTATTTCGGATTTGCCAGAAAGGTTAGCGTTCCCGATTTACCTTCTTCAATTTTAGAAAGACCTGAAACTTCTGCTGAAGAATTTCCTTCAACTGTTCCTTCCAACATACCGGCAATTTGTTCAGCCGTAAATTTCATACGAAATAGATTTGAGTGCGAATATACTTCTCAATTGGTAAAGAGCTATTTCATCTTCGCTCCAATCGATTGAATGTC
>CANGEF010000137.1 GCA_947452685.1 Flavobacteriales bacterium | reverse complement strand
GTTTCAGAATAGGTAAAAGCCGTGGTGGTGTCGTTCGAATCCGGATTCGGTTCGTCGTTGTGGAAATATAATTTAACGGGAAGAACTTTATTCAATTCATACAAGGAAGTGTATAGCGAATCTGTTTTGGTCTTTGTTATTTCCTCCTCTTTTAGCTGCCAGGTTGCTGCATACAAATCCGTGCAGCACGGAGGGAATTTCGATCCGTCGTCCAACGGTCGATCAGAACTAAAAAAAGCGATTCCCATTTCCGAATTGAAGCTCAACCCCCAATCGTTGTAGTTCGAATTCAATCCACGTCCAGCATTTTCCGGACGTTGGAAACTTCCGGGCTTTCCGTTTGAGTAGTAGATTTCCCATCCGCCAAAGCCCTCGTACCAAGTAGAAGTGAAGTAGAGTTTGTTGTTGAAATAGAATGGCGAGAGCTCGTCATCTATGGTATTCACTCTGCCCCCTGCATTGAAGGGCTTTGTCCAAGTACCTTTCGTTTCTCTGGCAATCCAGATGTCCTTTCCACCTTCACCACCTTCTCTGTCTGAAACAAAGAACAAGTGCAAGACGCCATTAATGCGCACCAGATGGGGCATGGAAGAATTCCCTTCGTTTAACTTTTCCAATTTACTCGCTACAACCCACGCTGAATCTTGACGAACGAGCATGAGCATGGAGCTTATTCCTTCTTTCGTTTCAATACCCACAGCGGTATCTCCAAGGAAAGTCATGTATCCGAAAGCCATTGGTGTTTGAACGGTAACCGTTCCATTTTCAAGTGGACGAGTGACCTGATTCCAGATCTTCTTCTCTTCTTCATAAAAATAATAATTCAACAAGGAGTCATCCATGCGCGGAAAGACATCGGCGCTTGCGTGCTGAAGCGCATTCGGCAATCTGTATACGTGCAGCGAATCGTCTGTTTGAATATTCTTCATTGCCCAAGCGCAGTTTTTGATTTCCTGCTCGGCCTTCTTTTTTAAGAGGACGTTTTTGGTACGGCTCTTCTTGACATATTTCCGGAAAAGTATTTCTGCGTCTTCGTAAAATCCCAGTTCCTTCAGTGCTCTTGCTAAATAATAATTCGCATCGGGCTGAAGTTTTCCAATGTCTTTTTCAGCAATGCTTTCGAAAATACGCTTGCTCTCTTCGTATTCCTTTATTTCATTGGCACACAATGCGAGAAGGACTTGAGATTCAAAATTTGTGGAATCTAACAAGTAGGCCTGCTTCGCCCAATCGTATGCGGCGGGCCAGTTTCTGTTGTCGATCTCTTGCTTCGCTAATTCCTTTAATTTAACAGGCGATTGCGCCTTTGCATATGCCGAGCACATGAAAGCTAGAGCGAAAAGAAAATGTATTTTGAAATAACGTGCAGTCACTTCACCAAAACTAACGAAATTTGCAACATGAAAATAGGAATTATTGGGTCGGGTGCCATGGGTACTGGAATTGCGCAAGTGGCTTTAATGGGCGGAGAACATGTAGCATTGTTCGACACCAATGAAGAAGCTTTGCTTCGTGCAAAGAATAATTTGGACGCACAGTTCTCCAAGTTAGTAGAGAAAGGAAAGATTACGGAAGAAAAGAAAACAGCCCTTGCCTCGCAAGTGAGTTTTGTGCGTTACATGAATGACTTAGCCGATTGCGATTGGGTTATAGAGGCTATTGTAGAAGACTTAGCGGTGAAGAAAGCTGTCTTTGCTGAACTCGACGCCTTGTTGCCGAAGACCAGTATTTTAGCAACCAATACTTCCAGTCTCTCCGTTACGGCAATTGCTTCGGCATGCAAACACCCGGAACGCGTTTGGGGAATTCATTTTTTCAACCCAGCTTTTTTAATGCCACTGGTTGAAATTATTCCAGCGCTTCAAACCGATAAAAATAGATTGGTTGAAATTCAAGCTACCATAAGCCACTGGGGTAAGACTCCTGTTGTAACGAAAGATTTACCCGGATTCATTGTCAACCGCTTGGCTCGTCCGTTCTATTCGGAAGCACTTCGAATCTACGATGAAGGCATGGCGACCTATTCTGAAATTGACGAAGCCATGAAAGCCTTGGGATTCAAGATGGGGCCTTTCGAGTTAATGGATTTGATTGGGAACGACGTTAACTATGCCGTTACCGAAAGCGTCTTCGCTGCGAATTACTTCAATCCGAGATATACGCCAAGCACCACGCAGAAGCGTCATGTGGAAGCCGGTTGGTTCGGAAGAAAGAGCAAAAGAGGATTCTATTCCTATGAGGAAGGAGCAACGAATGCTTCCGAATCGCTTAACATCTTAAGTCAAGAAGAAATAGGCAAGCGTATTTTATGCATGCTTATCAATGAAGCCTACGAAGCGCTTCGAACAGGGTTGGCTAGTGCCGAAGATTTAGATTTAGCCATGACTAAGGGTGTGAATTATCCGAAGGGACTTATTGCTTGGGGAAAAGAGTTGGGACTTGATCAAGTGGCCTGGGAAATGAAGAAATTGGCAAGTAGATACGGCGAAGATCGTTATAGACTGACTCCCTCTCTGAATGATTCGTTGTAAAAAAAGGCAAGAATATTTTGATATGTGAGTATTTTTTTTATTTTTGGTACACTTAACCAAATTGAACGAAAACTTTAACAGCTATGGCAGAAGGAAGTAACTACCGCGACGATGTCTTTTCAAGAGAGGTACGTGCGGGCAAACGCAAGTATTTCTTCGATGTAAAAACAACAAGAGGCAACGATTTATTCATGACAATTACCGAGAGCAAACGCTCTGGATTTTCTGATAGCGGTCAAGCCAGCTACGAAAAACATAAGATTTTCTTGTATAAAGAAGACTTCGATAAATTCATTGAAGGCTTGGAAGACACCATCAATCACATTCGCCAATTACAAGATACCGGCGATTTCCGTTCTTCTGAATTTGAAACATCTGAAAACGAAAACTCAGAATCAGGTCGTGAGCAAATTGCTCCAGCGGCCGAGTCAAGTTCTGAAGAACCTACATCTTCTTCAAGCGACATTTCATTCGACGATTTATAATCTGAATTTCAATATTTGGAAAAGACAGCTTCGGCTGTCTTTTTTGTTTTCCATGAAATGAATTGTTGCAGTACCTTCACGGACGCAAAAAATATCACTTCGATATACCGCTTATGTCTAAAAAAAATCCGGGAACGCTTTACCTTTTCCCAACTCCTATTGGAGATCTTCATCAGATGGAACACCTTCCATTTAACAATGAATTGTTGTTGGAGCTGGACATCTTCTTTGTAGAAGAATTGAAAACGGCTCGTCGCTATTTAAGAAAAAATGGCTACACCAAAGATTTCGAAGAAATTACGTTAAATGTTATAAACGAGCACAGTAAAGAGCTCGGTTACGAGGATTGGTTGAAGCCAATTCTAGAAGGAAAGAATGGCGGACTCATGAGCGAAGCGGGTATGCCTTGCATTGCAGATCCCGGAGCGGTGATTGTTGCTGAAGCGCATCGCATGGGCATTCCGGTGGTGCCTTTAACAGGTCCATCATCTATCATGCTCACGCTAGCGGCTTCGGGGTTAAACGGACAATCTTTTACTTTTCACGGATACCTTCCGCGTGAACGAGGTGAGCGTATGAAGAAAATTAAGATGCTGGAGAGACAGTCTTCAGAGTTCAAGGTGACGCAATTATTTATGGATGCTCCTTATCGCAGTCATCATGTGTACGACGATTTGCGCGAGCACCTTCAACCCACAACGCTGTTATGCATTGGGTGTGATGTGCACAGTCAGAACGGATATGTGATTACTAAATCCATTGCTGAGTGGCGTGAAATGAATTGGGACTTCAACAAGCGAAATGTCATTTTTGCAATTGGAATTGAGAAGAAATGAAACGAGTTCTTTGCGTTTGTCTAGGTAATATCTGCAGATCTCCTTTGGCTGAGGGTGTTTTGAAATCCAAAGCTCAAGAGATGAACCTTCCCTTGCGTGTTGCAAGTGCCGGCACCTTAGGATTTCATGTTGGAAGTGGCGCTGATAAGCGTTCTGTAGCTATTGGCAAAAAGTATAATGTAGACATTTCCAACCATCAGGTTCAAAAATTCTCATTGGAACATTTCGATCTTTACGATATTATTTTGGTTATGGATCGTATGAATTTCAGAGATGTTGCTTCACTTGCTCGCAATGAATCGGATCTGAAAAAAATTAGTTTATATCTGGAAGATGAGGAAGTGTCAGATCCATATACTGGACCTGATGAAGGTTTCGAGACTCTATATATCATTTTAGAAGGGCACGCCGAACATTGGGTAAGAAGAGCACTTCAATAACTATCTTTGCATTATGATTAACAAAAAAGCGAAAAACATTCGAATTATCGAAGTTCCGAGTGAAGTTGGAGCAGGAACACGCGGATCTAGTCTAGGAGTAGATGCATTAAAAATTGCAGCGCTCGACTTCCGTTCAGGCTTTTTCAAAAAATACAGAAGCATTGTCATTCCGAATGACAACGCCGCTTTGCATAACAATCCTGGAAGTCGCTACGCGAAGCACATTCGCAGCGTTTTAAAAATGTACGAGCGCATTGGTGCTGCGGTTCGCGATACTGTTCGTGACAACAGATTCCCTCTTCTTTTGAGCGGTGACCACAGCAACGCTGGAGGAACCCTTGCCGGAATTCGCATGGCGTATCCTGAATCGCGTGTGGGTGTTATCTGGATCGATGCACATGCCGATTTACACAGTCCGTATACGAGCCCAAGCGGAAACCTTCATGGAATGCCACTCGCTACGGCATTGAACGAAGACAACATTGAAGAGAAAGTCAACGACCTCGATTACGAAACCATTGACTTGTGGGAAATGTTGAAGAATGTGGGCGATATCTGTCCGAAGATTGAATACCGCGACTTGGTCTACATTACACTTCGCGACTTTGAAGAACAAGAGGCAGCGTTAATCAAGCAGAACAAAGTAAAAGTGGTTTCAACCAACGAGCTTCGTAAAACGGGTATCACCAAATTGAGCCGCGAGATTCTTCGTTACTTAAGTGCTTGCGATAAAATCTACATCAGTTTCGACGTAGACTCTATGGATCCTATTGTTTCAAGAGGAACAGGAACTCCTGTAAAAGGCGGAATCAACGAGCGCG
>CANGEF010000136.1 GCA_947452685.1 Flavobacteriales bacterium | reverse complement strand
TGTGGGCGAATACAGGAATTGGTCAGATCTCTGTCTCTGAGACGAATGCTACCAATTGCACTGGCGATGTTGTGACTTACGATGTGGTTGTTATTCCAACAAACGTTGAAGAGCTTTCGAGTCAATTGATTTTGTATCCTAATCCGGCTACCACCGAACTCAACCTTCAAGTCACATCTGAACTTATCGGCACCGATGTTTTTGTTTTCGATGCACTCGGTAAACAAATCTTGAAGCAACAAATTCTTTCAACCAACACCATCATTAACACTTCATCATTTGCAGCAGGTAATTATGTTTTGAAAGTTGGTGGGGGAGTGAAGAAGTTTGAGGTGGTGAAGTAAACTATAAATACCATGCAGATTAAATCACCTATAAATATTCAGGAAGAAATTAAGGCAATTAAAGGTAACTCAAGCGCGAGAAAATTCACTCTAGTGCTTGGCTCTGGTTTCCACAAACAAGCAATTGGAAATAGTCTCTGTCTGAGCAATTGGGACCAGTTGCTTATACAATTGGGTAGTAAAACATGTTTGAATAAAAACTACATTTTACAATTCGAAGAATTGATATTAGATAGAGCTAAAAAAGAAAATGACGCTCCCGCTCATATGCGGGAAGCTAAATTATTGGCTGATGTCAAGGATATTTTAAAAAATGAATCACTGGAACTGGATTTTTGCGCATACGACAACTTGAAATTCTTGTTCAATACTGATTTGGTTTCTGATATAATTTCTTTGAATTATGATTCGGTAGCAGAGAAAATTTGTACCAAAGAATTGAACCATCAAACGAAAGTTGAATGGGAAAATAAAAACTCATGTGCCGAAAATCTATCTTCAAAAAGTAAGGCCAGAATTAAATGGATGACTGACTATCGTTCAATTGGAAACACAGGTGAAAAATCAATTCGTTTTTGGTATCCTCATGGTAATATCCGCAGAAAAAATTCAATAGTGTTAGGCATTCATAAGTACTCGCAATTACTCATTTCCTTTGATAGTATTCGCAATCATTATAAAAAAAATGAGAAGGCATATTTTGGGCTTCACAAAAAGCCTCAGAAAATTGATTGGGATTCAATTGATCTGAGCTGGTATTCCCAATTATTAAACAATCCGGTTATTTTTCTTGGCGCTTCGCTTTCTGATTCTGAATGGGATTTGTGGACTGCTATAACCCATGCAAAAAGAAATTTCGCTAAAGAAAAAAATACTGAGTACAGCCATAATATGTACATCATGCTTGCTAAAGAACAAAAATGTCACCCGAACTCAACATGGCTTAAACCACTCTTTGCAGGAATGAGTTTTGATGAGCAGTGGGGGAAATTGAAATATTATTTTGAAAAAAAAATAAAGAATTCTTAATGAAAAAATTTATAACAATCATCTTCGTGACAATTGCATTTGTATCATCAGGACAAAATGCATTTTTAAACTTTTACTTAGATATGTCTGGACAGAATGTGTCCCCTGATGGTGTTTTTATCTCTGGAGAATTCAACCACACTTGGAATCTAAATAATCAGAATGTTTCATTAAACCCTAATCTTTCGAATTGGGTTCCAATCCCTATGAATGACATGGGTAATGGAATATGGGAAGTCCGAATTGAGCTTCCATGGGCTACAGATCAATTTGGAAATATTATATCCTACAGCTTAGATCACTTGAACGGCATGTGGTATACTTTTTTAAACGGCAGTACGACTGAGAATTTGCCCATGGGTTCTACTTGTTCGGTCACAGATGTTAACTCAAATGTCCATAGATTGTTTAATTCCTCTCAAGGTTATAGTTATCTCGACACGGAGTATCGAATTTTTGCTTGTTGGGAGACGTGTGAGATTTGTCCAAGGTGGTCATACGGGGTAATAGGTAATCAAACAATGCGTAAATGCGAGCAAATGAGTGGTTATCTTCCGTTTTATCAATTTGCAATTTCTCCTTCTTTAAGTGGCAACGCTCAATGGTATTATAAGAATGGGATTGTAGATGCACCTGAAGGCCAATTAACTTCAGGTTGGACAGAAGTTCCTCCTGGTATATTTGTGACAGATGAATGGGGAATGTGGGTTTATTTGACGCCTGCAGAAGAATCTAGAACATATGCATGCTTTATTGCAACTGACACCGGAGGTCAATGGTCCGTTGGTGCAATCTATCAAGTAGAGGATTATTTTTCTCCTTCTGAAATTTTTGGGGAATCAAATATAACACCATCAAATATTTATTCATACGGGGTAAGTGCGAACACCGACGTTATCACTTACGATTGGAGTGCAACAAATGGCACTATTTTGTCTGGGCAAGGGACAAATCTAGTTTCGGTTGCATGGGGTCAGAATGGTCCCTATGAGCTTACACTCAACGAGAATAATTCATCATGGAGCTGTCATGGAGTTTCTTTGAATTTGTGGTATGGATGTCAGACATCATCTCATTTAACTGCTGTAAACAATGATTGCGCAAGCTCCGTAAGTGTTGCAAGTTCATCAGGGACTTCAATTTGTCAGGGAGATTCTGTCTTGTTGACTTCAGCTACCAATGAATCTAATGTTATTTATCAATGGTATAAAAATGGTCAAGAAATTTCAGGAGCAACTTATGCAAATTATTATGTATCAGCTAGTGGAAATTATCAGGTCCGAATTACTCAAAATGGATGCAGTGCAATTTCATTAATTATTGATATCAACGAATTCCCAAGTGTTATTGTTCCGTCAATTACACTCGCGCAAACCAATCAAGGCTGCGCTGGTGGCGAGGCAACATTGAGTATGCTAGATACCAATTACAATACAATACAATGGAATAATAGCACTTCCAATGCTACCTCTATCAATGTCACCCAATCAGGAAGTTATTTTGTTACTGTCACAGATAACTCAGGTTGTTCAACTACATCAATTCCCATGGATGTGAACTTCTCAATCCTTGACCCAGTGCCCGTTTGTATTGTGACTGTAGATCAGGTAACAGGAAAGAACAATGTGGTGTGGGAACCGGTTACTTCAGATTTGATTAATTCATACGTTGTATTGAAAGAAACCAATGTTGCAAATGAATATGCGCAAATTGGAACAGTTGCATATGGTTCTAGTGGAATTTTTGAAGATGTAAATTCCAATCCGCAAGTGCAAGCAAATAGATATAAACTTGCTTTAATAGATACTTGTGGGATTTTATCTTCAGGATCTAATTTCCACAAAACCATTCACCTAGCCGCAAACCAAGGCCTAGGAAATAATGTAAATCTTATGTGGAGTAGCTACGAAGGTTTTGATTTTGGAAGCTATTCAATCTACAGAGGTTCGTCTGCAAGTTCACTTAATCTGCTTACCACAATTGCAAGCAATTTAAATTCATACACAGATGTGAATCCGCCTGCTGGAGAAACTTACTACATGATTGAAGTGGCTGGTGTGAGCTGCGATCCGCAGCGAACCTTAGTCTATTCGCATTCGAATATTCTAGACTCAACAGTAGGCATTGAAGAATTCACTTCAACAAGAATTTCATTGTATCCTAATCCGGCCCAATCAAGTATTACACTTCAGGTGAATACACCACTTATCGGAGAAGAGTATGTTGTTTTCGATGCCATTGGAAAAGTGATTTATAAAAACAGAATTCAATCAACCAACGAACTCATTCAGCTTGAAAATTTCAACAACGGAAATTACTTCATTAAAGTAAATGAAGTGGTGAAGCGATTTGAAGTGATTAAATAGAGCTCGCTTCGCGAGCGGCATCCGACATGCCCCCAGCAAAGCTGGGGGAGAAAAATCTAAAGAGAGTTCTTACACACAAGTAGGGGCTCTCTTTTTTGGGACTTCGTTATTGGAAAGTCGAAGACTTTATTCCTACTTCGTAATTCCTATTGCATAATTGGAACTTTGTAATTAAAAACGTCGAAGACATTCGCCGCAGGCATTCGTGCTTGCACATTCGTTGCTTCGCAACATTCGTGCTTGCACATTCGTTGCTTCGCAACATTCGTGCGTGCACATTATGTGACTCTCCTCACAGCACCATGCAATTTCCTATTCTACCTTCGCTCAAAATTCAAACAACATGGATGTATTAGCAGCTTTAAAAAATGGAACGGCAACAATTGTTGATGTCCGTTCAAGAGAAGAATTTCAAAGTGGACATGTAGCGGGTTCAATAAATATTCCGTTGCAAGAAGTGCCAACGAAAGTGGAAGAGTTCAAGAACATGCCGAAGCCGCTTGTGCTTTGCTGCCTTTCGGGTGGTAGAAGCGGACAGGCAACCGGATACCTTCAACAACAGGGTGTAGAAGAGGTTTATAACGGCGGTGGTTGGATGGAAGTAAACGCACTCGTATAATGGGACTATTTTCATTCTTAAAAGGAAAACCAAAGACCGATTTGGTGCAGCTGATGCGCGATGGTGCAAAGCTGGTTGACGTGAGAACCAAAGGAGAATATTCTGAAGGTCATGCGAAAGGAACAAGCAATGTTCCACTTCCAGAAATACCTGCAAAAGCGAAAGTCTGGAAAAAAGACGAAGCCATTATTCTCTGCTGCAGAAGTGGTATGAGAAGCGGTGCTGCTGTTTCACAATTGAAGCAAATGGGATTCACCAATGTTCACAATGCAGGTAGCTGGAATAAAATGCAATCGCTAATTCAACAAAAATGAAAGGAAGCTTCAACGATATTATTCAAGGCGATAAGCCTGTGCTCATCGACTTCTTCGCAACGTGGTGCGGCCCGTGTAAATACCAAGCCCCTATTTTAGAAGAACTGGCTAGCGCCATTGGCGACGAAGCACGCATTATAAAAATCGACATCGATCGCAATCAGGCCATTGCCGCGCAATACGGCGTGCGCTCCGTTCCAACACTTATGATCTTCAAGAATGGAGAAATGAAGTGGAAGGAAGCCGGTGTAAAAGAAAAAGAGCAGTTGATTCAACTGCTCCGTTCCATTTAAATTTTAGTTTTTTGTTTATGAATTAAGCTGCACTCTGTGCGGCTTTTTCTTTTTGCTTTTCAGCATAAGCCACCGCCGCTTCACGAACCCATTCGCCTTCACTCCAAGCCTTTTGCTTCGCAGCAACTCGCTCTTTGTTGCATGGGCCATTTCCTTTCACAACCTCGTTGAATTCAGTCCAATC
>CANGEF010000135.1 GCA_947452685.1 Flavobacteriales bacterium | reverse complement strand
CGCACCCTTGTTCAACTTTACAACGAAATTTCAAAATGAACCATCCTTCTGTAGGCATTGCCATTCCTTGCTTTCAAGAAGCGTTACACATTGAAGAATGTGTGCTATCCTGTTTGAATCAAACTTATTCAGGAAACATTCGCGTTTACGTTGCCGATGGCGGAAGCACAGATGGCACGCTTGAAAAGCTTCAGCACCTTGCCCTTCAACATGAAAATAAAATTGTTGTGTTGAAGAATGAACGTCGCGTTACTCCAGTTGCCCTGAACCTAGGGTTGCAAGCAAGTACCGAAGATTTCAAAATGATTCTTGGCGCACACGCGGCTCTTCCGAATGACTACATTGAAAAATGTATGCAGACGTTTATTGAAAATCCGAAAGCGGATTGTGTTGGTGGAATAATCATTAACGAATATCAAGATGCGACATCACAAGCCATTGGATGCGCCATGTCGTCATCGTTTGGCGTGGGCAATGCGCATTTCAGAACTGGAAATAAAAACGGATTTGTAGACACTGTTGCCTTCGGCATGTATCGAAAAGAAGTGTTTGAAAAAATTGGCTATTTCAGAGAAGAGCTCATTCGCAATCAAGACGACGAGTTCAATTTCCGAATGGAAATGAACGGCATGAAATGTTATTTGAACACTGAATTATATTCCAAATATTACGTACGCGGAACCTTAAATAAATTATTGAAACAATATTACCAATACGGTTATTGGAAGGTATATGTGAACTTGCTTCACGGACAAATTACTACAATGCGACAACTGGTTCCGTTCGCGTTTGTGTGCTACCTCATCTTGCTTTTGCTTACGAATATTATTCTTCCGAAGTATTCGGTTTTCATGGCCATTCCGCTTCTACTCTATTTCATTCTAGCGTTAACGTTTGCGCTTCGTGCAAACAGCAAAGAACCGCGTTCAACCTTGTTAAGCTTTTTCATTTTACATATTGGTTACGGATGGGGCTATTTACGCGGTGTAATAGAGATGAAGATTTTCGGTAAGCGTCCTACCCTTCAAAACGCACAACACAACAGATAGAATATGCGAACGGCACTTTTTATTTTATTCGCTTTACTCATGAACTCGTTGGCAGCACAGAATTTAAGCGTGAAGCAAAACTTGACTTCGCCCTTCATGACATGGGTATTCAATGAGGAAGGGAAAACCGAACTCATGTCGGCCGTTGTGCCCGGTAATGTGCACAGAGATTTAGTCTTGAATAAAAAAATTGCAGATCCACTTATTGGAACGAACGAAGGACCTGCTCAGTGGGTGGGAGAAAAAAATTGGGAATACACGTTGAACGATTTTGTTTGTGAGCCGAACATGCTTCTTCAAGATAAAATTGAATTGCGTTTGAATGGAATAGACACTTACGCGAAAATTTTTCTGAATAATATTTTTCTGGGTGAAACGAACAACGCGTTCGTTCAATTCGATTTCAATGTGAAAGGAATACTTCTTCCGAAAGGAAATAAGCTGCGCATTGTTTTTTCTCCGGCTGAAGCCTACGCGAAACAAAAATTAGCGGAACGCATTTTACCTCTTCCAGGAGACAGCATTCGCGCGGTTTGCAGAAAGCCGCAGTATCATTTCGGTTGGGATTGGGGACCGAAATTGGTGACTTGCGGCATTACAAAAAATATAGAGTTGGTTGGACACACCGACTTGCTTTTCGAAACGTTTGGTGTGGAAACGCTTTCATTGAATGAAGGAAAAGCACAGATGCGTGCGCACATTCACTATCGCGCCGACAAAGAAGAAAAAATTGCGGTAGCATTTAATTTCGGTGGACAGATTTTCAAGGAAGAATTTGTTTCGCGCGTGGGAGAACACGATTTCATTTTTCCATTCGAATTGAATGAACCCAAGCTGTGGTGGCCGAATGACGCTGGAACTCCGTTTATGTATTTGGTGCAATGCACTCTTCAAACGGCAAGTGGTAAAGCGAATACACGTGTGATGAAAGCGGGGGTTCGCACCGTTGAGTTGGTGAACAAACCCGATGAATTCGGCGAGAGTTTTTATTTCAAGGTAAACGGAAAAAGTATTTTCATGAAGGGCGCGAATTACATTCCGTTACGCATGCTTCCTTCCGTAAACAGCGAAGCTGAATACCGCATTTTATTGGAACAATGCAAGGGCGCACACTTCAATATGCTTCGCGTTTGGGGTGGAGGAATTTACGAGAGCGATCTGTTTTATTCGCTGTGCGACGAGCTGGGAATTCTCATTTGGCAAGACTTCATGTTTGCGTGCAGCATGTATCCGGGCGACGCTAAATTTTTAGAAAGTGTTCAAAAAGAAGCGGAGCAAAATGTTCGAAGAATTTCTTATCATCCTTGTATGGCGCTGTGGTGCGGCAACAACGAAAACGCAGAAGGCTGGTCGAATTGGGGATGGAAGTCAGGGCTTTCGAATACAACGGTTGCCGCTATTGACAACGAATACAATCAATTGTTCAATCAGCTATTACCGGGTATTGTTGGTCATTTCTCGAACCTTCCTTACTGGCCATCATCTCCGCAATTCGGAAGAGGAAACAAGGAATCGATGGATATTGGAGACTCGCATTATTGGGGCTTGTGGCACGACGCACAGCCTTTTTCAGTGTTGGAAACGAAGGTTCCCCGGTTCATGAGTGAGTTCGGTATGCAGAGTTTTCCGAGTGAAGATGTGTTGAAATTGATGTCGCCTCTTGCGCCTTACGACATGAATTCCGAAGGAATAAAATTGCATCAGAAAAACGCACGCGGTTTTGGTTTAATGAAGCAATACACCGAGCAGTGGTATCCGGAAGCAAGCACACTTCCAGTTCCTGAGTATGCGAAGCTTACGCAAGAAATGCAAGCC
The DNA here is from genome assembly GCA_947452685.1 of Flavobacteriales bacterium. GTDB lineage: Bacteria > Bacteroidota > Bacteroidia > Flavobacteriales_D > Sanyastnellaceae > CAIZGX01. The sequence goes on along the minus strand of CANGEF010000135.1, from coordinate 2,290 downwards.
GAAGGCATGTGTCGCGCCATTGAAGTTCAGCGCAGCAGTCCGCGCTGCGGAGGCACCTTGTACTGGCAGTTGAATGACGTGTGGCCTTCGTTTTCGTGGAGCAGTATTGATGTTTTGGGAAAGGAAAAAATCTTCCATCAGAAATTAAAAGAGAGTTACGCTCCGCAATTGCTGACGTATAAAGTTGAAAACGATTCGCTCTTTATTGTTTGGGTCGACGATCAATTTAGTCAGCCTTATGAAGTGAAAGTTTTCGGAGAAATAAAACAGCTTCAAAAGAAACACGCCCGAGGCATTGGCTTCAGCAATTATAACATTCAAGTTAATGGGCAAATTTCCGTGAGCGAAGGCATTTCGCTTCGCGAATTAAAAGGGAAGTATGAGCGAATGTTGTTGCTTAATGCAGAGTATAAGGATATTCTTTTAGAAAGAAGGTTTACGCTTCGCTAGAATGCCGATGGCGAATGTTCTTCGAACGACAGTCTTCGACGATGCTTCGCAAGATTCATTTGAGTCTTTAAGACATTAGTCGTAGACATTCGCCATCGGCATTCGTCCTTCGGACATTAGTTGGCATAGCCAACATTCTTCGCCTAGAACGGCGACTCCTCCCCGCCTGTAAACGTAAAGTCCTCGTCATCGCCGAAATCGTCGTTCATCTTAGAAGATACTGTTATCGTTGTAGCTCCGCTGTCTAGGAAGGCGTTGTTCGCGGGAATCGCTCTAGCTTCCGTTGACCCACCGTTGAACTCGTTGTTGAAGTTATATCCGTCGACGTCGGCGAATTTCGCTAGGTTCGCAATGAAGCGAAGTCGAATATTATCGAGACCACCGTTCCGGTGTTTTGCAATAATTAATTCGGCGAGACCTTGAGAAGGTGTGCGCTCGTTGTCGTTGAATTCGGTTAGCCCGTAGTACTCTGGACGGTAGATGAATCCAACGATATCGGCATCTTGCTCAATCGCACCCGATTCACGAAGATCGGAAAGCATTGGGCGTTTATCTCCGCCGCGCGTTTCCACAGAACGCGACAATTGCGAAAGGGCAATTACAGGGACATCTAATTCTTTTGCAATTTGTTTAATGGAACGCGAGATGGTTGAAATCTCTTGTTCGCGGTTTCCACCTTTGCTGTCTCCAGCGGTCATAAGTTGAAGGTAATCGATGATGATTAATTCAATTCCATGATTCGATTTCAATCGACGGCATTTCGCGCGTAATTCGAATACCGAAAGTGCGGGGGTATCGTCGATGAAAATGGGGGCCTCGGACAGGTTCACCACTTGATGATGCAACTGCGTCAATTCGTAATCTTTCAGTTGTCCTTTACGAAGTTTTTCAGCATTGATCTCGGTTTCACTGGCTATTAGACGTTGAACCAATTGTACGCCTGACATCTCGAGCGAGAATACAGCAACTGGACGCTTGAAGTCGACAGCTACGTTTCGAGCCATGGATAAAACGAATGCTGTTTTTCCCATACCCGGACGAGCGGCAATAACGATCATGTCAGACTTCTGCCATCCGCCTGTAAGTTTATCTACTGCATTGAATCCAGTGGGCGTTCCGCTAATACCGTCCTTGTTTTTCCGAGCTTGTTCTATCGCTTCCATGGCAGACTTCACGAGGGTGCTCATTTTGTCGGAAGACTTCCGAATGTTTCCTTCCGCAACTTCGAAGATGTTGCTCTCTGCTTTATCGAGCAAGTCGAAGGTATCTGTGGTTTCGTCGTAGGCTGCCTTAATGATGTCGTTCGAAACGCGTATTAATTCTCGTTGAATGAATTTTTGCGAAACGATACGCGCGTGTGTTTCAATGTTGGCGGTAGAGGCAACACGGTTGGTCAATTGTGAAATGTACAATGGACCGCCGACGAAGTCGAGTTTACCCGCTTTGCGAAGGGCTTGTGTAACGGTAAGAATATCTACTGCTTGACCAGCACCGAATAAATCACGAATGGCTTCGAAGATGTCTCCGTTTGCCTCCTTGTAGAACGAATCGGGTTTGAGGATATCGATGACCGCGTTCAGCGATTTCCCTTCAAGTAGCATGGCACCAATAACGGCCTCCTCCAAATCAACGGCTTGTGGCGGAAGTTTCCCCATTTCATTCGCTGGCATGAAGTCGCGAATGGCGGAAACTCTGTCTTTGCGTGGATTTTTCGGTTTGTAGTTATTGTCTGTTGCCATAGGTTTTCGGTTCTTGAAGGACCTCAAAATTAGTTCAGAGTGATTGATTGTGGGGGCAAAAGTTTTACAACTTGGGTTGAAGATACTTTGTGAATAACTTG
>CANGEF010000134.1 GCA_947452685.1 Flavobacteriales bacterium | reverse complement strand
TCTGATTTGCGAAGCACAATTTTCTTCGCCCAACCAAAAAGCGTTTGTTTCACTTTCGTGCTCCACTTCGAATCGTCGAGGGTCTTCCAAAAAGACTCTCCACAAATCAAAAACGAAACATCGTCTCTTTCCTTACACAATTCAGCAAACGCTTGAATAGCCATGTCCAGCCCTTTGTATCTGCGAATAAATCCGAAGTACAAAAATACGTGCTTCTTCAATCCCAACTTCGCTTTCTCTTCTTCCAAATTGAAATTCGGAATGGGTTTGTACAAGTCGTAAATCGGATGATACAGTTTCGCGACTTGCGTAAATGAATTATTCGTGATGTCGAGTGAATCTACCAAACCGAATGAACGTTCGGGAAAGACGGTCTTCAATTCTTCAAACGTATGCAACGCGTGCACCACAAAAGACGAAGCGTGCTTCAAGGCATACTTCGTCAAAAACTTATCTATTGAGCTGTGCTCTTTTTGAATAACAAAGTGAATATCAAACACCACATGAATCCCCGCCTTGCGCAAGCGCTTCGCAATGAAAGCCATAGGCAATCCTTGTAGCGCAATGCTCCACTGAAACGTTACCATTTCTGGTTTCAATGAAACAATGTAATCGGCTGTTTCCTTCCAACTAAACGGATTGTTATAATTCGTTAAGTAAGTCACTTTCACACGACTTCCTTGAAGTAAGTCCGTGGTGCTGCTTTTGTCTACGAATTCACGAGGGATGATTGCTGGATACTGTTGCGTCCAACTAACAATATGCACATTGTTTCGCTCTTCCTTGTCCAATGCCAACGCCAACGAAGTGTTGTAGTTCTGCATACCGCCTTTGAAGCGCGGACCCGGACCGAAGCAAACAATGGTTCTGTTTTTCATTTACTGCTGTGTCGCCAATTTTTTCACTGCTGCTTCGTACACTCGCTTCATGCCTTCCTCAATGGAGATCTTCGCTTTCCATCCTAATTTTTCTTGAACAAAAGTCATGTCGCAATAGCGTGAATGCACGCCCACCGGCTTGTCCAACAAAGGTTTGATGGTAGGCTCGTATCCTGCATATCCGCAGAACACGCGAATAATTTCATTGAAGGAAGTGAGTTTCCCCATTCCAATATTAATGGCTGTTCCGTCGTGAATGTGATCCATAGCCAACAAGATGCAATCAATCACATCGTCTATGTGAACGAAGTCTCTTCCTTGATTTCCACTTCCCCAAACTTCAAACGGATCTTCTTTCTTCGCTGCGCGCGCTGCAATAGCTGGAACAGGATAAGTTAGATCCTGATCTTCTCCGTAACCGCTGAACGGACGAATGCACGTTACCTTCAATCCGTAATGTGAAGCAGCAATTTTCGCAAGGAACTCTCCTGTAAGTTTGCTCCATCCGTAAGTCATATCGGGCTCACCCATTTTCTTAAAATCAATGTCAGACTCTTTCAAAGCGATGGCACCGTCTACTGTCTGAAGATCGATTGGATAAGCGGCTGAAGAGCTTGGATACATAAGCCTTTCCGGCTTGTATCTGCAGGCCCAGTAAAACATTTCCGCATCAATGGCTAGGTCCAATGCCACTGCCATTGGATCTCCGTCGATCTTACTTCTTCCTCCTACAATAGCTGCGAAATGGAAGACATCATTAATGCGATCTATTTCAAACTGAAAATTCTTTTCGAAGTATTTCTCGTCTTCTGAAAAAGCGCGCATCACCTTCAGCGCATCGGCATGAATAAATAACAATCTTCCGTTGTATACTGTGAAGCCTTCACCGTAGTTCGTTTTGGTGGCATTGAGCCAAGTGTCGGGGTGTGTTCCAACCGATAGATCATCGATGAAAATCAACTGCGCCTCGGTGGTGTTGAAAAGTCTCTTCACCATGTTCCTTCCCACAAAACCACAACCGCCGGTAATTAAATGCGTAACCTTATTCATGCTGTAAAAATACATCAATCATTCCAAGTGCGGCACTTTCCGATTAACTTCGCAACAAGAGAAAAATCAGATGCAACAACTTCAAAATTTCGCCCTTGGGCAATGGATTTCCGGCAGCGGAAAAGGAACCGAACTTTTCGATGCGGTTAATGGAGAATTGGTAGCGGTAGCAGATAGCTCCGGACTCGATTTCGGCGCTATGCTGAACTACGGTCGCGAGACGGGAGGTCCTGCACTTCGCAAGATGACCTTCCAAGAACGCGGAAGAATGTTGAAGGCATTGGCCATGTATTTAACCGAGCGCAAAGCCGCGTATTACGCCGTGAGCGTGAAGACGGGAGCTACGAAGATTGACTCTTGGATTGACATAGACGGTGGTATTGGAAACCTCTTTGCTTACGCTTCTTTGCGCAAGCAGTTCCCAGATTCTTCGTTTTATGTAGACGGAGAACTAGCCAAACTTTCGAAAGAAGGAACCTTCATTGGTCACCACATTATGGTTCCGAAGGAAGGCGTTGCGCTTCACATTAACGCATTCAACTTCCCGGTATGGGGAATGTTGGAAAAGATAGCAGTGAATTTATTGGCGGGTGTTCCTGCTGTGGTGAAACCTGCAACATTGACCTCGTATGTAACAGAAGTGGTGGTTCGCGATATTCACGCTTCAGGAATTCTTCCGGAAGGAGCTTTGCAATTGATTTGCGGAAGCGCTAACGGTATTTTCGATCATTTGGAAATGCAGGACGTTGTGACCTTCACCGGTTCAGCTTCAACTGGAAAAATGTTGAAGTCACATCCTCGACTTGTCGATCAAGCAATTCCATTTACGATGGAAGCCGATTCGCTAAACGCCGCTATTCTCGGACTAGACGCAGCACCAGGCACAGAGGAGTTTGATTTATTTGTGAAGGAAGTTCGCAAAGAAATTACGGTAAAGTGCGGACAAAAATGTACCGCAGTAAGAAGAATTTTAGTTCCTGAAAAATATTTGTCAGACGTTCAAGAAGCGCTTGTGAAAGCACTTGGACAAACTGCCATTGGAGATCCGCGCAACGAAAAAGTTCGCATGGGATCGTTGGCTGGAAAGGCGCAACGCGAAGATGTTCTTGCCGCGTTGAACGAATTAAAAAAAGACAGTGAAATTGTATTCGGAAACGATGCGCTCAATCTTATTGAAGCAGAAGATTCGAAAGGTGCGTTCATGTCGCCAACCTTGTTGTTGAACAACAAACCATTTGAAAAACTAAGCTCACATAACGTGGAAGCGTTCGGGCCTATCTCTACGCTTATGCCTTATTCAACAACTGAAGAAGCTGTAGCTATTTCGAAATTAGGAAAAGGAAGTTTGGTGTGCAGCATCACTACAAACGATACGAGCATCGCTCGCGATTTCGTGTTGAACGCAGCATCGCATCACGGAAGAATTTTAGTGTTGAACAGAGCTAGCGCGAAAGAAAGTACCGGACACGGAAGCCCAATGCCTATGCTTGTTCACGGAGGACCGGGTCGTGCTGGAGGTGGAGAAGAAATGGGTGGAAAACGCGGTGTTATGCATTACTTGCAACGCACGGCTATTCAAGGTTCACCAACTATGATCACTGCCATTACAGGTGTTTATCAGCAAGGTGCAGAACAAGCCGAAGCGCAGCCTCACTTGTTCCGTCAGCATTTCGAAGACCTTGTTGTTGGAGATACTGTCTTCACGCACAAGCACACCGTATCTGAAGCCGACATTGTAAACTTCGCGAACGTGAGTGGAGATAATTTCTATGCACACATGGACGCTACTTCCTTGGAAGGAACCATCTTCGAGCGCCGAGTGGCTCACGGATATTTCGTTTTATCGAAAGCTGCGGGATTGTTTGTCGACCCAAAGAAAGGTCCAGTCTTGTTGAATTATGGAATTGATGAAGCGCGCTTTACAAAACCTGTTTATCCGGGAATGACCATAGCCGTTCGCTTTACCGTGAAGGAAAAGATTGCGCAAGAGAAGCGCAGCGAAGACGATATTCCAAAAGGTATTGTGAAGTTTTTGGTTGACGTTTACGACGAAACCGGAGAGACGGTAGCGTTAGCGACAATCTTGACCATGGTTAAAAAACGCAACGACGAATAAGTGCGCAAACTTTTTTCGTTCGTCTTTCTTTTAGCGGCTGTTCAGATATCTGCGCAGTCAGACACGTGCTTCGACCCGAATTCAAAATCGTATTATCGTTGCGAACGAAATGTTGAACGCATTTGCGCTGACCATTTAATTGACGACCTACTTGAACTGGAAGAAAAACTTCTTGCAATTCATCCGGACCCCTATGCCTATTGCGGCAAAGAGGCCTTCGATGAAGCTTACAAAAAAGCATTTGACTTCTATTCCGAAGACAAAACAATGATTGAGCATGCACAGAATTTAAATCGATTTATTCGCGTTGTTGAAGATTCGCATTTGCAGACGCACGTGTTTCGTTTGATGTTTGAATCATGCGGATACGACTCCGGTTTTTTGCCTTTGTTCATTCAACCCATTGACGGCAAATTTTATGTTGAAAAAGATTACATCAACGGACCTCCTGTAGGAAGTGAAATCATTTCCATCGGAAAATTATCGATGAAGGAATTGCATGCGTTAGCAAAAGAATGGGGTGTAGATGAAGGACAGGCCATGAATGCTAGCAATGAAGCTGCCCCCTATTATTACACTCCTTCGCAGTTCTTTGCCAATGCAACGCAGCAACAAGGTGACCTTGAAACAATCGTATTTCAGAACGACGGAAAGTTAGACAGTATAGCTGTGACTCTTGTAAGTATAAGAGAACTTCAAAAAATCAGAAGAGCTCATTTCAACCAGAATAAAAAAAATGTAGAAGCTACCTTTTATTTGAATGAAGGAAAAGCTGTTTTAAAGATCAACTCCTTTTCTTCTCGACCATTTCAAAACGACGTCAAAAAAATCCGCAAGTTCTTTCAAGCTACTCGGGAATTAGGCATTCGCGAAATTGCTATTGATGTGCGGGACAATCCCGGTGGATCAAGTGCCATGGTTGAATACCTCTGCTCGTTTTTAATGCCGAATGGATTGAATACACCGAGCAATATCATTTGGAAAGCCAGCGACTATTCCTATCAAATTGTTTCAAAATTCAGACTCAAGCATTTTCCAAAATTCACAAAGAAACAATTCAAGCGAAACGAAGACATGTATCAGTATTTTCTTCTTAGCCAAACACCCTTAGAAAAATTAGACACTGCTTTTTTCAGTATTCCTCAGCGTCAGCGCAGAGAACATGTTTACTCGGGAAAGGCAACCGTTTTCATGAAT
>CANGEF010000133.1 GCA_947452685.1 Flavobacteriales bacterium | reverse complement strand
TCTAGTTACCCCTCGACTTGCATGTGTTAGGCCTGCCGCTAGCGTTCATCCTGAGCCAGGATCAAACTCTCCATTGTAAATTGTTTAATCTTGTGGCTCAATAATTTAACCTGTTATCTGCTGCATTATATCAAAGAACTTTTTCTATTTTATTTAATCCCGTTCTCAACCTTCGTTGATGCGTTTACTAAACTTTTTCTTAACCTTAAAGTCACATTGTTTCTCTAAAGCGGTCGCAAAAGTAGTCATAATATTCATCCGCGCAAGTGTTTTAGTAAAATAATTTTCATTTATTTTTTCGACTTGCACTCAAACCCCTCAATTATAAAGTTCTATAACCAAAACTTTTTTTTGTTTTTTTTTAGTGCAATTGTTTGCCACCGCGAAAAACAAGGCCGTTAATGATCGTTTGATCCACTTTCGCTCGCAACATTTCTTTCTCTGTCGCTTTCAATATATCCAAATTCAACACGGTAAAATCCGCAAACTTCCCTACCTCTATCGATCCCTTCTCCGCTTCTTCAAAATTCGATACCGCTGCCCAAACCGTCATTCCATAAAGCGCTTGCAATGGACTTAACGATTCATTCGAAGCAAAGGTTTCACTTCCTTCTTTAAACTCTTTTCGAAAAACAGCTGTATAAAATGTGCGCAAGGGATCCATTACCTCTACCGGGAAATCTGTTCCAAGAGCTAACATATTCGTAAAACCCAACAGTCTCTTATAGTTATACGCATAACGCAAGCGAGCACCACCTAAACGCGACAGCGCCCATGGCGCATCGCTTATGGCATGCGTGGGCTGTACACTCGGTATTACACTGTACTGCTGAAACTTTTCGAAATCTATTGAATCGACAACCTGCGCATGCTCTATTCTCCAACGCTTATCGTTCACCCCTTCCAACAATTCGCCATACCACTTTAAGACTTCCGCATTTGCACTATCGCCTATGGCGTGCGTACACACCTGAAAGCCTCGTGCATAAGCCGCAGCAAAGCGAAAACGAAAATAACCTGGATCATTCAGCAAAGCACCCTTCGTGGTTAGAACATCAGAGTATGCCTTCTTCAAACATGCGCCCCGACTTCCAAGCGCACCATCTACCATGAACTTAATGCTGCGTACTTTCAACATAGAAGATGCCGTATCTGGACCTCTTTCCATCCAATATTGAAAGTCTTTATCTGAAGCATTCAACATGGCATAAACACGAAGGTGAAACGAGCCACTCTTTTGCAGCGAGTCTATGATTTTCAAATCATCGGTGTCTATTCCGGCTTCATCAATGGTTGTTAATCCTGCTGCTATGCAATCGCTTTGTCCTTCCAACAAACGAGCGGCCTTTTCCTTATTCGATGCCAATGGAATTGCATTCAAAACTTTCGTCATGTCATTATCCAAGAGCACTCCCCCTTCCACATACATTCCTGCTCTTTTCATAGCTTCGTCGTTCGCTATGGCAGCATGTCCGTCTATTCGAATAAGAACAACTGGCGTTTGTGGATACAAATTATTCAATGCGGAATTGGTTGGAATTCCGTCTGGACGAACTTGTTCATTCGATACTGTTGCCCAATCGTTTTGATCCCATCCCCTTCCAACGATCCAACCGCTGGAACGCTTGCTTTGAAAGCCTTTCAGCTTTTCAACGATTTCATTCCATGAAGTTGTTCCAACTAAATCTAAATCGTTCTTCATTAAAGAATATCCCAGCAAGTGCGCGTGCGCGTCTATGAATCCCGGATAGATGTGTTTCTTCTCCATGTCATAAATGGAAGGAGAACTGTACCCGTTGAGAATTTCGTTTTCCGGACCAACAGCGACCACTTTTCCATCACGAATAGCAACAGCTTCGTAATTGTCGTTGTTTGCGTTTAAGCTGTGAAATGTGCCGTTGTGAAGAATAAGATCAACTTGTTCCTTAGGCGAACAGCTCGCGAGTGCAAGACTTACTAAAACAATAAATAAATGACGCATGATTATTTTCTATAAACCACATTTGCATTGGGCTGCGCGGTTGGCATGATTACCAATTCTTGAATACACACATGCTCGGGTAAGTTCGCTAAAAACCAAACTGTATTTGCAATGTCTTCTCCTACTAAAGGCGTGAATCCTGTGTAAACAGAATCGGCGGTTGATTTATTCTGATCGAAACGAACCATGCTGAACTCGGTCTCTGCTGCGCCTGGCGCTATTTCTCCAACACGCACACCATACGCCGCGGCTTCAAGACGCATGCTTTCCGAAAGCATCTTAACGGCTGCTTTGGTTGCGCCGTATACATTTCCACCTACATATGAATTTCTACCTGCGACAGAACCTGTATTGATGATGTAGCCACTGCCCTGCTCTTTCATGATAGATAAAACAGCTTTGGCTACATATAAAAATCCTTTGATGTTGGTGTTGATCATCTCTTCCCAATGATCAAGCTTCGCATTGATGAGTTCATCTTTTCCACGCGACAATCCTGCGTTGTTGAAGAGAACATCTATTTGTTTGAATTCGGCTGGTAAGGATTGAAAAAAAGAAGAGACTTCTTTTTCATTTTGAACATCGAGTGAATGAATGAGCAATTGGTTGTCATTGTGAGCGAAAGACTTCAATTCATTCAACGGTTCAATTCTTCTGGCTAATGCAATAACCTTCCAGTTATTCTTCAGAAATAATTCAGCGGTGCATTTTCCAAATCCGGAACTTGCCCCCGTAATGCAGACTGACTTTTGCATGGCTTAGTTGAATTTCACCAATACCGCTTCAATGATACTCGCTGCTTCTTCGCAACGCTTTTCAGAGCGAGCCATTAAACCAAACACTTCTTGTTGTTTGATCAGTTCGATTGGATCAGCTCCTTCACTAAAAAGCTTGGCAATTGCGGCTTCCTGAAGATCATCCATTTTCCTTTCCAAATCACGAATGGCGGCGATTCTCTTTCGAGCAGATTCTGAATATCTAAACTTCTTCAAGTTTTCCATTAATTCTTCAAGCACTTTCGTGCTGTCCCAAATGACTTGTGCCATTTCCCCAAACACCGTTGGAATGTTGTGAATTTTATAAAGTTCAATGCGTTTTGAAACGCCGTACATGTCGTCTACAATGTCGTCGATCACAATAGCCAACTGATACACTTCCTCTCTATCGAATGGCACATTGAAATTCGCCTCTACTTCTACCTTTAACGCATCTGTTAAATCGTCGCCTACATGCTCTAAATCGCGAATTTCAGAATGCAATTGCATGCGCTTCACACTGTCTACCTCAAATGACTCTTTCAACACCTTAGCTGTGCGAACAGCGTTTGTAACTGACGCTTGAAAAAGAGGAAAGCACTTTTTATCTTTCGGAACCAGTACTTGAAGAATTGAATTTAGATTGATTGACATGTTATGAAATTTTAAGACCACGAATGTAAGGTCAAAAAGTTATTTTCATGTGACCAAATTGTTTTGATTCGGAGTTAAAGTTCGTTTACCTATTTTTGCGGTCTAATCAAATTTCAAAAGAATGAGTTGGTTCAAGAGAAAAAACAAAGGTATTACCACGCAGAATCAAGAGAAGAAGGAGATTCCGGAAGGATTGTGGTACCAATGTCCCGAGTGCAAGCACGTTGTTACTAGTGAGCAGCATGCAGAACACGATTGGGTTTGCGAAGCATGCGAGTATCACGAGAAAATTGGATCGTTGCAATATTTTTCAATCTTTTTCGACGAACATGAATGGATTGAAGTGGCTGAGCACATGAAAAGTGCCGATCCATTGACGTTCACAGACACTAAGAATTACAAGGATCGTATTAAAACCACCATTGCAAAAACCGGATTGAAAGATGCGTTGCGCGTGGGATTTGGTAAGATTGAACATGAGAATGCTGTAATTGCCTGTATGGACTTCGCCTTCATTGGTGGATCGATGGGTTCTGTGGTTGGAGAAAAATTTGCCATGGGCGTAGACAAAGCCATTGAAGCGCATTGTCCGTTTATCTGTATTTCCAAATCGGGTGGCGCTCGTATGATGGAAGCTGGATTTTCTTTGATGCAAATGGCGAAGACTTCTGCGAAGTTGACACAGTTGGCTGAAGCGGGACTTCCTTATATCTCTATTTTAACTGACCCAACTACTGGAGGTGTTACCGCTTCTTTCGCTATGTTGGGTGATTTAAATATTGCTGAACCGAAAGCGCTTATTGGATTTGCCGGACCACGTGTGGTGAAGGAAACCATTAAGAAAGACTTACCTGCTGGATTCCAAAGTTCTGAATTCGTTTTAGAGCATGGCTTCCTCGACTACATTGTTAAGCGCACCGAAATGAAGAAGAGATTGGCGCTTACCTTAAGTCACCTAAAATAAATCTTGCATTCACGAAAAGAAATTTCGTATCTTTGCACCCCACTTTCAAGAAAAGTAACATTTACTTGGAGGCTCACATAATAATCACTAAAAAAGTATTGGCATGTACCTTACAACAGAAAAAAAACAAGAGATTTTCGCTAAACACGGTAAATCTGCAACAGACACAGGTAGTTCAGAAGGACAAATCGCTTTGTTCACCTACCGTATTGCTCACTTAACTGAGCACTTGAAAAAGAATAAAAAAGATTACGGCACACAACGTTCGTTGATTGCATTGGTTGGTAAGCGCAGAAGCTTATTGGATTATTTGCAAAAAGTTGACATCGCTCGTTACCGTGCAATCGTAAAAGAACTTGAATTACGTAAGTAATATACAGGCATAATTCAAAGAAAAGGCAATTTAACAATTGCCTTTTCGCGTTTTTTCTTAGAACTATATATCCGAAAATAAAAGAATGAAAATCGAAGCAATCACAACGACCATTGACATGGGTTCTTCTGCTCCAATTACCATTGAAACTGGTAAATTAGCGAAGCAAGCGCATGGTTCTGTTGTCGTTCGCCAAGGAGATACGATGCTCCTGGCAACCGTTGTAGCCAACGAAGAAGCAAAAGAAGGGTTAGACTTCCTTCCTCTAACGGTAGAGTACCGTGAAAAATATGCCGCTGTGGGTCGTTTCCCAGGTGGATATTTCAAACGTGAAGCACGTCCATACGACGACGAGATTTTAGTTTCTCGTTTGATCGACCGCGCTTTACGTCCAATGTTCCCAGAAGATTTTCACAGCGATACACAAGTTGTTGTATCCTTGATTTCTGCTGACACGGAGCACATGCCTGACAGTTTAGCTGGTCTTGCAGCATCTGCTGCAATTGCAGTTTCAGATATTCCTTTCAATGGTCCTATCTCTGAAGTTCGTGT
>CANGEF010000132.1 GCA_947452685.1 Flavobacteriales bacterium | reverse complement strand
TGCAGATGCATTGGCATGTGCAGACTATTGCATCTCGTTATTCAGCGACTTAACTCGCTACGTAACCATGCAGAACCTCTTCCACGACGGCGGCTTCTCATCAACCGGTGTTACTCCTCCGGTGATTGAAAGATTTACCAAATAATTTTTTTCTGAACCTTTTCCGGCTATTCGTTCCAAGCTTTTCGCTTCGCAAAAAGGCTTTCCACTGCTATCCGGGGTACTGAGGAACTTTGTTGTTGGAACTTCGTTATTACTACTTCGTAATGGGAAAACCGCAGGTTTTATTCCTGCGGAGCAATTTGACGTTCGTGTTGAATTAAAGTCCTATTCTTTTCAAACCATACTCTTGAAAATTTTGAGAATAATCCTTAATCTCATCAGCATTTTTCAAACCGTGTATTATCACGATGGGCATTGTAAATTTATTTGACGGTTCGCTAATTGAACTTTCAGGGGCAAAGATTGTGATTGTTTTTATACTATCTGTTTTGTAATAGACTTCATTTGTATAAAATATATAATCATTCTCTTTGTCTGATCCTTTAGCATTCGACATGGATAACACTATTTCTTCGTGATTTCCTGCTATACCCCAATTTCTCACTTTGAAAAGAATTGGTTTTTCAACTTTTTCTAAATTAAGGGTAATTTTTTTTTCTTCTCTTGTTGGTAAGAACTCTTCATTTCTCCACTGCCGAAAAAACAAGTAACTAACCACAATGAGAGCTCCGATGATAAATATTACAACTAATTTCATTTTACTCATAACGGCTTGCAGCTAAATTTGTCTCTATTTTTATTTGCGATTATTAAAAGTAATTCATTCTTCATTGCATTTCACACCAGATTTCATCAATTTTCACCTTTCCCTAAAATCATTGTAATCTATTCACTAGTATTACAGAGCGTTTTAGGGGATTGTATGAAAATAGAGTATAGCGATGATTCTGAAAAATACGTCGAAAGACGTAGGTACTAAGTTCCCTTCGTGATACATCCACAAAGTGGACTTGTCCGCGCAGCGGATACATCCCTTCGGGATTAGTCCTGAAAGGATTTGTCCCTTCGGGATTGGTCCACGAAGTGGAGTTGAAATTCCTACTGCGTAATCAAAATCGTCAAAGACCCTCGTCCAAAGGAACTTCGCGATGAAATCGCCCTCGCAACTAATGTTGCCTTCGCAAAGCATTTCACCTTTGAATAAACAGCATATAACCTGCACATAAAAGTTAGTGCTTTTTCCAGATTAGCGAAATAGGTTTGCTTAATGGAAAATAATCTTATTAAATCGGAAATAGAATCACGGATATACTTATTCAAAAACCAGCAGATAATGCTGGCTTCAGATCTTGCTGAACTCTATGGTGTACAAACTAAAGTTATTAATCAATCTGTTAAAAGGAACATTGTTAGATTTCCTGAAATATTTGCATTTAAAATTTCAAATGCCGAACTACTTTCTCTAAGGTCACAAATTGTGACCTTAGAAGAGAACACTTTGAAAAATGTTGGTCAACATTCCAAATTCGGAAATCTTGTTTTTACAGAGTTCGGAGTAGCAATGCTCGCAACAGTATTAAGGTCAAAAATGGCTCATGAAGTCACTATTGAAATAGTAAAAACTTTTGTAACGCTTCGCAAACTAATACCATTTGCTACCGCTTCGTCTGAGCGCATTAGCTCAATAGAAAGTTCTCTAATAAATCAACAAAATCAAATAAATGAAATTCATTCCGCGCTGAAACAAATGTCGCTGCCCAAATCCGGCATCTTCTTCAACGACCAAATCTTCGACGCCTATGTCTTCAGTAGTGAACTTATTGCTAAAGCAAAAAAGTCAGTTATACTCATCGATAACTACATAGATGAAACCACATTGCTTCAGCTTTCAAAAAGAAATACAAAAGTATCCTGCACCATTTATACCGAAAGGATAACTGAACAATTGAAACTCGATGTTGAGAAACACAACGCGCAATATCCATCGATTGAAATTCGAATTCTAAAAAACGCTCACGATCGATTTTTAATCCTCGATGAAAAAGAACTCTATCATCTTGGCGCTTCATTGAAAGACCTGGGGAAACGTTGGTTTGCTTTCTCTAAAATGGATAGTCTCGTGAATCAAATTCTATTGCATCTTCAATAATAAAAAAGTCGAAGACATTCGCCAAAGACATTCTTCCCCTCTCTTCACCTTTCTTATCTTCTCTTAACTTGCGCGTAATTTGAACTACGTTGTTTGAACTGCGTTGTTGGAACTTCGTTGTTTGATCTGCTCTGCTTTGAGCTCGCTCTGCGAGCGGCATCCGTAATGCCCCCACTGGAGGTGGGGGAAAACGTTCAATAGTGATTGATTGCGCAACAATAGAAGCACTTTGCATTTACTTTTGCACCAGACAAAATTAAAATGCACGGAAAAGGAAAACGAATAGCAGTTATTGGCGGTGGAGCAGCAGGAATCTTCGGTGCAATACGCTTGGCGGAATTGCTGCCAGAAGCAGAGGTAATCGTATTTGAAAAAAGCAAGAACCTCTTAAGCAAAGTGAAAGTGAGCGGTGGCGGTAGATGCAACGTGACACATTCCTGCTTCGAGCCGAAAGAACTGGTGAAGTTCTATCCGCGTGGAAGCAAAGAATTACTCTCGCCCTTCTTCTCGTTTCAACCTTCCAACATGATTTACTGGCTGCTCGATCGCGGCGTGGAAACACACACCGAAGAAGACGGACGCATGTTTCCTTCCACCAATAAATCGCAAACCATTATCGACTGCTTCCTGAACGAAGCGGAAAAACTGGGTGTTCAAATAAAAACCGAATACGCAGCAGACCTCTCTTTCCTTCAATCTTATGATGCTGTTTTAATGACAGCCGGTTCCAGTGAACTCGTATGGAAAGACCTCGAAGAAAACGGTGTGCCGTGTGTTCCGCGTGTCCCTTCCCTATTCACCTTCCACATAAACGATAAAACACTTCACGAACTTTCAGGGATTTCTGTTCCGCAGGCACAACTGGAAATTCGCGACACGAAAATAAAAACCAACGGTCCAATGCTCATTACGCATTGGGGATTAAGCGGTCCGGCTGTGCTAAAAGCCTCTGCCTTCGGTGCACTCGCGTTGGCCGAGAAAAATTACGAAGCCACCGTTCGCATCAACTGGATCAATCAAAACTTCAACGACACGCTCGATGAATTGAAAGACCTCCGCGAATCGCATCCGAAGAAAATGTGTGTCACATTCAATCCGTATCAACTCTCTTCGAGATTGTGGAATTGGCATTTGCAACGCGCCGATCTCTTCCTCAAAGACTGGGCGAACAGCAGCAACAAGTCGCTCGAAATTCTGGCTGAATCCCTCGTTCGTTGCGACCTTCCCATGACGGGCAAGAGCACCTTCAAAGAAGAATTCGTCACCGCCGGTGGAGTAGATCTAAAGCACGTGAACTTTCAAACCATGGAACACAAGCTTGTTCCGAATTTGTATTTTGCTGGAGAAGTCTTGAACATTGATGCGGTTACCGGCGGATATAATTTTCAAGCTGCCTGGACCACCGCATGGATTGCAGCGCAAGGAATTGCAGATAAATTAGCAGAATGAGTCACGAAGAATACATGCAAATAGCCCTCGATCTTTCCTTATACGGAATGGGTTCTGTGGCTCCCAACCCCATGGTGGGATGCGTAATCGTGCACAACGACGAAATTATTTCCAAAGGATATCACACCGCTTACGGCGAACCCCACGCCGAAGTTGAAGCCATTCGTTACGTAGAAGACAAAAGCATTTTGAAGGAATGCACGCTCTACGTTACCCTCGAACCCTGCGCGCATTTTGGAAAGACTCCACCCTGCGCAAACCTCATTACTGAAATGGGCATTCCGCGCGTTGTCATAGGCACGCGCGACCCCTTCAGCGAAGTAAACGGAAGAGGCATTGAACACTTAAAAGCCAATGGCGTTGAGGTAATCGAAGGAATTCTCGAAGACGATTGTCGATTCTTGAATCGCAGATTCTTCACCTTCCACGAAAAAAAACGTCCGTATATTATTTTAAAATGGGCACAAACCGCAGACGGATTCATGGATAAGATTCGTGAAGAAAATGAACGCGGCTCCTTCCCTATTTCTTCCTCTGAATCGCGACAGTTGGTGCACCAATGGCGCAGTTTGGAACAAGCCATTTTAGTCGGACCAACAACAGCGCTTAACGACGACCCGGCATTGACCGTACGTTTAGTTGAAGGTGAAAATCCGATTCGCATTGTGATCGATGAAAAGGGATGTCTTCCGGAAGAGCTTCAGTTGTTCAACAACGAAGCGCGAACCATTGCCTTGGTGGGCAGCAGTGTTCAAGCCAGATACAACTGCGAAATTCTTCCACTCGAAAAATCGGGCGTGGAAGAATGGATGCGTGTTTTGCATGCTGCGAACATTCAAAGCATCTTGGTTGAAGGCGGTGCTGGAATATTAAATACTTTTATTGAAAGCGGAATGTGGAACGAAATGCGCGTATTCACTTCCAACAAAAACATTGAAACCGGATTGAAAGCACCCCTTCAAAAGGGTAAGCCCTATTCTGAAAAGTACATCGGCGTAGATCATTTAACCGTCACCGTAAACAAATGATCTATCTTATTTTTAGCGTCATTACGAACGCCGCAATCTATTGGCTCTTCAAATACTTTGAACAAATTGAAGCGAAGATTTTCGAGACCATTGTCTTCAACTATATCGTTGCTTTTACTTGTGGAATTTTCTTCGTTCCGAATGTGCATGAAGCCTTCCAAAGCGCCTTGCAATTTCCTGTTTGGAGTGTAGCCGGACTCATCATGGGTTCGCTTTTCATTTCCGTTTTTTACTTCATGGCCATAACAGCCAAGAAGTCTGGAATTGCCATGGCCACGCTCAGTTCGAAGATGTCGTTGGTCTTAGCTGTTATTGTTTTGGCCTTTTTGGGCAAAGGAGAAATCACGCTATTGAAGGCCATAGCGCTGCTCATTGCCATGTTCGGATTGTACCTTTTCAGCGTAGACCGAAAAAGCAAGTTGAGCAAAGACATGCTCTTGTATCCGGTTGTGCTCATGCTTGGAAGCACGAGCATCGATTTCAGCATTGCGTATTTTCAAGGCTTCACCACGAATCAGAATGAGCTTTCGTTGTTCACCTGTATGCCCTTCATGGGTGCGGGAATTATTGGAATTAGCATCCTGATTTACAAACTCGTTTTCCGAAAAGAAAAGTTCCCGTTGAAAGAATTGGGAACCGGTGTCTTGCTCGGACTGGTGAATTACGGCTCTATCTTTTTTCTTGTTGAATTGTACCACAGCGGCTGGATGCCAGAGAGCACAATATTGCC
>CANGEF010000131.1 GCA_947452685.1 Flavobacteriales bacterium | reverse complement strand
CAACCTAAGCTCCGCTTTAGTATCTTCGCTAGCGGTATTTCAAACCATATTTAACACATGAAAAAAGTAACTCTCTTTGTTGCTCTGCTCTGCTCTTTCGCGGCGCAAGCGCAAAACATTAAATTCATTGAATACGATTTGCCAAACGGCTTGCACGTTATTCTTCATGAAGATCACAGCACCCCTATCGTAGCCGTTACCGTGCTTTACCACGTGGGTTCGAAAAACGAGCAAGTAGGTAGAACTGGTATGGCGCACTTCTTCGAACACTTGTTGTTCGAAGGTTCAGATAACATCGGTCGCGGAGAATACGCGAAATACGTTGAGAACGCTGGTGGCGGACTAAACGCAAACACCACACAAGACCGCACTTTCTATTACGATCTTATGCCAAGCAATCAGCTTGAATTAGGTCTTTGGTTAGAAAGCGAGCGCATGCTTCACGCGAAAGTGGAAAACAAAGGAATTGAAACACAACGCGAAGTCGTAAAAGAAGAAAAGCGCATGCGTTACGACAACCAACCTTACGGAAACCTTCTTCCTGAAGCGTTGAAACACGCCTACAAAAAACATCCTTACGCTTGGTCTCCAATCGGAAGCATGGAAGACTTAAACGCAGCGAAAGACGAAGACTTCGTGAACTTCTACAAAACATTCTACGTTCCGAACAACGCTGTTCTTTCGCTAGCCGGAGACATGAACGTTGAAGAAACGAAAAAGCTTATCGCGAAATACTTCGGCGATATTCCAAAAGGAACAAACGCAATCCCACGTCCAACCGTGAAAGAAGACATCAACACCGGCGAGGTGCGCGACACCATCTTCGGAAAAGATGAACTTCCAATGGTTGTTCAAGCCTACCACATTCCCGCTCAAGGAACAACAGAATTCTACGCAGTAGACATGTTGAACACCTTGCTTTCAAACGGAGAAAGCTCTCGTCTAAACAGAGCCATGGTTGAAGAACAACAACTTTCGTTGTTCTGCGGTGCTTTCACTTTCAACCTAGAAGATCCAGGATTGACGTTAGCTTTCGGTTTAGCAAACATGGGCGTAGATCCAAAGACCTTGGAAGACGGCATGAACAAAGAGTTCGACAAAGTGAAAGAAGAATTGGTAACGGAAAAGGAATTCGAAAAATTGAAAAATCAAATCGAAAGTCAATTCGTTTCAAGCAACAGTTCAATGGCAGGTATTGCTGAAAGCCTTGCGAACTACCACACCTACTACGGTAACGCAAACCTCATTAACACCGAGATTGAACGTTACATGAAGGTGACTCGTGAAGACCTGCGTGCAGCTGCGCGCAAGTACTACACTCCTGAAAACCGCGTGGTGTTGTACTTCCTAAACGACCCTAAACTTTCTGCAAACTAAGATTCGAATTAAAATGAAATTCATATACACCTTACTCGCCGCATTGCTTGTTTCTACAGCCATTGCGCAACCTTCAAAGAAAACTACTCCTAAACAAGCTCCGCTCGATAGAAGTATTGTTCCTCAGCCCGGTCCTGCTCCAAAAATTCAAATTGGAAAAGCAACGACCTTCAAACTAGATAACGGAATGAAAGTAATTGTGGTGGAAAACCACAAGCTTCCAAACGTAACGTATTCGCTTTCGTTGAACCTAACGCCTATCGCGGAAGGAAACAAAGCCGGATACATTTCTATTGCAGGAGATCTACTTTCTTCTGGAACAGCCACGAAGACAAAAGGACAAATTGACGAAGCCATTGATTTCATTGGCGGATCACTTTCTACTTCAGCTTCTAGTGTTTCAGGAGCTTGCTTAAGCAAGCACAGCGAAACGTTGCTTGCACTTATGCAAGATGTGTTGCTTCACCCAAGCTTCCCTGCTGAAGAGTTAGAGAAAACAAGAAAGCAAATGATCTCTGGTTTAACCAGCGAAAAGACCGATCCAAACGCGGTTTCAGATAAAATTGGAAACGTGGTGCGCTACGGTGCACGTCACCCTTACGGGGAATTCGTTACCGAAAACACCCTGAACAACATTACACGTGAAGACCTTATGGGTTACTACCAAACCTACTTCTCGCCAACGGTTGCAACACTTGTTGTAGTTGGAGATGTAACTCCGGATCAAGCGTTGGCTTCTGCGAAAAAATATTTCGGTGAATGGACAGGCAACGCGGTTCCAACAAGAACCTACCCTGCTCCTGCTGAATTGAAAGCGAATCAAGTAGCGTTCGTGGCAATGCCTGGTGCTGTGCAGAGCGTTATTGACGTGACTTACGCTGTTCCGTTGAACATTAACTCGTCAGATTATTTAGCAGCAACTGTGTTGAATAACATTCTTGGTGGAAGCGGATTTCAAACACGCTTAATGCAAAATCTTCGTGAAGACAAAGCGTATACTTACGGTGCTTATTCATCAATGAGTCCAGATGATGTAATTGGAAATTTCAGCGCAGGAGCTAGCGTGCGTAACGAAGTTACCGATAGCGCGATTGTACAATTGTTGTTGGAAATGGACCGTCTTTGCACGGAAGCAGTTTCTGCTGAGACCTTGAAATCTGCGAAAAGCATCATGTCTGGAGCCTTCGCTCGTAGACTTGAAAACGCCGCTACAGTTGCGCAATTCGCTTATAACATTTCGAAATACAATCTTCCTGAAAACTATTACGAAACGTACTTGGAAAGATTGAACGCTATCACTGCGGAAGACGTTCAAGCTGCTGCTAAGAAATACTTGAAAGCAAACAACTGTTACATTTCTGTAGTTGGAAATAAAGACATCTTAGACAAGTTGAAACCGTTCAGCAAGAACGGAGAGGTGATGCAATTCAACACAGACGGAACTGTGTCGAAAGGAATCATTCCTCCAGCTGCTGGAGTTACCGCTTCTACTGTTGTTGAAGCCTACTACGCTGCAAACGGTGGCAAAGACAAATTCAAGAAAGTTAAATCCATCAAGCAAGAAGGCAAGATGAACATTCAAGGAACTTCAATAAACATTGAAACCTTAACCTTCGATAACAAAATGCTTCGTCAAGAAGTAAGCATGGGACCAGTGAAATTGTCTACGCAGATTTTCAACGGAACGAAATTGGTTGTGAAGTCAATGGGGAAAGAGCAACCAACCGAAGAAAAAGACGTTTTGAAAGCGAAGATGGAAGCAGACTTCTTCCTTCGCGATCACATAGCTGATTTCGGATATTCGTTGAATCTTGCTGGAAGCGTTATGCGCAATGAAAAAGAAGTTTACATGCTTGAAACATTGAATGAGAAAAAGAAAGTGGTGAAAACGGAATACTTCGACAAAGCATCTGGACAATTGGTTTCAATTTATTCAATTGAAGAAGGACCTGAAGGTGCTGTGACTTCTGAAACTAACATGAAAGATTTCATGACTGTAGACGGAATGACTTTCCCGAAAACCATTCAAATCAATGCGGGCGGACAAGCGCTTGAAATGACCATGGAAAAAATTACCATCAACGGTAAAGTGAGCAAGAAAGCCTTCAAGGTAGACTAAATGACTTCAATGAAAGAGAACACCAATTGCATTGTATCGCTCGAACGCGCTTCTATTTTTCAAGGAAAAATATGTGTGTTGGAAGATATAGACTTCGAAGTATTCGACGGTGAATTCGTTTTCCTTATTGGTAAAACCGGAAGTGGAAAATCGAGTTTATTGAAAACGCTTTATGCCGATATTCCGTTGAAGAACGGAAAAGGTCAAGTGTGCAACGCAGACTTGCGCAAGCTCACGCTGAAGCGTATTTCAGAACTTCGCAGAAAATTGGGAATCGTTTTTCAGAATTTCGAATTGCTTACCGACCGTTCGGTTTCAGACAATTTGGAATTCGTGCTGCGTGCAACAGGATGGAACAAAAGTTCCGCCATTCACAGTCGCATAGACGACGTGTTGGAGCTTGTTGGACTTTCTGAAAAGAAACAAAAAATGCCTTTTGAATTAAGTGGTGGAGAACAACAACGCTTGGCTATTGCCCGAGCGTTGTTGAACTCGCCGCATCTCATTATTGCCGATGAGCCTACTGGAAACTTAGACCCTTCCACCGCCAAAGGCATTTTAGATTTATTGAAAATGATTAGCGAAGGCGGAACCGCTGTTGTTATGGCTTCGCACGATTACGACGCTATGCGCAAATACAGTTCACGCATTGTTTTGTGCAAAGGAAAAAAACTCGTCGAGTCTCCACGTCCAGAAGAAATAGAAGAAGCCATCGCCTAACGCTTCCGTATGCAATGCACCGTTGTTATTCCAACCTTTCGAGATGCGCGCATTGCGCTAGCCCTCGATAGCATTGCTTCACAAAAAAACATTCAGCTTGCAGTTGTCATTGTAGACGGCGCGAATGAACCCGAAACGTTTCAATCGCTTCCGACTTATTCCTTCCCCATAACCTTCATTCACGAAAAAGACAACGGCGTTTACGATGCCATGAACAAAGGCATTGCTGTTGCGAAAGGTGAATGGATTTACCTCTTGGGAAGCGACGATATTTTGGCGAATGAAAACACGCTTTCGAATTTAATTTCTCGTGGAGCACAAGCAGACCTCGTCTTTGGAAACGTTGAAAATACGGGGCTTTCACATAGCGCCACTACAAAAATTCACATCCCTTCATTTCCAAATGGAATGCTCTGGAAGCACACGCTTCACCAACAAGGCGTGCTCTATAAACGTTCGTTATTTCAAGAACGAAACTTCAAGACATCGTACCAAATCTTGGGCGATTACGAGTTTCACTTCCACCTAAAAAATAAAAATGTAAAGGTTGAATACGTGAATGAAACAGTGGCGCAATGCGATGCAAACGGACTTTCAAAACGTTATGTTTGGAAATTGTATGCGGAAGAAATTCGGTTGAAAAACGAATACTTAAACGCTGTTCAAATGTTGGTTGTGGTGCCGTTTATTGTTTCGAAGTATCTCTTCAAACGCCTGACTGCGTAAGCGGCTTCACGCGGTGTCCTTGTGGCGCATCCATGAAATGCTGAATAAAACCAGCGCTCAATTCCGAAGTTTTCAAAGGTGTAATTCGATCTACTAAATCGTCTACTGAAGTAATGGTGTCTACGTGTTCATTTATGAAACCGTAACCCTTGGGCAATCCATCTTCAACCAAAACAAAAACGTACTCGCCTTGCTCTCTTCCGCGGTGAGTAAGAATGGCGTGTTGCGGATTGAACGCTTGCTTCATGGCTTCAAGCATGCGTGTGTTGTGCTCTTCGCGCGTTGACAATTCTTCTTCGCTGAACATGCCAATGGCCTTCAACGAAAAACCGTGATAACTGCAGAACTTCACCAACCACTTGTTCGCTGCCGGAAGGGTTGGAAAGATGCGAAGCGGGGTTGCTTGTCCGGAAAGCTGCGCAGCCATTAAGCGTAAATAGCCTTGCTGATCTTCGAATTGAAAGAGTCCAACTTTCGGACGCTTCTT
>CANGEF010000130.1 GCA_947452685.1 Flavobacteriales bacterium | reverse complement strand
TAAAACGGATATTTATCTTTCGGACGCTGCCTCACATTTCGTGTGAATGCCGGCTGAAGCTCTTTGCTTAAATGCTCTTCCACCGCGGCTTCCGCATGAATCTGCATGTTTTTATCTAAGGTGGTATATACCTTCAATCCGTCTTCATATATGTTGAAGGGGGTACCGTCTCCCTTCTTGTATTTCAACTCGCCATTGGCATCGCGTGTCTCTAAAATTTCTGTGAGTTTATGTCGAACCGCTTCGCGAAAATAAGGTGCCTGTCCTTCGTCGTGCGAAACACGCGAGAACTTCAATCCCAAGGGTTCCGCTCTGTACTTTTCATAATCTGCTTCCGAAAGTTTTCCGTATTTCACCATTTGCGCCATGACCACTTCTCTGCGCTTAGTAACTAAAGAATCGCGCTTAATTGGATTGAACAACGAAGAGTTCTTCAACATACCCACCAACATGGCACCTTGCGGAACCGTTAGCGAATCGGGCGATGTAGAGAAATAGATATTTGCAGCGCTTTTAATTCCAACGGCCTGATTCAAGAAATCGTACTGATTCAAATACATGGTTAGAATTTCTTCCTTCGTGTAAACGCGTTCCAGACGCAAAGCAATGACCCACTCCTGTAATTTCTGACCAATACGCGTGAAAATGGTTACGTCTTCAAAGTCGCGTGTGAACTGCAATTTCGCCAACTGCTGCGTAATGGTACTTCCTCCTCCGTCTGCTCCAAATGAAAACGCGGCTCTACCTAAACTGCGCACGTCTATTCCGCTGTGTTCTCTGAAACGCACGTCCTCTGTGGCTAACAGCGCGTCTATTACATGAGAAGGAATTTCTTGATAGGTAATATCGGAACGATTTTCCTTGTAGAATGAACCCAGGGTAGATCCGTCTGAAGCATAAATCTGCGAGGCTAATCCAATTTTCGGATTCGCCAATAAAGCAATGTTTGGAAGTCCACTCAATAGAACTGCGCTGAGCACCAGCGTAAAAAAAATCCAAGGCGACATGCCTACCCACCAAAGAATCTTAGCGTATTTTTTTTCCTGTTCGGGCGTGTTTTCCATAAGTTCTGTTTACCGCCTTCAGGCGTGAATTTCAAGAATCAAAACTAAACTATCTACTGCGCCTTGCCGAAATAATTCTTTATTTTTTCAGCTATTTTTTCCCCCACGACTTGTTCAATTTCTTTTTGCGTGGCCGACTTAATTCGGGCTACCGAAGAAAAATGCTGAAGCAATTTTTCAATGGTCATCTTTCCCACACCCGCAATGTTCTCCAACTCAGAATGAATGCCCCCCTTGCTGCGTCGCTGTCTGTGCTTGCTTAAGCCATACCTGTGCGCTTCGTTGCGCAGGTGCTGAATGATCTTCAAACTCTCGCTGCGCTTGTCTAAATAAATGGGAATGCTATCTCCCGGAAAGAAGATTTCTTCCAATCGCTTCGCTATGCCAATCACGGCTATTTTTCCGCGTAGCCCCAGTAAATCCAATGATTCCATTGCGGAAGAGAGCTGTCCCTTTCCACCATCGATAATCAAAAGCTGCGGCAGCGGCTGCTCTTCTTGAATTAACCGCGCATACCTTCTGTAAATGGCTTCGCGCATAGACGCGAAATCATCGGGACCCACAACAGATTGTATGTTGAAGATGCGGTAGTCTGACTTACTCGGCTTCGCGTTTTTGAAGACCACGCAGGCACTCACCGGATTGGTTCCTTGAATGTTTGAATTATCGAAACATTCAATGTGAACGGGCAATTCAGACAAGTGCAAATCCTTTTTCATGGTTTCCAAAATGCGTTGCGTGTTGCGCTCGGGATCAAGGAAAGCCGCACGCTTGCGTGCTTCCAACAGAAAATGATTGGCGTTTTTTAATGAAAGGTCCAGTAGCTTTTTTTTATCTCCGCGTTGCGGAACCAAGACTTCCAATCCAGGAATTTTTTCATTCAACTCGAATGGAAGCAAGGCCGTTTTCGCTTTGCTGTTCATGCGTTCGCGAAATGAACGAACCACAAAAGCCAACACCTCTTCATCTGTTTCATCTAACTGTCGAACCACTTCCGCCGTGTACACATGCACAATGCTTCCGCGCAAAATGTGCATGTAATTCGCATACGTGCTTTGCGCGTCAGAGGCTATGCTGAAGACTTCAACATTGTCAATGTCTGTATTCACAATGGTTGACTTCGCTTGGAAATTTTCTAACGTTTGAATGCGCTCTTTCAACTGCTGCGCTTGTTCGAATTTTTGCTCTGAAGCTAACTGAAGCATTTCTTTTTTCAAAGTCTTCACAGCCTCTAAATATTCACCTTTGATAATTCTCTTGATGTGTTGAACGCCTTGCTGGTAGTCTTCTTCACGTTGCTTGCCTACACACGGTCCCAAACAATTTCCCAAGTGATATTCCAAACACACCTTGAATTTTTTCGCTTGAATGTTTGCCTTCGAAAGGTTCAATGAACACGTGCGAAGGGGGTACAATTCCTTGATTAAATCAAGTATCGAATACAACGATTTTCCGGAGGTATACGGACCGAAATACGTTGAGCCGTCGTCTAAAATCTGACGGGTGCTGAACACGCGCGGAAAGGGTTCGTTCTTGATTACAATACTCGAGTACGACTTATCGTCTTTCAATAAAATATTGTAACGCGGCTTGAACTTTTTAATTAGCGAGTCTTCCAACAGCAACGCATCGGATTCGGTTTCTACCACCGAGTATTTCACATCACGAATCTTCTTGACCATTAACTTGGTCTTAATGCTGTCGTGTTTAATCTTGTTGAAATAGCTCGTCACCCGATTCTTCAGCACCTTCGCTTTACCTACGTACAATATGGAACCGTTCTCGTCGAAGAACTGATATACGCCCGCCTTTTCAGGCAGCGCTTTTAAAATGCTTTTGATGTGATCGGAAACTTCCACAAGACAAATATCGGTATATCTTCGCCACAATGAATTTTGTAACAGGCGCAACGGGTTTAATTGGAAGTCATCTAGTTCTTCGTTTAACCGAAGAGGGGTTGCCTGTGACCGCTTTGTTTCGAAATGAAAATGGAAAATCAGAGGTCTCGAATTTGTTTCGATTTTATGGAAAGGAAGACTTGTTTCAGCAGGTGAAGTGGGTGAAGGGAGATGTGGAAGATGCCGATGACATGTTTGATTTAACAGAAGGAATGGACCTTGTTTTTCATTGCGCGGCCATTGTTTCCTATCATAAAAAAGAAGCTTCGCGCATGTTGGAAGTGAACATTAACGGGACGAAAAACATAGTGAACGCTTGCATTGAAAACGATGTGAAGCATTTCATTCATGTGAGTTCCATTTCTGCGTTAGGCGATTCCAAAGGAGAAATGATTAATGAAGAAACCTCGCGCGACTTCAACGACTATCATTCCAATTATTCGAAGGGAAAATATCTTTCTGAACAAGAGGTTTGGCGAGGCATTCAAGAGGGTTTGAATGCGACCATTCTGAATCCCGCAATTATTTTCGGTCCGAACAATTGCACACGCAGTTCGGGAACCATGATTGCTCGCATAGAAAAAGGCCTTCCGGCCTTGCCCGCTGGTGGAAGCGGAATTGTTTCTGTCTTAGACGTGGTAGAAGTCATGATTCGTGCCGCCAAACAAACACCCACCAACGAACGATACATTCTCTGCGCAGAAAATATTCGCATGTCGGAACTCTTCACCAAAATTGCAGCTGCCCTTCACGTGAAGATTGGAAAAACCCTTGCGAAAAAGTGGCAGATGGTGCTTGTGTATTACATGGAAGCCTTTGTTGAATTGTTTTCTGGAAAGCGCGCCACCATTACGCGAGAGATCATTCGCAATTACGACGAGGTGAAACAATTCGATGGAAGTAAAGCCACTCGCGTATTCGGATTTCAATACCGAAATACTTTTTCAAGTATTGAAGATACCATAAGGTATTACAAGGTTCTATCGAAAGGTGCTTCGCAAGCCGACAAGTAAAGAAAAAGCCCTTCCAACCGTAATTGAAAGGGCTTCTTAAACCAAACCAAACCTCAAACTTAAATCGTATTATCTGTCGGCGTAAATCCAAACGCCAAGCTGGATGTTCATGTGCTTTTCCATAGTCGTTGTTTTTTCTTTTAACAAAAATGTAAAAGACTCACGTTCCAAATTTTTCGAATAAAGCAAAGGCCCCGATAAACTGATTATCGGGGCCTTTGTATTCAGAAGTGGTTCATTCTATTCCACAATAATCATCTCTACGCGACGGTTGCGAGATCTTCCTGCTTCGGTGTTGTTCGGAGCAATTGGCTTGTCTGGTCCGAAGTACAACACTTCAAAGCGATCGGCTGCAATGCCTTTGCTTACTAAGTATTTCTTCACCGACTCAGATCTGCGTCGCGATAACCCAACGTTCGCATCGCGTGGACCCACGTTGTCTGTGTGTCCGGAAATACGAAGCTTCCAGCTTGGATTCGCCGCCATAAGGTTTGCCAATTCATTCAAACTACTAAACGAGCTGGAAAGAATAACATCGCTGCTGGTTTTGTATTCCAAATTCTCAAAAGCCTTCTTCATCACTTGTTTCTCTTCTTCTTTCAAGATAACCATTTCAGCTTCCTTCGCAAAACGGAAGAATCCGTCTGCTTCTCTGTACGCGTTCTTTCCGCGAAGATTTGGAGCAGTAACAAACACCGTCTTCACGGTATCTGCGTTGTAACCTTCCAACTTAAACTTAGCCGTTTTCGTTTCAACGTTTGCTCCGTAGCTGTAAACACCACCGCCTTGTTTCACTTTTTCAACTTTGGTTTCAACATTGAAATACGTTAACTCTGCGGCAGGACAACCTTTCAATTCTGCTATTCCGTAAACCGTTGGACACTCGTCTACTTTGTCTATGATGTTGTCTCCGTCTGTATCTGGACAACCGTTGTATTGCACCAACCCTTTGGTGTCTGGACAATCGTCGATGCGATCCATTACACCATCTGAATCGCGGTCTGGACAGCCGTTGAAGATGGCCAATCCTTTTTCATCTGGACAATCATCTTTCGAATCGGTAACGCCATCGCCGTCTCTGTCTGGACAACCTTTCAATTCAGGTAAACCGGCAACTTCCGGACAATCGTCTTTCAAGTCTGTCACGCCGTCACCGTCTTTGTCGGGGCAGCCGTGAAGTTTCGCCAATCCAGGTACATCCGGACAATCGTCTTCTTCGTCACGAATGTGGTCTCCGTCTCTATCCGGACAACCGCGGTATTCCCATGTTCCAGGCACTTTAACGCATTGATCTTTGCGATCGGAAACTTTATCTGCATCGCGGTCTTTAATGCGCTTGTATGCAATTGGAATGCGAACCATTACATAAGCGTCTAGGCCGGTGATGTCTTTCTTTCCGAAACCGTCTCCACGTAAAAACGCGCGATACGGATACATGCTGCTTGTTCCGAACGTTACAGGACCCAAGCGCAAGGCAAGACCGGT
>CANGEF010000129.1 GCA_947452685.1 Flavobacteriales bacterium | reverse complement strand
GCGCTTATGATTCGTCCGGTTTTTAAATCTGGAAAAACTTCCGTTTGGAATTCTGTTACTGAACTATCGAAAGATGTTCCATCGGTGTTTCCGAATCCGTTTAGCAACAGCTTTACCATTCAACATTTAAATGAAAATGCATCTTACACGGTAGCCATACTTTCATCTACAGGACAACTCCTTGAATCGTCTTTCCATTCACACGTGAACCGCGTAGTGATGGAAAACAATTCGCTTCCAGTTGGAATGTATTTCATTCAAATCACAAACAATTCAACACAAGAAATCATTCGCTTAAAAGCAATGAAACAATAAGATGGAAGAAAACGAAATTCTAGAGGAACAGGAGGAAGGATTTTTCGAGCATCATCGAATTGTATCAGACAAAGGTCAAAAGCTCATGCGCTTAGACAAGTTCTTGGTCGATCGCCTGGAACGCACTTCGCGCAATCGCATTCAGAATGCCGCCGAAGACGGTTACGTTAAAGTGAATGGCGTAGCTGTTAAGAGCAGCTACAAGGTTAAACCGAACGATATTATAACCATTGAAATGCCTTATCCCGTGCGGGATATGGAGCTTATTGCAGAAGATATTCCCATTGATATTGTTTACGAAGACGACGATTTGGTTATTCTCATGAAGCCGAAGAACATGGTCGTTCATCCGGGATTTGGAAATTTCTCGGGTACTTTGCTGAATGCCATGTTGTATCATTTTCAGAACTTACCCATTAACTCAGACGCACGTCCGGGCTTGGTTCACAGACTAGACAAGAATACAACCGGACTTATGGTTATTGCGAAGACCGAAGAAGCGTTGACTCATTTGGGAAAACAGTTCTTCGATCGTACGATAGACAGAAGGTACGTGGCGTTGGTTTGGGGCGATGTGAAAGAAGACGGAACGGTGATCGGCAACACAGGACGAAGTTTGAAAGACAGAAAAGTGTTCACTGTATTTCCGGAAGGCGATCATGGGAAGCATGCGGTAACACACTACAAAGTTCTGAAACGTTACGGCTATGTGACTTTGGTGGAATGCAAACTGGAAACCGGAAGAACACATCAGATTCGTGTTCATATGAAACACATTGGGCACACGCTTTTCGGAGATTTCGAATACGGTGGAGACAAGGTGCTGAAAGGAACCACCTTCACGAAGTACAAACAGTTCGTTCAAAACTGCCTAGACCTGCTGCCCAGACAAGCGCTCCATGCGCGAACTCTTTCATTCACCCATCCGACAACAGGAGAATGGATGAGTTTCGAAAGTAATCTTCCCGACGATATGCAAGCTGTGCTTGACAAATGGGAGAGTTACTCAGAAAACAGCATGAAAGTTTAGACACTTTACAATTCTTCATTTACTTTCGCGCTTTGAACAATATGACAAAAGTCATGTTTTCAATTATTATGGCTGATTCAACAAGCTCTATCTATAAGTCATTAAGCGAATTGCTTCGACTTGAAAAGTATTTTATTCGTAAGGTTATTTTGCTCTCGTCTCTTGCTGGTCTTTTTTCATTGGCCATCCCCGTGGGTGTTCAATTGCTTCTAACGTTTGTTACCGCGCAAGAAATTCGTCCGGGCATGTATGCCATACTCTTGCTCATTCTCTTTTTTGTTTGGCTGAATGGCGTTTTACAAATTCGATTAATGAAGGAAGGGGAAGACATTGAGCAGCGCCTTTTCGTTCAATTGGCATACACCTATTTAAATCGCATACTGAATCAAAGTCCTCAATCGAAAGACCGAGGTTTTGCCAAGTACTTTATTGAAATCAGTTACTTGCAAAAGGGCTTTAGCAAGTTGTTTATTGATCTACTATTCGCCTCTTTGCAACTGACATTTGGCTTATTGCTCATTTCGTTTTACCATCCCATGTTCTTCTTGTTCGGGCTCTCATTTGTTGTTTCTTTTGTTCTCTTGTTAAGATGGAAATTCAATGCCGCAGTGAAATCGAGCTACGAAGAGTCTTGCGCCAAATATGAAATGGTCAATTGGCTTTCGCTTGCTGAATTGTTTCGAAAAAAATTCAATCGCCCAAATCCTGAATTCGCATTTGCCGAAGCAAATAAAATTTCAGAAGACTATCTTCAATCGAAGCGCTTTCATTTCAAACTGCTCTTGCAAAAACAAAATGCCTTTCTTGCTTTCAAACTGGTTGCCGTTGGTGGAATGTTACTGCTGGGAAGTGTGCTTGCTGTAGAACAAAAAATTAGCATTGGACAGTTCCTTGGGGCTGAAATTGTGATTGTCTTGGTTATTTCAAGCATTGAAAAAATCTTGTTTTCATTAAGCACAATTTTCGACACGCTAACCAGCATGCAGAAGGCGCTTTCTTTTCAAAACAATCAGCAAATAGATTTAACAAACAACGAGGAGAATAGCATTCCTGTTGAAGCCATTGATTACATCGAAGCAACAAGTCCGCTTTCCATTCGACTTGAAAGAGGAAGCAGATACGAGCTTACCGGGAATCCATTGGCATGCAAGAAATTCCTTCAAAGCCTTGACCTTCGAATTGAAAATATGTTTGGATTGAAATGTAACGGGCACGATCTAAAGCATATTTCAATTTTCGATTTTAAAACGAAGACTGCCTGGTGTGATCATCTTCCTGTTATTCTTGAAGACTCCTTCTTCGCAAATGTGAAGTGGAATACGAATGCGAGTAACGAAGAAATTATTGCCGCTTCAGAACTTGCTGGAGTGAATGAATTTTACAAAAATACCGCTGAAGGTATTTATGAGAAAACGCACCACAGAGATTCAATTTGGACCTTGGAAAATCGCGCCTTGCTTGAGTTGGCGAGGGCCTTGGTTTCAAAACCCGATCTGCTTATACTTCGAAATCAATACATACTGCAAGATCCAAAAGGGCTGGAAATTATCCAATCGGAATTCAAATCTTCGATTGTCCTTATTCACAACATATCTGAATTGCCACTGACGGGTGTGCAACAAATTCAAATCAATTAATTGATGGAAAAGAATCAGAGCCCCCTCCTAGACGAAGTAAATTCATCCACTCCATTTGCTTCTTGGAATAAAATTGAACCGCGAGCAAAAAACATTCGCACTGCACGAATTTTACTTATTACTCTAGCCATTCTCATTGGAATTCTCTGTATTCCTTGGACCCAGAACATTTCAAGTGCTGGAAGTATTATTTCCCTCAATCCAGATTCACGTCCACAATCCATTGAAACCATTATTGGCGGAAGGGTTGAAAAATGGTTTGTTCAAGAAGGTGACAGCGTAAAAAAAGGTGACACCATTTTATTTCTTTCGGAAATTAAAGTCGATTATTTCGATCCGAATTTAATTCAAAATACAGAGTCGCAATTGCAATCGAAAGAAAGCGCCCTTGAGGGTTACATGTCGAAAATTGCTTCATTGGACCTTCAAATCAACGCCATGATTAGCGGCAAAGAAGTGAAGAAAGATCAGGCGCGAGCGAAAATAGAGCAGGCACAATTCAAAATAAAAACAGACAGCACCGATTTGCTTAATGCCGAGCGCAATGCGGCTATTACGGAAGAGCAATTCTATCGTTACGAGCAACTCTTCAAGCAAGATTTAATTTCCAAAACAGAACTTGAATCGCGCAGAATGGCCTTTCAAAACGCCTCTACAAAAGTTCAAGAACATCGCAACAAATTAGCCATTGCAAAAAACGAATTGCTCAATGCTCGTCGAGAACTGCGCGCCATAGACGCCGAGTATAGCGACAAAATTTCAAAAGCGGAAAGCGAAAAGTACGCTTCCATGTCTACGATGTACTCTGAAGAAGGCGAGCTCACCAAGCTTCAAAATCAGTTCAACAATTACGATCGACGAAATGGCCTGTACTATATTCTGGCGCCTAAGGATGGGTTTATAAGCAAAACTTCTAAATCTGGAATTGGCGAGACGGTAAAAGAAGGAGAAGAAATTGCACGAATCAGTCCCTTTGGTTTCGCTCATGCGGTTGAGATTTTCATTCATCCTGTAGACATGCCATTGGTGCATGCCGGAGAGCAAGTGCGCTTAATTTTCGATGGCTTCCCGGCCTTTGTTATTTCAGGATGGCAAGACATTTCAAAAGGTGTATACAACGGAACTATTCTAAGTGTAGACCCGGCCTTACATGAGTCTGGAAAATTCCGTGTACTTGTTCAACCTTCCGATGGAGAACAATGGCCTACTGCATTGAAGCAAGGAGGCGGTGTTCAAGCCATCATGTTATTGAACGATGTTCCGTTGGGGTATGAGTTGTGGCGAACCTTCAATGGCTTCCCTCCTGACTTTTATTCGCCCGATTTATCGAAAAAGAAAAAAGAAGAAAAGTCGAAATGAAAAAACTAATCTTTTCCTTCGTTCTATTCGCCATTCTTTCCATGCGTGTTTCAGCACAAGAGCTAACACTAACCGAATATTTGAATTGGGTGTTAGAAGAACATCCGCTGGCACAAAAAGCGAAGCTAAATCCGCAAATGCGCAACGCGCAATACTTGCAAGTGAAAGGATTGTTCGATCCTGTTTTAGAAAGTAAATTCAAAAATAAATTTTTCAAAGGGACTGAATATTATTCAACTTCTGAAACTACACTTTCATACAACTCGCCTTACGCAATAGGACTGGTTGGGCATTTCGATGTGAATTCCGGGAGTTATGTGAATCCGGTAGATTATACTTCCAACGCTGGACTGCTCTCTCTTGGCGTATCTATGCCCTTAATCAAAGGACTTGTTATAGACGAACGTCGCATGGCTAAACGCAGAGCTGAAGTGTTGTTGGAAGCTGGAAATCTAGAACAACAATTGGCTTTGAACGAATTGCTTTCGCAAAGTGTTCAACTCTATTCCGATTGGTTTTATGCCGTTCAAAAAAACAACATCATAGACTCGTTGGTGTCAACCAGCGAACGAAGATTTTTTGCGGTTCGTTCGCGATACTTAGGCGGAGATCGCTCAGCAATAGACACCCTAGAAGCATATGTGCAAAATCAAAATCGCTTGCTTCAATTTCAAGAATCGAAATTAGAAGTCATTAAATCGCGCATAGCCTTGGTTTCCTTCCTTGAATCGCGAGATGAAAACAGAGTCGCCATTTTGAATGCAACCATTTCTCCTTCCAGCAATTTCAAAAATGAATTGGCGCCGTTCAGATATGGAAGTTCTCTTTTCCCATTACTTGAAACACATCCCGAGTTAACGCTCTATGCGAACAAAGGAGAATCGCTTCGCATTGAAGAGAAATGGAAGGTGGAAAAATTGAAACCGAAATTGAATGTAGAATATCATTTCTTGAACAAAGATTTAAGTGAAGGACTTCCCTCCTATTTTTCCACCAACAATTACAAGTGGGGTGCCGAATTCTCTATGCCTTTATTTCTTCGTGAAGCGCGCGGAGATTTAAAAGTTCAGCGCATTAAGATTGAAGAGAATAACTTGAATACGGAATGGAAAAGAAATCAGCTTGAACAAAAAACATTGGCATTGGAAAATGCATACACCAACACGCTTTCGCAACAGCAGTTAGCAGAAAGCAATGCCGGATTGTACAAGCGATTGCTTCAAGCAGAGAACAGCAAACTCTTCAACGGAGAAAGCACATTATTCATCGT
>CANGEF010000128.1 GCA_947452685.1 Flavobacteriales bacterium | reverse complement strand
GATAAAGCCAAAAAGGACTACCTGCTTGTGCTTCGTGCGTTGAACGAAAAAGATCAGCGTGCTTATACCGAATTGATGGGCAGGTACAAAGATTCAGTTTATTTCATGCTACTTAAAATGGTAAACAATTCCGATGATGCGGAAGACTTGACCATTGAGACGTTTAGTAAGGCTTTCAAGCGATTGGATCAATACACCCCTCAGTTCGCATTTTCAACTTGGTTATTCAAAATAGCTTCCAACCATTCCATTGATTTTATTCGAAAGAAAAGAATTAGAGCTATTTCCATTGATCAAGGGTATTCGAATGAAGATGGTGAAACTTATGTAATTCCGGTAAAGGAAGATAGCCTGGATCCGGAAGAGTCAATGGAAAAAGATGAACGCGTGCAGCGCATGCGTGATGTTATTGAAAAATTGAAGCCGCGTTATAAACGTTTGGTGGAATTAAGATATTTAGAAGAAAAATCTTACGAGGAAATCTCTGAGATTTTAGAATTACCCTTAGGAACGGTAAAAGCACAGCTCTTCCGTGCACGTGATTTTATGTTTGATTTAATGAAAACTACCAAGGGTACATTTTAATGTCGATACGAGAAAAACTTTCACCCTATTTCACTTTCACGGAAGTGCAATGGGAACAATTTCAAAAATTAGAAGAAGTTATTTTAGACTGGAACCAGCGGGTAAACGTTGTTTCAAGAAAAGATACCAGCGA
The DNA here is from genome assembly GCA_947452685.1 of Flavobacteriales bacterium. Taxonomy (GTDB): domain Bacteria; phylum Bacteroidota; class Bacteroidia; order Flavobacteriales_D; family Sanyastnellaceae; genus CAIZGX01. The sequence continues at coordinate 4,940 of CANGEF010000128.1, read as the reverse complement.
ATTTGTGGAACGTCATGTTTTGCATAGCTTAAGCATTTTTAAATTTTTACCCTTCACCCCGAAGTCGCACATCCTTGATTTAGGAACAGGCGGAGGATTTCCAGGATTGCCATTGGCTATCGCGAATCCAGAGTCGGAATTTCTTTTGGTAGACAGCATTGGTAAGAAAATAATGGTTGTGAATGAAGCCATTGAATTCATCGGTCTTAAAAATGTAAAAACTATTCATGGAAGAGTAGAGGCTGTAAAAGGACAATTCGATTTTGTTGTAAGTCGCGCTGTTGCCCCTGCTGAAGAATTGTTAATGTGGACTAACGGAAAATACAAAAAAGCCGATCAGAATGGAATTCCGAACGGCTTAATATGTTTAAAAGGTGGGGACCTGAAGGAAGAGCTCAAGTCATTGAAGAAACATGCTGAAATTTTCGAAATTTCACACTATTTCCCTCAAGAAATCTTCGAAACGAAAAAGCTCGTTTACATTCCCCAATAATTATTTTTTCTCAATGGGGTTTCTGAAATGATAATGTTCAGTTACTCGGTCTTCATTCGATTGATAAGGTCGAATGGTTCCTTTTTTGTCGCTGAAAAAACAAGGGTTGAATTTCCCTTGGTGTCCAAGAGACTTCGTTGTTGAACTGCAAGAGGCAAAGCCAGCGCAGATTACAACTGCTGCTAAAGCTAATTTGAGTTTGTTCATAGCTGTTAAGTTTTTAATTAGAAAAGGTCTTCTACAAAAAAGGCTCTCAAAAATTGAAAGCCTTTTTCGTAAACCTGCAAGGGAATTTTGAAACCAACACGCAGCTTGGACTGCGTAACCAATTATAAGACGATAGATTAAAGACAGGGTTGCCTCTTTTTTTTAAAGAAATTTATATCCAACTCCTCGAATCGATAAAAAACGTTTGTCGGCATTGGGGTGCGACTCGAAAATTTTTCTGAAATTCAAGATGAAATTATCAATGGTGCGGTTATGAGTAACCGTATTGTAACCCCAGACTTTTTCCAAAATTTCCTCACGACTAACGGCTTCACCTTGTTTAGCGATGAGAAGTCGAAGGAGCATGGTTTCTCTTTTTGTGATCGAGTGCGTGCCTTCCGGAGTTACCACTTCATATTTGTTGAAGTAAATTGTACATGGCCCAATGGAAAATGTCTCAAGATCTTCAATGGTTCGATGACCATCTGATTTTCGAACGATAAGTTTTTTACTTCGTAGTAAAAGTTCTTCCCATTCAAAAGGTTTAGCCAAATAATCGTCGCCGCCCACCTTTAGGCCTTCAACCTTGTCTTTGCCCGTTCCCTTGGCCGAAAGGAAGAGCACAGGCGTGTGATTTCCCCCTAGACGCAGCGATTCACAAATAGTAATGCCATCCATTTCAGGAAGCATAACATCGAGAATAATTAAGTCGTAGAATTTTTCTTGGGCATTTTTAAGCGCAGACAATCCATTCGATTCAACATGAACCTCGAAACCTTCCAATTCAAAGTTTAGCTTCAATGTTTTTGCAATGGAATTTTCATCCTCTGCAATCAACAATCTGTAGGTCTCTTGGTTATTCTTCACAGCGCAAATTTATGCTACCTTGCACGCAAATTACAGTTATGGAACATAAATTCCATTCGGAAAATATGATCTCGCATTTGGGGATCGAAATATTGAAAAACGAACCCGGTCGGGTTGAAGCCAGAATGCCTGTAGATAAGCGCACGATTCAGCCTTTTGGTTTGCTGCACGGTGGGGCAAGCGCTGTGCTTGCAGAAACCATAGGAAGCATTGGTGCCTACGAGGCAGTAAAAGGAGAAGGAGGAAAGGCTGTCGGATTAGAATTGAACATCAATCACTTGAAATCGGCTACGACCGATTTTGTATACGGAGTGGGCGAGCCCATTCACATGGGAAAAAGGACGCACGTTTGGGATGTGAAAATTCGCGATCATGAAGGAGCACTTATTGCCATTGCACGATTAACCGTAATGATTCAACCAGGGAAATGAGCGTCATTCGACTTAGACTTCCACTAGTCAACTTTGAACGAAGTTCAGAGCCTTCGCGGACGTTTATTTTTAGAAGTGATTTTCAGGGTGAAAAGAACTTGGCCAGTTCAGATGAAGAATACACGAAACAAGTGGAAGTGGGTGTTGGGTTGTTGAAGAATAATTTGGCGAGGAAGATTGTGTTGAGTAGAATTATTTCATTCCCGCAAGATGGGTTAACCACTGAAAGTATTTTCAATGCATTCAACGCGAAATTTCCAAACGCCGCTGTTTTCGCTTTTACAGATGAGAACAATGCAGAATGGATCGGTGCTACTCCGGAATTGCTTTTCAGAAAGCGTGGAATAAATTATTCCACTATAAGTTTGGCAGGAACGCGCAAAGCTGGAAGTGAAGCAGAATGGGGCGCGAAGGAAATTGAGGAGCAACATCTTGTGACGGAATTTATTCAACAAGAATTAGAAAACTTAGGTGCAAAGAATATTTTTTGCAGCGCATTGCAAACCCGAAATGCCGGGTCAATAGAGCACTTATGCAACGAAGTGTCCTTTGAGTATTCGGGTAATTGGAAGGAAGTCATGAGCGCTTTGCACCCAACGCCAGCAATTTGCGGTATGCCAAGAGCAAAGGCGAAAGAGTTGATACAGCAAATAGAACAGCACGACAGAGAATATTACACCGGTTTAATTGGAATTGAACAAGGTGATAATGTTGACGTATTTGTTATACTGCGCTGCCTGAAAATAGAAGACGGACAATTGCACGTTTTCGCAGGAGCAGGCATAACAAGCGAAAGTATTCCAGCGTTGGAGGCCCGCGAAACGCGTTGGAAGGCAGAGTCACTTACAGAAGTAATTTTTTAACTTTTGAACGATTCATTCGTTGCGGTGTTTCTATCTTCGTGGCCCGCATGAAAATCTCATCGAAAAAAGTAGTTACCTCTATCTTGGGTGCGCTGAAAAGCGCAGGCATAGCCGACGTGGTGTTAACACCGGGCTCTAGAAACGCACCTTTCAGTATCTCTTTGGCCAACGATCCCTTTTTTAATGTGTTTTCGATTGTTGATGAACGCTCGGCCGCATTTTTTGCACTGGGTCTTTCTCAACAATCGAAAATGCCAACGGTGTTGATTTGCACAAGCGGAACAGCTCTGCTGAATTACGCTCCCGCTGTTGCAGAGGCCTATTACCAAAGAATTCCTTTACTGGTAATTTCAGCAGATAGGCCGGAAGATTGGATAGATAGAGGAGAAGGGCAGAGCATTCGACAGAACAATGTCTTTCAGAATTACGCAGATTATTCAGCTTCGTTGATTGCAGATGAAAAAGAAGAGGCGAATCAGAATAAAGAAACAATTCAAAACACATTTCAATATTTACTTTCAAACAAAGGCCCCGTTCATTTGAACGTGCCGTTTCAAGAGCCTTTGTACGAGTTAACCGAGTGCGACGAGCTTCCTTCCTTTCAATTTGAAAGGAAAGAAAATTCAGATGATGTGTTGAAGGAAATTGGTCAAAGTTTTGAATTGTTGAAACAAGCCGAGAGAATCATGCTCTTGGTTGGACAACATATTTATGAAGACTTTTCGAAGGAATTGCATCAATTCAATCGGTTGGAACAAGTTGTTGTCTTAACTGAAACACATGCCAATGTGAACATTGAAAATGCCTTTCCGTGCATTGACAGATTAATCATGGGCCTAGGCGGAAACGCACAACAGATGCTCGCTCCAGATGTTTTGATTACCGTTGGAACGAATATTATTTCAAGAAAGATCAAAGCAATTTTAAGAAAGGCTAAGCCGAAACATATTCAAGTGGGGGTAAACGAAAAGCCCATGGATACCTTTGATTGCCTGGCTCTTCAATGCAATCTTACCCCGCAAGATTTTTTCAATTCATTGAATGAAATTGAAAGTAAAACGGAATGGAAGAGCGAGTTGCTTTCCATTCAAGAAAATCAAATAAAGCAAGTGGAAGCGTGGTTACCCAACGCAACGTTTTCAGACCTAACCGTTTTTTCTTCCTTGTTGAAATACATTCCGAAAGGAACGCAGGTTCAAATGGGAAACAGTTCGGTGGTCCGTTACATTCAGCTTTTCAATCAGAATAAAAACTTGACGTATTTCGGAAACAGAGGGGTGGCTGGAATAGACGGTTCTACAAGCACCGCCATTGGCGCGGCTTGGAAGACGAAGAAGCCTACGTTGTTAATTTCTGGAGATTTGTCGTTTCATTACGACAGCAATGCCTTTTGGAACAATTACATTTCAAATCATTTGAAAATCGTTGTCATCAATAACGGTGGCGGCGGAATTTTCAGAATTATAGATGGTTCAAAAGACACCGAACACTTGCAACAATATTTCGAAACAGCACACAGCAGCAAGTCAATCAAAGGCATTGCCGATTTGTACAACTTGAATTATTTCAGCGCAGCGAATAATGAAGAACTGCATGAAGTATTACCTTTGTTCTTCTCAGAAAAAAGCGTTTGCGTTTTAGAAATATTTACACCGAAAGAAGATAATCCGAAGGCCTTAGACGCCTTCTTTCAACATACACAAAGAACATGAGCACACAGTGGACATCCATTAAAAACTACGAGGATATTCGATTTGAATTCTTCGAAGGAATAGCAAAGATTACCATCAACAGACCGCAAGTTTACAATGCGTTCAGACCGCAAACGAATGTGGAAATGATAGACGCCATGGACATTTGTCGCGAGCGCCAAGACATTGCTGTTGTGGTGTTAACAGGCGAAGGAGATAAAGCTTTTTGTAGCGGTGGTGATCAGAATGTGAAAGGTGTTGGCGGATACGTTGACGAGCGCGGTGTTCCGCGTTTGAACGTGTTGGATTTACACAAGCGCATTCGCGAGCTGCCTAAGCCCGTGATTGCTATGGTGAATGGTTATGCTATTGGTGGTGGACACGTTTT
>CANGEF010000127.1 GCA_947452685.1 Flavobacteriales bacterium | reverse complement strand
CAACTCGGTCCATTCCGTTTCGCTTCGAAGTATTAAACAAGGAGTTCCCATGTAAAACGATTCCTTACACAATCCACCAGAATCTGTCCATACAAGCGAAGCTTGCGTAAGTTTACCCAGTGTTTCGGTATAGTTGAAAGGTGGAAATAGAATGAAATTGGAATTCAATTTCAAACGCTCCCAATCATCTTTGAAATTTGAATTTTCCAACGAATGCGCTGTTCTCGGATGAATGGAAAAATGAAGTTCCAATTTTAATTCAGAAGCAATGTGAACCAACTCTTGCAAGAAAGGCAAGAGTAATTCAGGATTATCGACATTCGAAGGTCTGTGAAGTGTAAGGAAAATAAAATTCCTTCTCTCCTTCGCAATTCCGTTCGAATAATAAAGTGCATTGTCTAACATCACATCGCCACATTCCACAACAGCGGCATTCGCAGCTGTTGCCCCCGAAACTTCAGTATTGCTATATCCTTCCTTTTTTAGTTGAAGAGTAGCAGCAGAGGTAGGGGTGAAGAGCAAAGTGCTTAAATGATCTGTCGTTACTCGATTAATTTCTTCCGGCATTTGTCGGTTGAAAGAACGCAGTCCTGCTTCTACATGCGCCATTGGCACTTGCATATGCGCTGCGGCCAAGGCACCAGCCAGGGTACTATTTGTATCTCCGTATAATAAAACCAAATCAGGTGAGTGCATTTCAATGGCTTTTTGAAGCGCCATGGACATGTGTGCAATTTGCTCAACGGTATTCCCGGAAGGCGCTTCCAGCAAGACATCGGGCAATTTTATTTTCAAATCTGAAAACAGCTGTCCCGACATACTTTCCGAAGAATGCTGTTGCGTATGAATCTTTATTTCCTGAAAAAAAGAATCGTTCTCTATAGCACGAGTGAGAGCCGCAGATTTAATAATTTGCGGACGAGCCCCTACCACAGTCATAATTTTTTTCATGCGATCATTTTTCCTTCGTCTGCAAAGCTATAATAACTGCTCTCAGTTACAATCAAATGATCTAAAACTTGTAATTCCAATACTCTTCCTGCTTGAATAAGTTTTTCGGTGACACGAATGTCTTCAGCACTTGGTGTTAAGTTACCGCTTGGATGGTTGTGTGCCAATATTAATTGAGAAGCTTTGTGCTGAAGAGCCAAATGAAAGATTCGCTTCGGATCTACAACTGTTCCACTGAATCCACCTTCTGAAACTTTTTCCAATTTAATCACTTGATTGTTTCTTGAAAGGAAGAGCACCCACATTTCTTCATGATTCAAATCTGAAAGATGCTGATGAAAAATCTCGAAGGCGTGTGCTGAACTTCCCACCGAAACACCTTTCTTACGCTCAGCTGCTCGTTTCCTTCGTCCCAATTCAAAGGCTGCCAATAAGGTTGAACATTTGGCCGGTCCAAGACCTTGAATGGAAGAAAGCTCAGAAAAAGAATAGCGGCTGAGTTCGTGTAAACAATTGCCAGACTTATGAAGAAGATTATCTGCTATTTGAATGGCAGACTCTTTTGCGTTTCCAGAACCAATGAGAATAGACAGCAACTCTGTATCTGTAATACTACTTGCAGAGTGACTCAAAAGTTTTTCTCTGGGTAAATCGTTTTCTAACAAATCAACTTTTATACTCATACTTTTTTTTCCGCAAAAGAAAGTAGAGATCCTTGGGAAGTCAAGAAACACTTATGCGTGTTTATGCCAAATAAAAAAGCCGTCAAAAAGACGGCTTAAAAAAAACAAACCAATGAAAACAACTTATTACTTCAAACTATTTACATAAACAGTAAGGCTACTTTTCAAGTTAGCGGCCTTGTTAGAATGAATCACATTGTTCTTGGCTAATTTGTCCAACATAGACGAAACTCCAGGTAACAAAGCAATAGCTTCAGCTTTGCTCTTCAATGAACGCAATTTGCGAACAGCGTTACGGGTTGTCTTGTGGTAATATTTGTTGCGAAGACGCTTTGCGTCGTTGCTACGGATTCTTTTAATTGCTGATTTGTGATTCGCCATTTCTAATAAAAATTGGTTTGCAAATGTACATTAAATATTTGTTCGCACAAGTACTTTTTTCGAATTATCTAATAATAATTCTTGTAGCCACAAAGATATGCTAAATAACCTAATCAAATTCAATTGTTTAGCTCGCTTTCACGAATAAATTGCATATAGGACTTTTTACAGGTTGAATGTAAAATTTGACCATGAAATTCAAACATCTTCCCCTTTTCTTGATTCTTTTCTCATGTGGAAAGGAACATTCCGAGTCAACGGTTACTTCATTGAAGAGACCATCTATTCCCAAACTCGAGGCGAATAACGTAGAAGTTCAACATGAAGTTGAACAGAAAATTACTCGCTGGCTCAATGACGGACATTCTTGGAAATGGTCCGACTTGAAACAAGACGAGTTATTCGCAGCCATCGAGTTGTCGCAAGGCGAATTCGCCGTTGGATTAAAACTTCGTGGAGAAACCGACAGCTTGCCCTTTCAAGATTTGTCTAAACGCAAAGAGTGGGAGAACTTAAGAGAAAACTTATTGAAGAGTTTGGAGGACACGTTAACGGTTGAGATGGGCAGGGAAGTGCGTAGAGATGAATTCGTGTTGGAAGTAGATCTTCACCTGCCCATTATCTCATTTCATTCGAAGAGTCCAGCTTTGGTGGCTTGGCTCATGGGCTCAGAAAACATACGCTATATCGAACCTTTGAACGATATCATGGAAGATAACTCGAACAGAACCGACAGCGGATGCACACCCAACTACGATGTGGTTCAAGCCGGAGATTATACAACAACCGGAACAGGCGCTAAAATTTCTTGGCACTGGAACTACCACAACGTCCCGCAAGTATGGGGAATTCGTCAAGGCATGGGTATTGGCGTAGGGGTCATCGATGCCGGAGTTTCATCGAATCAATATCTCCTCTTTCAGCAATTCAATTCCGGATATTCGAATGTGGGACGCACCCATGAAACAACCTACACCATAGGCTCAAGCGCTTACACATCATGCAACCACGGCAATTCTATGGCCGGACTCATTGCTGCACCTTGGGCCAGTTTTGGAAATCCCATCGGTGGCGCACACAAAGCTAATCTCTATACTGTTCATGCCGCGAACGATGTTTTTTTGAATTCGTCGGAAGAAAAGTTAGCTGTGAAAAATGCCTACGTATACCTCGCAAATAAATCTGGAGTAAAAATCATTAGCATGTCCATGGGAACTCCTTTTTATAGCAGCGTTCTACTCGACGCGGTGACCTATGCCAATTCAATGGGAAAGCTCTTATTCGCTGCCGCTGGTACTTCTACTTATTTCACTTCGGGTCTCGGAGTCATCTATCCAGCAGCGTTTTCAGAATGTCAAGCCATTACCGGAGTAAATGATCAAGATCAAACGTGCCAAGTCTGTCACGACGGACAAGAAGTCGATTTCACCATTGTCATGGAACGTAGCTGGGATGCTAATCGCAAGGCTGTTGGAATAAATCAATACAACGATTGGCCACAATACATTGGCGGATCAAGCGCTGCAACAGCGTCTGCTGCGGCCATAGCAGCTATTGTATGGTCGGTCAAGCCAACACTTTCCAAGTATCAAATTCTTTGGATTTTAAGATACACTGCGCAATTCCCTGTAATACCTGATATTGAACACGGATACGGAAAACTGAACGCGCTAAGCGCCGTTCAACTGGCCCAACAATATTAGATTTACGGAGTTTGACTCACCCAAAAAGAGCCGTCAGAATTGAACTCCTTTTTCCAAATGGGAACGGTAGACTTCAAGTCATTCATAAGTGACTCACAAGCCTGAAAGGCGTCTTTGCGGTGCTGTGAATAGACAGCTGCAACAACGGCTATTTCTCCCGGAAAGACACGTCCAACACGGTGATGAAGAACAAGGGTGTTGATTTGAAATTGGGATTCGAGAGTCTCTGCAATGCGTTTCATTTCATTGTGAAACAGCGCTTCATAGGCCTCGAATTCCAAATAGAGCACGTCAGAACCTTTGTTCGGTGTGCGGACAATCCCATTAAAAACAACTTCAGCACCTGAACCTTCAGAACGAAATTGCTCTAAATCGGGAAAAGCGTTCGCATGATCGATGAGTTGGAAATCTGTCTTCATCCGCCGCTAACTGGAGGTAATAAGGCTATATGATCTGCCGCTTCTATCAACTCATTTTCTTGAATCATGAAGTGGTTCTTCGCAATTAAAAAAGGAAGGTCTTGCACTTCTTGGAATTGATTTCGAAAAGCCGCAATAAGTTCTTTCGCTGAAATAGGCAAATCGGAAACATCTACAAATACAGGGCTTCCGTATTGTTCCTTCAGTATTCCGAACAGTTGAACTTCCTTTTTCATAGACTGCGAAGTAACAAACGAATGCCCGCATAAAGCAAGATTCCAATGGTTATTAATCGAATGCCATTCTTCGGAAGGAATTTAAGCGCACTTAAATTTCCAAGGAATGCGCCGGTCAATACTGCTCCGATCAAATAATATGTTTCAATTTCGATAAGTAAATTCTTCGATTGGAAAAGCATAGGCACAAGGGCTACCCATGAATTTACAGCAATAAATAGGGAAGTGGTCGCCGCTATTTTTCGTTCTTCACCCCATTTCGAAAAATACAGAAAAGGCGAGAGGTAGACTCCTCCACCAATGCCGGTTAATCCAGATATAAATCCGATTACAGCAGAAAAAGGCCAAAGTAATTTTTTATTGAATGAAAGTGGACTGTTCAACTTAACAACCAATGGCAAAAGCATAAAGAATGCGGAAAGTAGAAGTCCAATGGACAGGAAAAGCAGAAATACTTTTTCTTCTAACCTTATCTGAGTAGCCAAAAGAACAAAGGGAATACTGAATGCAAGCAAGAATATGTTCGGCCTCCAGTCAATAAATTTATTTCTTATAAATTGAATGCTGCTATAGGTTGCTACCGCTGCGTTGCAGAGTAAAGCCAATGTTTTTATTTCTCCTTGTGGAAGGGCCAACGTGAAAACTGCTCCAGAAAGAATGGCCAAATACATACTTCCCCCACCGAATCCCGCGCTTGAATAAATAAGCGAGATCGCAAAGAATAGCAAGGGAAGAAGAAGAACCGACATGCTAGTTCGTGGCAACCGCCGACAATGAAACTTCTTTGAAGGTTTTCCAACCGTTCTCAGTTTCCCAACAATCGTAGATATGCAAAGCATATTCGAATCCGTTGTAATCGAAATACACATCCATGAAATGCGCACCTTGAATACCCATGTGTTCAGCGCGATAAACATCGACCTTTTTGAAATTGGCTTTTGACCAATCGATGCTGTAATTGTTTGAAAGGCGCTCCAATCCTTCAAAAGATTCGATGGCTAACTTTTCCATGGACTTGTCTAATCCTATGGCACGTCCACGTTCTTGATTTTTTCCCTCTTCAGAAAGGTTGCTTCGGTCAATGATATCATTGAACTCGTCTTCGGTTAGATACAATGCACGAAAATCTTTTTCGTTTTTCGATTTAACAGCTTCAAATACCGCTTGTCCGAATTCTTCTGGGGTTTTCGGTGCAGAGGTACATGCGCTGAAAGCGATGCTCGATAATAACGCAAAGGCTAGAACAATTCGATTCATAAACATGGGCATATCAATAGATTCTTTCAAAAGTAGTGATCCCGTCGCGGATCGAACGCGAAT
>CANGEF010000126.1 GCA_947452685.1 Flavobacteriales bacterium | reverse complement strand
GTGAAGTGATGGTAGCGAAGCATGTCTAAAACGCCAACCGCAGGAAAAGCAACAGCGAATTTTTCAGGGTGCTGCGTCATGCAAGCGCCCACCAATAGCCCTCCGTTCGACCCGCCTTCAATTCCTAATTTTTGTGTTGAAGTGTATTTGTTGTTGATGAGATAATCTGCGCAAGCCAAGAAATCGTCGAAGACATTTTGCTTGTTGTACAGCATTCCACCTTTGTGCCAGTTCTCTCCAAACTCACCGCCACCGCGAAGATTGGCCATGGCGAATACGCCGCCTTGTTCGAGTAATATTAAGCGTGAAGAAGAGAATGAAGGCGTTAATGAAATATTGAATCCGCCGTATCCGTAGAGCAGTGTTGGGTTATTTCCATCTAACACAAGTCCTTTTTTATGAACGAGGAAGAGGGGGACTTGTGTTCCGTCTTTCGACGTTACGAGCACTTGTTTGCTTTCGTAGTCGTTCATGTTGAAATCGACCGATGGTCTGTGATATTCACCGTAGGTAAGATCTTCAACGTTGAAAGAATAGATGACACCCGGATAGGTGAACGAAGTAAAGGTGAAGTAACATGTCTTCTCTTGACGCTTTCCTGAAAATCCGCTTGCAGTGCCGGTTCCATCGGGAAGCTTTATTTTCTTGATGTTCTTTCCTTCATAGTCACAGGCTTCAATTTCGGTGTTGGCCATGTTGAGGTAATGAAGGAATAATTTTCCACCGCAGGTGGAAACACCTTCCAACAAACGCTTGTCTTCGGGTATGATGGTCTTCCAGTTTTTAGGATTCGGATTAGCCGGATTCACTTTTACCAATCGGTAGTTTGGTGCATCTACGTCTGTGTGCACAATAAGTTCTCCGTCAATGGCCACTTCCACCACAGAACTGTGATGACTCAAGTCTGTGAATAGAGGAATGAAATTCATTCCTCCATTTGCAATGTCTTTGTAATAGACGGCGTAGCCATCGGTTCCAGGAGCAGAAGTGATAAAGAGGTAGCGCTTGTCTTCGCTTAAACCTGCATTGTTGTAGTAGGTCGGGTTGTTTTTGTCTTCGTAAACAAGCTTGTCTGAATCTTGGCTAGTTCCTAAGATGTGATAATAGACTGCATGATTCATGTTGTTTCCGCTAAGGACCTCTCCTGCAGCTGGCGCTGGGTAACGGCTGTAAAAGAATCCGTTTCCAAACCAAGACGCCCCGCTGAACTTCACCCATTCAATAGGAGCTTCAACTTCTTGTCCGGTTTCAATATTGAAAATGTGAATGTTACTCCAATCGCTCCCGGCCTTGCTAACCGCCACAGCCATAAAGGTGTGGTCGTCGTTGGAGTCGAGCAAACTGTAAGTTGTCAATCCGTTTTTATCTAATTCATTCGGATCAATAAAAACTTTTTCAGCGCCGCGCATTCCTTTTTTTACGTAGCACACCGCTTGCGGCTGTAGGCCGGTATTCTTCCAGAAAAAATAATAATCGCCATGCTTATCTGGAGCACTTACTTTTTCAAAATTGAAAATGGAAGTGTAGCGTTCACGAATCTCGTTGCGCATTTTTTCACCACTTAAATATTTTTCGGTCAGCGCTTGTTCATCTTTCACCCATTGCACGGTGCGTGCGCTTCCGTCGTTTTCAAGTCCGTAAAAAGGATCGTGCACTTTCGTACCAAAGAATCCGAAAGTCGTGTCTTGAATGTTTTTGTTTTGAGGTTGTTGAATTTGCATAACTGAAGTTTCTTGTTTGCATGCAACAAAAGATGTTAGACACGCGAGAGCGATAATTTTTTTCATTTTATTCTTCAATGAAGTTGAGGTTTTTCCCGAATGTTTCCGGTAGATAGGCGAGTGCTATTGCGGCAATTCCTATGGTCACTCCGCCAATGATTAAAGCGCTATTGATGACTCCGAAACTGGGCTCCATTGCTTTAAAAGTAAGTACAATTGGAACAGTAGAACCCCGCACAAAATTGGGAACAGTAGATGCAACGGTTGAGCGGATGTTCGTTCCGAATTGTTCAGCTGCATTGGAAACGAACAACACCCAATATCCAGTTGTTGCGCCAAGCAAAGCAGATAAGGCATAGAATGTATTTACAGAATGGTGATGAACCAAGAGGAAGTAGAGACTTATGAGCACCGTTGTTCCGAGATAGAAGAAAATAATTTTCTTTCGGCTTTTGAGGAACTGACTAACGAAGCCTGAAATGAGGTCACCGCCAGAGAGCCCGAGGTAACAAAAGATGATGCAAGTGGTGGGTTCTATTTTTCCATCGACTTCAAGAACGGCTGCGAATTTTTCGGAGAATTTAATGAGCAGTCCTACGCAAAACCAGACAGGCAGGCCAATAGCAATGCAAGAAAGGTAGCGAAGTGCTCTTTCTTTTGTTTTGAAAAGCATAAAGAAATTTCCGCGTTGAACGTTCTGCTTTTCCACCTTGTCGAACATTTCACTTTCGAACGTTTGAAATCGCATGAACAACAGAAGCAGGCCTAAACACCCACCAATGATGTACGACATTTGCCAAGATTCAAGTCCGAACAGCGTGAAATGCATCGAGTGAATGCCTACAGCAGCAACGGCTCCAAGTGCTCCCATGGTTACGATGATCATGGTGCCGACACCTCGTTTTTCCTTAGACATGGATTCGTTAATGAGGGTAACGGCAGCGCCGAGTTCTCCGGCAAGGCCAATTCCTGTTATAAAACGAATGATGGAATAGGCTTCAACATTGGTAACAAAGGCATTTGCGATGTTGGCCAATGAATAGATAAGAATAGAACCGAAAAGTATTTTCTTTCTTCCGCGTTTATCGCCTAGAATTCCCCAAATAAGTCCCCCTAGAATAATTCCCGACATCTGCCACAGAAACAAGCTGTAGTCGAGGGTTTTAATCAAATTCTCGTCTGTTATTCCAATGCCGCGAAGACTTTCCTTACTTACAATGTTGAAGAGCTGCAAATCGTAGATATCTACGAAATAACCCAACGAGGCCACAAGAATGGTTAGGCCTAATTTTTTATCGAATGATTTTGGCATGAATGCAAGACTTATTTGTCTTGCAAGATAGTATTGGATTGATTACGAAGTAATCTTTGATCTTCTAAAGGGAAGAAGAATTTTTCATTCCATCCTTGGTTTGTCCACTCCATCATTGAAACGGTTTCAATGGTCCAAGTTTCGCCAATGGAAAGTTCAAGGGCTTTCGTTTTAGCTGTTTCAAATTCAGACGTGGTCCAGTTGCTTCGAACCAAAGCAACTTCCGCTTTTGGAAATTCAAACGAAACAGGTGAATGAGCGAAATTGTTCCAGTTTAAAAGTACTTCAACAATTCTATTTTGAAGTACTTCCAATGACTGACTTGAATCTGGTTGAATGGAAATTTGTTTGAAGACAGCATTAAATTCGATTCTTTTCAAGTATAATTTAAAACTGGTTATATTGTTTAATGCCTGCTGTAGTGCGTTTCCCAACTCGAAAATACCATCTTCATCGGTGTTAAACTGAAAGGACAAAGGCAGGTAAACGGGCTTGACAATAGCTTCCAAATTATTTGGGGCAAGCAATTTCCCTTGAATTGCGCGCGCTCTCAACTCTTCAGGAAGGCTGGGTTTGAGTGCTATAAAGTAAAAATTGCTTAGGGCCATTGTTACCCAAATTTACAACCAAATAATTGCACAGACAATAAAAACGATAATAATTATTAAATAATACCAGACGTCTACGAACCAAGGGAAATACTCTTTGTAGAACTCTTTGAATTTTGACATCATCAGTTGAAAACGAAAAGGTAAACGCTAAGAACAGACAGAGTAAGAAGAACCCATTTTTTTGTACGAATATCCATAGTGTTGTGATTTTGTGTTATTCAAAAAGAATGTTTTCTTCCCTTGTATTTACAGCGAATTCGAATGGTTTTCAATACTGGAGTGTTAATTGCATGCGAAAGAAATTCCATTAACATGTAACTTTGTCCGCGTGAAAAGAGACTTTCAATATAAAATATGCGCGAGGGCTATTCTGTTCTTGTTGGTTTTGCTGGTCGTTGGATGTACGACTTATAAATCGCAACTGCGAGATGCCAAAGAATATGAAGACGCTCATATGTATTCAAAGGCATTGAGTCTTTATTCTGAATTGCTGGTTCGAAAGGAAACGAAGGAAGCGCTTATTGGTAAGAAGCGTGTTGTTGAGGCGATGATTAGAGAAAATTACGACGTACCTATTCGCATGCTTTGCATGCAGGATAAGCTTTGTGAAGCGGAGCAGCTTTATTCAGAATTATCGACGTTCGTTGAAAAGAATAAATCGTTGGATGTGAAAGAACCTTTTGGTCTAAAGGACGTTATTGTTCAGTCTAAGCGGAATTATTGTGAGTCGCTTTATAAGCAAGCCGAGTCAGATGTTCTCGCGTTCAAATACGATGAGGCGAGGGTTAAGCTGAGTGTTATTCGAAGTTTCTTCCGTGACTTTCCGAATTTAGATTACCTCGAGAGTTTGTGTGAGCTTTATCCGAATTATTATCTCGCTGCTAAATCAATTGAAGAGGGGCGTCTTCGCGATGCCTATAAAGCCTTGAAGAAAATTGAATCCATTGACCCTTCCTTTAAAGATTCGAGGCAAATGCTTGATTCGTGTTTGAAAGTAGGTCGCATCACAGTGGCTTATGTTTCAATTGATCGCTCAAGCGTAAACGACGACGTGGAGAAGGAAATGGGAGCTCAGGTGGTTCAGTCGTTGTTAGAAAATAAAGATCCGTTTTTGGTTTTGTTGGATCGCGATTACACTTCTAAATTGCTAGAAGAACAGAAGCTAGGAATGTCTGGACTTTATGATGAGAAGACGTTGATACAAGCTGGAAAATTAATTGGTGCCAAGTATATTTTGTTGGGTGAAATAATAGAGTATTCGGCCGATCAGAAATTGAATGATTACGGTTTGAAAAAGGGATTCTTGGGAAAAACAATTAACGATTCGAAAGTGAAGTATCGTCAATGGAATAAAAAGTTTTCCATTCAAATGAAGTACAGAATTAGCATGGTTGATTCTGAGACGGGCGAAACGCTGTTCAATTCGATTTATCCGCTAAATAAGATAAATGAAATAGATTGGGCTGAGTTCAACGGAGATTATAAAATGGTTTATCCAGGAAATTGGAATTGGGAGTTAATAAAGACCGGCGAAGATCACGTAGACATTTCGAAGTACAATGAGCTTCAAAAATTATTCAGTCAGAAGCCTATGGGCAATGAGCTGAATCAAATGCGCACGAGTTTTTTAATTGAACTTGCGGGTTTAGTGAAGCGAGGCGTGGAGACAAAAATTATTGAAGTCACGCCTTAAGCACTTAGCTTTTTGTGAATGGCGAGTATGTCATTCAGTATCGGATTCCCATCGTTATTCTCAAGGTTAAAAAGTTTGTTGGAAGGGAATTTCTCGTTTCTCTTTTGAAGCGAATCACGTTTGTTGAAATCCTCTTTTGTAAGTCCGCTTCGAAGGCTAACGCGCTGAAGGCGCGTTTCTCTTTTTGCGGTAACTTCAATTAACCAGTCGCAGTTTTCGGGTTGAAACGAATCGGCCAGGGCCGCTTCGCGAATGATATATGATGAATGTTGAAGATTTTTCCAGCGGACAAATTCGTTCTGAACAAACGCGTGAATGAGCTTTTCAAGGCGAAGCCTTTTTTCAGCATCTGAAAAAATAATGCGAGCGATTTCAGATTTCCAAGTGTCTTTTGAAAAGTCGATTTGAATTCCTTCC
>CANGEF010000125.1 GCA_947452685.1 Flavobacteriales bacterium | reverse complement strand
ACGGCTCCTACTCTATTCGCATTGAATTTCCATTTGGAAACAACTTCCATAACCGCTACAACAACTACTGGAGCAAACTCAATGCTGTATTGATAGACACATCCCCACGTGCTCGGCTGATTCGTTAATTCTTTTTGAATAATAATTGGAAGTACCATAACGAAATACCACGGGCGAACGAACAGCGCCCATCCGCCAGCAACGAACAACACCAAATAGAAGAACACCTTTTCATTGTTGTAGGTTGGGTCTTCTGGCATGTGATTCACAAACAGCAAACGAATGAATTCAAGCGGATGCATGATCATGAATTTGATGGCCGCAGTCATGTCTCCGCCTAACACAGGATACTTTCCAAAATGAACAAAATCTTTCTCACCCGCAATGGTGGGCATGACCCACTTCACCATAAACAAGAAATACACGACACTGAATCCCGCAAAAAGTAAAATGTACTTCCGACTCTCTTTCGAATTGAAATATTTCCAGAACAAGCCCAATGAAACAAAGAACAAAAAGAGCGATACATTTTCTTTTCCCAAACACATGAACACGAGAATTGCAAAGGCTTTCAGCCACGCTTTTCGATTCACCATGAGAAAGAAAAAAGGAAGCGCCATGGCCGAAATCACATTGCTGTGATAGTCGTACGCCAATGCTGCCAGTGTTCCGAAAAACAGATAGAACATGGCCATTCCCCAAATTCTATAGGGGCGCGTTCCTTCGTTTTCATTCAACAAAAAATAAATTCCGAATCCACCAATGATTACTGCCACACATTGGACAACGAGTAACGTATATGATTTGAAAATCCACGAAAGTGGTGAGAACAACATGAGATACAAGTCGAAGTGATCGGCTAACAGGTTTTTATTTTCCGGAAGAAAAAGAGCAGTGTCGGCAAATCGAAAGTGTGCGTAGTCGTACAGCGCGTTTGTATACAAGCCAAGATCTAGCGCGTAAGTTCTGAAAAAAACATGATTGGTGAAAGACACCACCGCGAACAAAGCGAAGGCAAGCAACGCCGTTATCCAAGCTGAACTATGCACTCGCATCGAATGTAAAACTCCGTTCATACCTGCGAACTTATAACTTTCCACATAAATCGGTGCATGCCAATGATTGGAATTTCATATTCCTCTTCAATCTCTTCAAATTGAAGTCTTCGATAAAAATTCAAGGCTGCCACGCGGGCATCGCACCAAACTACTTCAACACCTAATTCTCTTAAATGATTTAATCCCGCCTCAACAATAGCATAGCCATATCCTTGCCCTCTGTATCCTTCACGAACAGCCATGGCCCGCAAGCGGTATTGATTTTCTTGCATCACACCTTGTGAAACACCTTTCGAAAAATCTTTCGAAGAACCTTTCGAAGAATCTTGTATAACACCTTTCAAAGAATCAAGCTTATCCGTGTTCTCTTTTTGAAATGTGACCGTTGCAACGGTGAGTCCATCTAGTTGAATTCCGAAATGAAACGTTGTTGAAAGTCGATCTGTTTCTAAAATACAATTCTCGAAAATCTTGTGCGGCCACAACACTTCATTCCGCAATTGCTGAATTTCTTCGGGCTGAAGTATTTGTGCTTGACCGTTATTCGCTGGCATCTTGATCGAGTTCTTCGTAATACATAAAATCGTCTAGCTGTCGACGGTCTTTCTTGGTAGGTCTTCCCACGCCGAAGTACGGCGTGGCTTTCATTTGAAGTTGAATGCGTTCCAACTTCGCCAATTCATCGGGCTCTGTCACATCTTTTGTAACGGAGGAAACCAGCTTGGCTCCTAAACGACTCTTTGGAAAATCAATGACTTCAAATTGAAAATGAATGGGGCCTTTTCTTACGCGAACCACATCTTTCATTTTCAATTCGCGCGAAGCTTTTACAAATTCGCCATTCACCCACACCTTTTCTGCTTTGCAGGCCGCAGTAGAGATCGAGCGCGTTTTGAAAACACGAATGCACCAAAGGTATTTATCTACGCGCATGAATTAATCGATTACCAATTTGAACTTTTCCCACAACGTTTTCACTGCTGGATTTTTCTCCATCATTTTTTCAAAGCGGGCGCGATCGGTTACTATTTCGCGGGCAGCAGAGTGGCTCTGCGCAATTTCCAATTTCAACTTTAATCCAACTATGCCTTGCTTTCGCATGAATCCCATCAGTGGAGCGCGCTCTTCATTGAAATATTCAGATTGAGTGGTTCCAGGGAAAATAATATGCAATTCGTTTTCTGGAAGTAAAATAAGCTTGGTTACTTTTAGTGCGGAAGCGGCTTGGGCATTGAAATCCATAAGTTCTTCGGCATAGCCCATCCAAGCCTTTTGAATTTCATCTTCCGTATAGATGCGATCAGCCTTCAGTTCTTCTTCTGGCTCATCTGGCTCTGTTTCAATTTGAATTTGCGGATTGTATCGAATGGAAATATTGTCGGGAGAAAGTCCGGCAAGCTTTCTTTTTTCAGGATCTAAAACCGTTTTATTTGGAAGTGGTTTATCGTTGTTGAAGGCTATTGAACCCGCATCGTTATTTTCAACCTCAAGTTCGTTCGAGGGTTTGCTTTCATTAGCAGGAACTGCGGGGGAAGACGATCTAGCTTGAGGAACACCAATGAATTTTTCAGCTCCTCGAAACGCTAGGATTTTCACTTTTTTTTTTCACCCTCGCGTAAGTTTTGCGGAACGCTGCACAATTTCATGAGCAAGAGTTCAACCAACAAACGTGGATGACGAGAAGCTTTGTAGTGATAGTCGGTGTCGTTCACCAAATCAATTCCTTGAATCAAGAAACGCAAATCGCTTGCAGCCGCTTGGTCTTTGTATTTCGCGGCAACACCTTCGGTCACTTCCATTAACGAAAGCGTCTGGGCATCGCGACAAACCAATAGGTTTCTGAAGTGTGCGCCTAAACCTGTAACAAAGTGATGGACGTCGAATCCTTTTTCAACCACTTCATTCAACACCAACAAGGCGTTTGGAATGTCTTCTTTGAAAAACAAATCGGTTAACTTGAAGTAATACTCATAGTCGAGCACATTCAAATTTTGGATAACTAAATCGTAGGTTAATTTCCTTCCACAAAAAGCAACCACCTGATCGAAAATGGACAAGGCATCGCGCATGGCGCCGTCTGCTTTGGTTGCAATCACATGTAAGGCGTCTTCTTCAGCTTCAATTCCCTCTTGCTTGCAAATGTGTTGCAAGTGTTCGGTCATGTCCTTCACTTTAATTCTGTTGAAGTCAAAAATTTGACAACGACTTAAAATGGTTGGAATAATCTTATGCTTCTCTGTAGTAGCTAAAATGAAAATGGCATGTGCAGGGGGCTCTTCTAACGTCTTTAGAAAAGCATTGAAGGCTGCCGATGAAAGCATATGAACCTCATCTATCACATATACCTTGTACTTCCCAACTTGTGGTGGGATGCGCACGGTATCAACAATGGCGCGTATATCATCGACTCCATTGTTTGAAGCCGCATCTAATTCGAAAATGGTAAAAGCCAATTCTTCGGGGGTGGCGTCTAACATGTTGTTAATGGCCTTCGCGAAGATGCGTGCACAAGAAGTCTTCCCTACTCCGCGTGAGCCGGTAAATAAATATGCCTGTGCAATTTGATTGGTTTCAATGGCATTGCGTAACGTGGTGGTTATGGACTTTTGTCCAACCACTGAATCCCAATTATCTGGGCGGTACTTTCTTGCTGAAACGATGAAATTTTCTGCCATTACCCTACAAAGATGAATAAAAAATCTTGGTTCGTCGAATTCAAATATCCACAACCTATTCACATAGCGAACTAACTAGTTGAAATAGCCTATTTTTAGGCCATGAGAATAACTAAACCTTTTCTTAAATCGTTGAGCCTTGCGGCAATTCTATTTTCGACATCAGCACTTTTCGCTCAAAACTTCCAGTTGCAACTGAATCCGAACACGCACAACATTGGCGATGGAACAGCAAGCGTAATTAGCCAAGACAGCGTTGCCTCTGCCCATTGGTCGAATCTTCAGAGTGTTGATTCTATTTCGGCTTCCGGATTGAAGGAAGGAATCAACTATACGGTTCAAGTGACCT
The DNA here is from genome assembly GCA_947452685.1 of Flavobacteriales bacterium. Lineage (GTDB taxonomy): Bacteria > Bacteroidota > Bacteroidia > Flavobacteriales_D > Sanyastnellaceae > CAIZGX01. The sequence continues at coordinate 1,740 of CANGEF010000125.1, read as the reverse complement.
TCTCAAATGGCAACAAGCAAGAGCAGACCTTTGTGATTCCTGCGGTATCGAGTGAAGAAAAAATGAATTCGTTTTTTGTCCCGATTGTAGACGCCTTTGGAGTTGTGCTCTTCTACGACCCTTTTGCAGCCTTCAATTTATACGATCAGCATTTATACGACAACACCGGAAAGCAAATTAAACATCCGAATGGAGATCCGGTAAAATCTGAAATATGGTTAGTGGTTGTGTTATTGATTGGTAGCGCTATTTACTTCACGTTTTATTTTCGATTTATCAATGTGCGCGCATTCGGACACGCCTGGAAAATCACCTTTGGACAATTCACCAAGAAGACCGACGAGGGCGAGGTTACACCCTTCCAGGCCTTGTCTGCAGCGCTCAGTGGGACATTGGGATTGGGGAATATTTCTTTGGTGGCAGTGGCAATTGCGGTTGGTGGTCCGGGTGCAACGTTTTGGATTATCGTTGCTGGACTGTTCGGCATGACCACCAAGTTCGTAGAATGTACCTTGGGTGTGAAGTACAGAAAAATTTCTCCTTCGGGTGAAGTGAGCGGTGGACCTATGTACTATTTAAGTGCTGGCCTTGCGAAAAAAGGATGGCAGCGCAGCGGAAAAGTTCTCGCAGTCATTTTTGCCATCATGTGTGTTGGCGGAACCCTCGGCGGAGGCAACATGGTTCAAGCGAATCAGGCGTTTGATATGGTGAAAACCACTATTCCTGGCTCTGAAGAATATGCGCTTTGGATTGGAGTCGCGTTCGCTATTTCAGTTGGATTTGTTATTGTAGGTGGAATAAAAAGCATTGCTCGTGTTACAGATAAAATGATACCCGCCCTGGTGGTTGTCTATTGTGGATTTGCATTGGTGATTATTGGAATGAACATTTCGCACATTGGCGAAGCTGCTTCGTTAATATTTAACGGCGCCTTTTCTCCAGATGGAATGAAAGGCGGATTCATTGGCGTAATGATGATGGGCTTCCGCAGAGCGGCGTTCAGCAATGAAGCCGGTATTGGATCTGCAAGTATTGCGCACTCCACTTCGAAAACAAACAAGCCTGTTACCGAAGGAATGGTTTCGTTGTTGGAACCGTTTATTGATACTGTTGTCGTTTGCACCATGACCGCATTGGTGTTGGTGTTCACCGGATTCGCAACAGACGCTCACGGATTAAACGGAAGTGCATTGACAGCCGCAGCCTTTCGCTCTGTCTTTCCATGGACCGATTGGATCCTTTTAATTTGCATTGTCCTTTTCGCCTACGCGACCATGATCTCTTGGTCTTACTACGGAATGAAAAGTTGGGCCTATTTGTTCGGCGACAAATGGTGGATCAAGCAATCGTTCAACCTCTTGTTCTTATTCTGCACCGTTCTCGGAACCGTTAGCAGTTTCGGAGCAGTCGTAGACTTTTCCGACATGATGATCTTGGGCATGGCCTTCCCCAACCTCATTGGCTTGTGGGTGCTGAAGGATGAGGTGAAGCGGGAACTTCAGAAGTATTGGACGGAGAGAAAGAATGTGGCGTAGCCGCTAATGTTGCGAAGCAACGAATGTGGCGTAGCCGCTAATGTTGCGAAGCAACGAATGTGGCAGAGCCACTAATGTTGCGAAGCAACGAATGCCGAAGGCGAATGTGCTAAAGCACGAATGCAGCAGAGCTGCGAATGCCGTTGGCGAATGTCTTCGACGCCAGAGTTTGTTACTTTGAATTCTTTTCGTTTTGTAGTTTTTT
>CANGEF010000124.1 GCA_947452685.1 Flavobacteriales bacterium | reverse complement strand
TTCTCTTGTTTACTTTGTTACTTGTATTTCTGTCTGTGTTGCATCACCGACTGAAGGGCTGGTATTTCGCTATACTCATCTTGGGAATGTTGTTTTTAGAAATCGCTTATGAGAAGCTCTCTTGGTTTCAATTTGAAAGCAGAGCTTTTGGCTTAGACTATAACTCGTGTCCTAATTACGACGAGAATACCTTTCAAGTTGCTTCGAGTGATGAAATAGAAAACTCGAAAAAAGTTTGGGAATCAACACTCGAAAACTGGAAGGTGAAAAATGTGACTTCAGGTGACAGTCTTCCGAAATTGGTTATTTTAAACGTGAGTGGTGGAGGAAGCCGCTCGGCTTATTGGGTCATGCAGAGTTTCATGCAAGCGGATAGCCTGTGTAATGGAAAATTGTTTGATCACATAGTTATGATGACCGGAGCTTCAGGAGGCATGTTGGGTGCTACGTTCCTGCATGAGTTGAAGGCGGACGAGATAGACGGTAAAATTGAATCATATCGAAGACAAAAATATTGCGAAGAAATGGCTACCGATTTTTTGAATCCAATACTTGCTTCATTCACTTTAAACGATTGGTTCATTCGCTACAAGCATGCGCATGAGAACAACAACAGTTATTTTCAAGATAGAGGATATACGTTTGAAAGAGCGTTGGCCAATGCCACCGAAGGAAGGTTAGACAAACGATTGATTTCACTTGAACCGAATGAACGTTCGGCGAAGCTTCCGACGCTTATTTTTTCGCCGACCATTGTTAATGATGGAAGAAGGATGCTCATATCTTCCATGCCGCTTGATTTTTTAAGAAGGCCCAACAGCCTTGCGAACTTCACCCCGAATACCACTGATAATATTGAATTTTCTGATCTGTTCGGTAACAACAACTGGCAGAATACAAGCCTTCTTTCTGTGTTAAGAATGAACGCAACTTTCCCTTACATTCTTCCTTCAGTAACACTTCCAACTGTACCCAGCATTCAATGCATGGACGCAGGATTGCGTGATAATTTCGGCACGAAAACAACCATTGAATTTATTCGATTCTTCGAAGGTTGGATTTCAAAAAACACAAGTGGCGTAATTATTCTGTCGATTCACGATTTGCCAAAAGGTTCTGATTTAGGAGATGGAAATCCTTCACTTTTTCGAGAATGGACTTTACCGGTTGGAAGCGTTTATGGGAATTTGACCCGTACCCAAGATTTTAATTTCGACGAACAACTGGCTTTGCTTGCAGAGAAATATGCCGTTCCTCTTGATCTTGTGACGTTTGAACTTCAACAAGGAAAACAATGGGAAGTGAGTTTAAGTTGGCATTTAACCACCAAAGAAAAATTGTACATTAAAGAAGCGCTTGATTTGCCTAAAATGAAAAGTCAAACTCAACGCCTTCATCAATTAATTATGCAAGAGCCTTTGAGCGAAGAAACTCAGCAATAGATTTTACTTCTGTAGCATTTGCCCTCACGTATTCTTTCGGCATAACGCCAAGCTCACCAAGATGCACAATTTCTGAAGCGCTGGTGTGGTAGCTTGAAAAGCATTCGTCATAGACTTGTGCCATGTTCGAACTGCGAAGTCCTGAACCCGGCATAATCTCCATCGTATCGGCGAGCGAAGCGTAGCGTTTCAAATTATCAATTCCTTCAACACACGTCATTTTTTTTCCTGAAGAAAGCAATCGCTTGCATCCTGCACTTTCCAACTGCGCAATGGCTTCATCGCCATTCGTGCAAACGTCGAACGCGCGTTGAAAGGCCACGTCTATGCCATTTGCAGCTTTTACAAATCGCTCCAATGCTCTAAAATCTATTGTTCCATCGGCATTCAAAGCGCCCACCACAACGGCTTTAATTCCTTTGTCTTTTGAACGACGGATGTCGTTGCACATAATTTTTATTTCCTCTTCCGAATAAACAAAAGATCCTTCGCGAACACGAATAAGTGCTGCTACATCGCACGCTGTGTATTCAACTGCAAATTCAATTAAGGACAGCGCAGGAGTTAATCCGCCAACTTGCAAAGCCGAACATACTTCCAATCGCGTTGCTCCGTTCTCGTTTGCAATGAGACACGATTCCGGATTGGTTGCTATTATTTCCAAATGAATTTTTGACATTCTATGTATTTTTGAATTATGCTTCAAAGTAAACACGTCTTTATTCTATTTGCACTTTTTTTTAGTTCGAAATTTTTAAGTGCACAAGCTGAACCGCCAGAGGTTATGGCGCTGATGGAACGTCAAGATAGACTCGCTCATGCGCATTTCGAAAATCTTGTTTTCGAAGGTGGTGGAATTCGTGGAGTGGCGTATTGCGGTGCACTTATGGAAATGGATTCGCGCGGTTACTTGAAAGACATTCGTCGGGTTGCCGGGGCTTCTTCTGGAGCAATCACTTCATGTCTGCTAGCGGTAGGTTATACTCCAACCGAAATTTCAGTGATTATTGGCGAAATGAATTTCGGTAAGTTGAACGACGGAGGCGGATTGTTTATTGGTGGACTTCACCGACTTCGCAAACGCATGGGATACTATCGCGGAGAGCGTTTTTTAAGATGGATGGAAGAATTAGTTGCTGCGAAAACAGGAAACAAGGACATCACATTTATGGAGTTAAAGAAACTTGCCGACAAGGATTCAACCTATCGCGAGTTGGTGGTTACGGCAACGTGTATGAATCATCAGAAGGCAGAGTATTTCGATTATTATCGTTATCCGAATATGCGCATTGTAGACGGTGTTCGCGCAAGCATGGCGGTGCCGTTGTACTACGAACCTTTCGTAATGAACAACGAAGGACATCGCGTAGATGTTCGTCATTATGCAGACAGCGATCACGTGTGTTTAGACGGTGGATTCCTTTCCAACTATCCAATCTGGGTGTTCGATCAAGCACCCTACATTCAAGACCCGATGCTCACTTTAGGCTTCCGCATAGACAGTGAATATCAGATTACGGTAGATCGCACCAAGACTAAATCGGATCCGTATTACCCCATTCACAGTACGAAAGATTTGGTGGGAAGTGTTTACTATATCATGAAAGAAAACCTCAATCGCTTCATGCTAACTGAACTTGATTGGGAACGCACCATCAGCATCAGCGACGCCGGTATTGGCCCGAAGGTGAAGAAGCTTTCTCAAGAGCAGAAAGAGTTGTTTCTGAGTGAAGGGAAGAGAGGGGTGAGGCGGTACTTCGACGAGGGGTACTGATGTGGCAGAGCCACTAATGCCCAAAGGGCGAATGTGCTAAAGCACGAATGCAGCGGAGCTGCGAATGCCCGTCGGGCGAATCTGAGAGCAGGGGTGTCGATCAGACTATACGTCTTTTGACGAATAAATTATAGCAGACTCGTTGGCTTCGTTTTGTATATCTATATTTAACAAGTTGTTCTAATTTTTAATATCCAGAATATGTTTAAACTGAATGAATTGAAAAGAGAAGCAAAGCGAGTGATCGTTCGATTTCCGCTGGTTATAATTTCGGCGGTTTTAGGAATAGCAGTTTGGAATTATGCAATAGAAACGGATAATTACCAAGAGCATATTGCTGTTTTGATTTACGGGTTGTTCTTGGGAATTCCCATTCACTATGCTGCCGGTATTGCCTTTGAAAGCAATACGAGTAGTCGCTTAAAAAAATGGTTATTTATTGGACTTGGAGTTGTCGTTCACGGATTAATTGTGACCCATCTGCTGCTTTCAAAAGACTTTCCTGAAGTTATGCTATTGAGTATCTGCATTTTTTATTTTATAACAAGTCACTTGCTCGCTTCCTTCTTGCCCTTCTTGGTGGGTATGCGTAAAGAATTGTTTTGGAATTTTAATCAATGGATGTTTTCTCGATTTGCGTTGAGTTCCATATTTACGGGAATTATTGCAATTGGATTGGGAATGGCCATAGGTGCCATTCAATTGCTTTTCGGAGTGTTTGAAGATGGTAAATTCATTGGTGAAGTTTTAATTACTGTTTGCGGTATTTTCCACATTCTCTTCTTCTTTGCGGGAACACCAACGGAATTGAATAAGGGGAATTGGGTTGTGGATCCTCCAAAAGCTTTTCGCATTTTAGTTCAGTATATTCTTGTTCCTCTTGTAGTATTATACCTGTCTATACTTTATATCTACCTCGCAAAAATTTTATTCATGTTCGATTTGCCAAAGGGAAATGTGAGTATTTGGATATTGGTATTTTGCACGTTAGGAATTTTAACTATTCTCCTTGCTGAGCCCTTCCGAAATATGGAATCGAATTGGGTAGGAAAGTTTGCTAAAATATTTTATTGGCTCATGTTGCCGCTGCTCGTGATGTTGTGGATTGCCATTTGCACACGCGTTCTCGCGTATGGTTTAACGGAGTCACGCGCATTGGTTTTGTATTTGGCCATTTGGCTTACGTTTATTTCCTTGTACAATGGATTTTACAAAAAGAAATCGTTATTGGCATTTCCTGTTTCACTTTTCATTATCGCCTTCTTATACCAATGGGGCGGACCGTTGAGCGCGCATTCAATCAGTTTCAAAAGTCAGTCAAGACGCACTGAAGAAATCATGAGCCGCGATAAAATTGATCGAGAGGAATTAAGAAGTCAATTGATTTATATGTATTGCTACCAATCTGAACACACCGATTGGTTTGAATCGAATCAATTGCCTTTGAAGGAATATGAAGGTGTTGCTGGCTACCAATTAATTTTAGATCAACTTGAATCAGATCGATTCAGAAATAAGTTAATCCAATCGTCATCTGAGGGTGAAAATGCCGAAGAAAGTGGTGTAAACTTAGACTATGTAAATGTAAGCTTGAATGAAATCGCTATACAAGGATACAATGAAATGCACTTTTTGTATTATGATTCCAAGGCGAAAATCTCAGACTTCACCGTAACATACAATGATAACGGGAAAGAGATAAGTCGAGAATTTAAAAATGAATTTTATTCATTTTGCAAATCCCTCGATCGACAAGCTGTGAATCAACCCGCATTTTCCTACGACTGGTCTGAAGCTGGAAAGCAGTTTAGATTAATAATTTATCATTACAATTACTCAATTGATCCATCCAATTCTGTAAACGCTTATATAAGTGAAGGGGTGTTGTTGGTTAAATAGCGTTGCGAGGGCAACTGATGTGGCAGAGCCACTAATGTTGCGAAGCAACGAATGCCGGAGGCGAATGTGGCAGAGCCACTAATGTTGCGAAGCAACGAATGCCGGAGGCGAATGTGGCAGAGCCACGAATGCCCGTTGGGCGAATGTTCTTCGAACGAATGCCTGCGGCTAATGTGTAAACACGTTAGTTATGCTGCGGGAAAATATGCGAAAAGCCTTGAATACAGTGCGTTTCAGCGTTTCGTGAAAACTGTTATAAGAATTTGGGTTTCTTTTTTTTCGCAAAGTGACACAACATCTTTGTCGAAAAATTAAAACTATGAATCCAATTCATCAAACAGCAAAAGAATTTGCAGTAACAGCAGTTAAACTAGGTAAGCGACTGCAAACACAAGAAAGAGAGTTCAACATTTCCAACCAACTTATTCGAAGTGCCACTTCAATAAGTGCGAATCTTCATGAGGCTAGAAGTGCAGAATCACTTAAAGATTATACCCACAAGGTTTTTATTGCATTCAAAGAAGCCAGCGAAACAAAATACTGGATCAACCTCTTGCATGAAACAGAGTACATTCCTACGGAAGAGTTCAATGAATTAAACAAGCAAATCCGTGCCATTGGTGCAACTCTCTACGCACTATCAACTGCCATGCGGAAAAAACTACAAAACGAAAAGAATTCAAAGTAACAAACTCTGGCGTCGAAGACATTCGCCAACGGCATTCGCAGCTCTGCTGCATTCGTGCTTTAGCACATTCGCCTTCGGCATTCGTTGCTTCGCAACATTAGTGGCTCTGCCACATT
>CANGEF010000123.1 GCA_947452685.1 Flavobacteriales bacterium | reverse complement strand
CCAACGATAAGCCAATCGAATTTCACTTCGTTTAATTGGACTGAAGGTGAAGTCGGTTTGAACCGCATTAGCGAAACTTTTTCCAGATAAATTATACAAGGAAAAAGTTCCCGCTGTTTCGTAATCTGCAACCAATTGGTGTTGGAAGTTGGTGTGAAAAGCATCCACTGTGAATGTCGCAGTGCGGTGAAACAACTTCGTGTTGTGAACCAACAAAATTCCACTGTTCACAGCTTCTTCCATTTGAAAACCGAATGGATATTCGGTCGTGGCATTCGATGGTAAATTCCAGGTTCTATTTCCCGCAAGGGCAGAAAGATGATCGACTACCATTTGCGGAGAGCGATAGGCTTTTCCGGAACTAATCTTCACACTTGTTTTTTCAGTGATGGAATAACGTGCATGAATGCGCGGAGTGAAAAGCAATCCGTATAAATTGTTGTTGTCTTCGCGAAGACCCGCAACGATTTGAAGCTTCTCTGTTGGATTCGCATTCAACTCACCGAATACACCGTAGGTGGTTTCCAGGCGATTCAAATTTCCAACAAAAGAAGTCAACGATTCGCGGTAATCGTCTGCTGTTGCCGATGCGCCAACGGTGATGTTGTATCCTTCAGCAATTTCATTTGCGAACAATAAATTCACACGCGCACTCTTCTGAACGCCATCATAGATACGGCTTCCGTACAGTGCATGTTGCTTGTTGTAGCCAATGTTAATTTGACTTCCTAAGCTTTTGTGTCCGTGCTCATCGAACATGTATCCGGTCTTCGCCGTGAATTCAGCGTGCTCTGTTTTCGAGTTTGAAATCCAAGGTATATCTGGTGGAAATACGCCGCGATAATGATTAATCTGTCCGCTCTCTGTGTTGAATTGTCCGTATGAAAATCCGTATTCACCGCGCAATCCTTTAGCGCCGGTGTATTGCCAAGCGTTGCGAAGCAGGTAGTTTTTCACTAAGGGATTATCAAGGAATCCATCGTGATTCGTGTCGTACAATTTCTGTGAACTTGAACCGTGTGCTTGCAATTGGTAGTTCCAATTTTTTCCGATGGCTTGATTAGAAAGTATGTTCGTTTCGTAACGTCCAGAAGAACTCGCATACATATTCAAGAACAAACTTTCTTTCATGGTAGCCGCTTTATGCGCCACGTTTATTTGTCCGGTAACGCCTTCGTATCCGTGCACCACAGACCCTGCGCCTTTCGCAATGGATATGGAATTGATCCATGGTCCAGGAAGAAAGCTTAAACCCAATGTGCTTGAAATTCCGCGCACAGCAGGCATGTTATCAAAAAGAATTTGCGTGTACTTTCCATCTAGACCCAACATTTTAATTTGTCGAGTTCCTGTGATTCCATCGGTGAACGACGCATCTACCGAACCGTTGGTTTCGAAGCTTTCAGAAAGGCTGCAGCACGCGGCTTTGCACAATTCTTTTTCATTCATGACTTGAAACGTCTGCGGATCTTTTCCATTGATGTGCGTTCCGCCGTCGTGTTCATCAATGACAATAGTTCCCAGCGTGTTGTTCTCTCTTAGATTGAATTTCACTTCTCTGAAAGAACCAGCAGCGGGGTCTACATAAATAGAATCGCTAAAATGTCCGGTCGAAGAAACCATGAGCCATTTCGCTTCTTTCGGAATTCCAATTGAGAATTCTCCTTCCGGATTGGTGACGGTTCCGAGTTGTGTGCCTTTGTAGTATACGAGCGCATAAGCCGGATTACCAGCGTCGTCGAGAACAACTCCTTTTACTTGTGCATTTCCAATATTCCAGATTGAAAAACATGCAATGATTGCTACAATGTATTTCATGGATTAAGGATGTTGACCTGTTGTTCTGTATTTGCAACATTGGTGAATGCGGTTGTACTGAGCGTCTGTTGCATTCGACTTTTCCGTGTCGTATCCAGCGGCATTGATGAGTGCGTGAATTTTTTCGATGGTAATTTTTGCTGGACTGTAGGTGATTGTTAAACGGTGCGCCGTTAGATCATAGTCGTATGCAACAACGCCTTTCACGTCTACTGCGTTTTCAATGGTTTTCTCGCACATGCCACACGCCCCTGCAACCCAGAAACTTGTTGTTGTATTTTTTGTTTGCGCAAATACGCCGAATGAAAGCATGCATAAAGCAAGCACAATTATGTTTTTCATTTTTAAGAAGATTATTGAATAATTACATTTCTTTTCCGCTTTGCGGACTAATCCTGAAAGGACTAATCCCGTTGGGATACATCCGCTTTGCGGACTAATCCTGAAAGGACCAATCCCGTTGGGATACATCCGCTTGGCGGACTAATCCTGAAAGGACTAATCCTGAAAGGACTAATCCCGTTGGGACTTTTCTACAACAGAAAAGAGAATACCGTTCATATGTTATCGGAACGAACGATGCAGCAATTGGACTTGCCGATTGGCATTTTCCTTCAACATAAAATAAAAAATAAGTAGACTCAGGAGTAGAAGCAAATAATTGCGGAGCAGAAGGAGATTCGCATTGCTCGTGTTCGCTTTCGTATTGAAGGGCGATAAGCACATCTTCTGAACAGCCTTCGGAATGGCAACAGCCTTTGTGTTCAGAGTGAGATTCGTCGTGATGCTCGTCGCCGAATTCGAAGAAATGAATGGCTTGTAATTCCCCACAACAGAAGTGCAGCTTGGCTTCCAGACCAAAAGACATTAAGCTGTATAGGCCCAAGATAAATATCAGGGTGAGCTTCCGCATATTTCAAAGGTAAAACATCTTTTGATGTATTTGGACGTTGTACCTTTGCATTCTAAAATTAAAGAATCATGAGCCACTCTATGGATATGTCAGATGTTCTGATCAAATTGGGAATTCAAGCGGAAAATCTTGGAACCAGTACAGGACAAAACTTTTTCTCTAATGGAGAATTAATTACTTCATTCTCTCCTGTAGACGGTGAAGAAATAGCGAAGGTGCAAACCACAACGAAAGAAGATTATGAAAAGGTAGTCTCAACCGCCTTGGAAGCATACAAAACATGGCGCTTAATGCCCGCTCCAAAGCGTGGCGAAATTGTTCGTCAGTTTGGAAATCGCCTGCGCGATTACAAGCAAGAGCTTGGCATGTTGGTGAGTTATGAAATGGGAAAAAGCTTGCAAGAAGGTTTGGGTGAAGTGCAAGAGATGATTGACATCTGCGATTTCGCAGTGGGATTGTCTCGTCAGCTATACGGATTAACCATGCACAGCGAACGTCCGGGTCACCGCATGTATGAGCAGTGGCATCCGCTTGGAGTTGTTGGAATCATTTCAGCTTTCAACTTCCCGGTTGCGGTATGGGCTTGGAACAGTGCCTTGGCTTGGATTTGCGGAGATGTTTGTATTTGGAAAGGATCCGAAAAAGCACCGCTTTGCGCCATTGCTTGTCAAAATATTTGGAACGAAATCGCTGCAGAGAATCACCTTCCAGAAGGGGTATCATCTATTGTTTCTGGCGATGTGAAAGTTGGAGAGATGATGACTGTTGACAATCGTATTCCATTGATCTCTGCAACAGGAAGTACCCGCATGGGTCGCATTGTTGGAGCGAAAGTAGCGGAGCGTTTCGGAAAGTCGTTGTTAGAGTTAGGCGGAAACAATGCCATTATTGTAACTGAAAATGCCGATCTTAAAATGACCATCATTGGTGCGGTGTTCGGTGCAGTGGGAACTGCCGGACAACGTTGCACTTCAACACGCCGATTGATTATTCACGAAAGTGTTTACAACGAAGTGAAGGAAAAGTTGGTTACGGCATACGGACAGATTCGTATTGGAAATCCACTGGATTCAAACAACCACGTGGGTCCGTTGATCGACACCATGGCTGTGGACACGTATTTGAAAGCCATTGAAAAAGCGAAGTCTGAAGGCGCGAACTTCATTGTTGAAGGAGGCGTTGTGACTGGAGAGGGATTTGAAAGTGGATGTTATGTGAAGCCATGCATTGCTGAAGTGAAAGACAGCAGCTTGGAAATTGTACAGCACGAAACGTTTGCTCCTATTTTATACATTATGAAGTACAAAGAATTGGACGAGGCCATTGCTATGCAAAATGGCGTTGTTCAAGGATTGTCGAGCGCAATTATGACCACCAACATGCGTGAAGCAGAGCGCTTCTTGAGCAGTGAAGGTTCAGATTGCGGAATTGCGAATGTGAACATCGGAACCAGCGGTGCTGAGATTGGTGGAGCGTTTGGTGGAGAGAAAGAAACCGGTGGTGGACGTGAGAGCGGATCAGATGCTTGGAGAAATTACATGCGCAGACAAACCAACACCATTAACTATTCTACCTCGTTGCCATTGGCGCAAGGAATTAAATTCGATTTCTAATGAAGGCTTGGATGCTCTTGTTTTTCGCTGCTTTCAGCGGAAGTGTTTATGCACAATCGCATTTGATTGTATTTAAGATTGAAGACAAAAGCATTCCTTGTCGTATTGAATTGAAGACCGATGTTCAATGGGAAATAGTGAATGGCGCTGAGCGCATTCCTTTGGAAATTAAATGGGGAAAAGACTCGACGTTCACGTCGAGTCTTCCTCTTTTCAACACCTACTTCGAAGGGAAAAAGGAAAAGGGAATACTAACGGGTGAGTGGGTAGATCCTTCTCGGTCTGGTGATTACCGCATTCCTTTTCAAATAATGAAATTCAAGTCGAGAGATTTCGATACGAAGGTGCATATTCCCCTGCATTTGAAATACAAAATAGTTTTTGAAGACGATACTGTTCCGGCCATTTTAGACATGGCTATTGTAAAGGAAGAGTATATGATTTTCGGAACGGTCATGACAGAAACAGGTGACTATCGCTATTTGCAAGGAGAACCTTTCGAGAACAATCGATTCTATTTATCGGCCTTTGACGGAACACATTTATTTTATCTAGCCGGTCACTTGGAAGACGATAAGATTGATGGAATTTTCATGAGTGGAAAGCATTATTTGGCAAAATTCACCGGAATAGCCGATGCTAATTTTGAATTACGTAAGGCCGATGAGCTTACGTGGATGAAGGATTCGAAGGAAACGTTGAAGCTGAAAGTAAGTACCGATGAAAAGACCGAACGTTCGTTCGGTGAGAAGGATTGGAAAGGGAAAGTTACCTTGGTTCAGATTATGGGAACCTGGTGTCCGAATTGCACCGATGAATCGCGGTTCGTGAAGTCTATGTATGCTAAGTACAGTTCTCAAGGTTTACAGGTGGTTCCTGTTTCATTCGAACGAGGAACCGATAAGAAAGTCGCTTTTACACGCATTAATTCTCAAGCTAAACAAATGGCTTTGCCCTATACAGTTTACCTCGGTACTGGGGCCGATTCGCCGCAGAAGGCTGCTGCAATTGTGTTTGCGCAACTGAATCACGTGATGTCATTTCCAACTTTAATCTTAATTGGAAAAGATGGAAAGGTGAAAAAGGTGTGGACAGGCTTCTACGGTCCGGGAACGGGAGTGCACTATGCAGAACATACTGCTGAGATTGAGGATGCGGTTTTAAGATTGCTTCGCAAAGATTGATAAATCAAAGATTGTTACACAAAGATTGTTGCACAAAGATTACGTTGCAAAAATTGATAAATCAAAGATTGCTTCGCAAAGGAAAAGACTTTTACGGAGTAAATCTTTCGAAGAATCTTGTGAAACATCTTTCGAAGAATCTTATGAAATATCTTCCTAATCCTGGATTAAGAAAAGCTTTTTTAATGATTGACCTTGAGGATTGGTGCATTCCACGAAATACATTCCATTTGTCCAGTCGGAGCAAGGAATGTGAGTGGTGCGGTCTTGAGAAGATTCAGAGTAAATAAGTCTTCCGTCTAAAGCAAAAATCTTACAAGTAAATGTTGGAGAAAGAAATGGATTTTCAACGTTGAAAACGTTGTTCGCTGGATTTGGATAACAGTTAATTTCTTGTGTTGATTCTTCTTCAATACCAATGGTGTTTTGCT
>CANGEF010000122.1 GCA_947452685.1 Flavobacteriales bacterium | reverse complement strand
TACTTCTTTCGGTGTTAGGGCGTGGTTTGCAACCATGCGAGCAGTTCCAGATAAAATTTTGCATTGGCAAGTTGTACAAACACCACCTTGGCACGAATAAGGCGCGTCTAATCCCGCGTCAATGGCGGCGTTCAGTATGGTCTCTCCATTAGGATTGATTTCTAGTTCAATGGTTTTTTTGTCGAGTGTAATAGATACTTTGCTCATCACTTTATTTGATTATTATTGAAATTTCAGTATTAAAATTCTCTTCATTCCAGTTCCAGCTTCCCAATTCACTTTTCACTATTTCATGATTTTCGTTCAGCAAATAGGTCACAGGTATAGAATAAATGTTGGCCTCTTTCAATTTTTTCACGCGGTAAATGTTAAACCCATAACGTTCGTGAAAGGTTTTTACTTGATCCTCTCTGTCTTCCGTAATGAATACAAAGTTAATCTTTTGTCCCAAGGGAGTCTTCATGAATGCACTTATTTCTGGAAGTTCGCGAAGACAAGGTCCGCACCAAGAAGCATAAAAGTGAACAATTGTGGCGCCTTTCGTGAGTTCTGCTAAGGTGTGTTGAACATTTAAGCTATCGGTCACCACGATTGAATCTTGGTCTAGCGCCGGAACCGTTTTGTAACGAACAAGCATAAATACGCCAACGCATAAGATTGTCAACCAAAGCAATCGTTCAATCGAAAGAAATCGGGCGAACTTAACGGTATACCAACCCTTCATTACTCTTCTTCCTCGTGAATTATTTCGTTTCCTCTATTTTCCAGGGGATCTTTTTTCTCTTCAATTTCCAATTGTTCCAGGGTAGAAATGAAATCTTGTAATTCACTTTCAGTCTTAACCGTGTAGTTTTTCGGAATAGCAAATCGAAGAGGATCCACGGTTTCTTTCCGAATTTCCTTTAACTCCCAATAAGATAATTCGTCTTGTTGCATGGAAACAATAAGTCCCGGTCCTATGGAAGATTCAAATTGATAGGGAATGGCTCGGAAAGATTTGGAGTACCAGACGATCATGGTGTCTTGTGTGCCAAATTCCGATTCTATTATTGCGTACCCCTTGCTGCATGTTAATCCGGCAATTTCTCTTGTAGAAGCATCATTGGCTGAAACAATTCTGTGAAGTTTCGAAACATTGAAATAAGAAGGGTCGAATTTAACAGCCATTTTCTGATTGGCTATGCTAGCCAACATAGTTGCTTCTTTCTTTTCGGAATCGGTAACGATTGAATAATTCATGGCGGCCATGAAATCTTTTTCAGTAGCAATTTCAGTCAAACAAAAATTTCCTTTCACCGTGAAGCTCATGGTTGGCGGAACATTCGGGTCATCGCTGTCTATGCGATTGGCTTGGTTATAGAATTTCCTTCCGTACACCAAAACCCCTTCAAACAATTCCGTTTGAGCAAGACTAATCAGTTGTGATGTGAGCAGACAAAGGATGATCAGAAGCTTTTTCATGTGGTGAAATTACGAAGGAATTAACACGGCAGGAAGAATTCTATTGCAACAATTCCGGAAAGAGTGGAAGAAGCAATAGATATTCCGAGGAGCTCATTTCGCGGTATTCCGAGGGAACAAGAAACTCCTCATCTTTCACTTTTCGCTTTGAAAGTTTTTTTGTGCGAATGATTTGCTCATTCCCATTCTTTAATAAATGAAGTTCAAGGATTAGTCCGGGAACATTGGAATAAGCCCCGAAAAATTGAGCAGAGCTGTTAAATGCTGTCGAGTAATAAACAACAGAACTGCCGTCATTTGTAGTCATTTTTCCCTTCCTGCAATTGTATCCGGCAACCTTTTTCAACTTGGCGTTTTCTGGTGAAAACGTTCCGACTTCGGCGAGTGATTTCGTCCCTCGAACTGCAATCTTTTCGCCGTTGTGTGTCTTCAGCATAATGGACTCGCCCGTTTCGTAGTTCACGATCAATGAATAGTCCTCTAAGTTTTCCGAATGTATGTTCATTCGGGCCATGCTTCCTTTCAACTTGACTTCGAAATCCATTTTCGGGATTTCACTGCTGTCTGCAGACAACACTTCAATGAACAACGTTCCCTCAAATGCTTGCTGGGCGTGGCCTTGAAACCACACCAATGCAAGAAGAAAGAGAGTCATTCGCTTCATTAATAATTCAAAATATCGGCAATAACAGCGCTTACTTTTTCTGCGTTTGGAAGTAACGCTGCTTCTAAATCGCTGTTCAATGGAATAGCTGGGGTAGGAACACTTCCGTACGTTTTTACAGGAGCGTCTAAGTATTCAAAACAGTGCTCTGAAATCTTTCCTGCCAGCGCTTGTGCGAAACTATTCATGGCCGGTTCTTCCGTAAGAACGAGGCAACGTCCACATTTCTTCACCGCTTCAAACACCGCGTTTTCATCAAGTGGCATGAGCGTGCGCAAGTCAACAATTTCAACTTGATCCTCGAAATTTTTCGCGGCATTCAGAGCCCAGTGAACCCCCATTCCGTAGGTGATCACTGCAATTGATTTTTTATGGTTGGAAGTGAGAACGGTGTTTGCTTTTCCAAGCGGAACAATGTAATCTTCCGAAGGTTCTATCGTACGCGCCATGTCTGTGCCTTTCACCTTCGACCAATACAAGCCTTTGTGCTCAAGCATTACAACCGGATTCGGGTCGTAGAACGCAGCTTTCAAAAGGCCTTTTAAGTCGGCCCCGTTGCTCGGATACACCACTTTAATTCCGCGAATGTTGCATAGCACACTCTCTACACTGCTACTGTGGTAAGGGCCGCCGCTGCCATAGGCGCCAATGGGCACGCGAACAAGAGCCTGCACGTTCCATTTTCCATTCGTTAAATAATAACTGCGAGCTGCTTCCGTGAACAATTGATTCAGGCCAGGCCAGATGTAATCGGCGAATTGAACTTCCACAATCGGCTTCAATCCGGCAACGCTCATTCCTACCGTACTTCCAATTATAAATGCCTCTTGAATCGGCGTGTTGAAAACACGATTGTCTCCGAATTTTTCAGCCAACGTTGCCGCTTCACGAAACACACCGCCTAAACGCTTGCCCACGTCTTGTCCGTACAGCAAGGCTTCCGGATGCTTCGCCAAAATTTCTTGCATAGCGAACAACGCACAGTCAACCATAACAGTCGCTTCCTTTCCTTGCGGCGCGCGTACCCCTTTTTCTTCCGTAATGGGCGTTGGCGCATAGGCGTGATCCATTAACGAAGAAGGAGCGGGATCTTCTGCATTCGCAGCACGATCGTAATCGCGTAAAATATTTTCGCCGGCTTTCTTCCACACATCTTCCAACGTGCTATCTGAAAAACCGAAAGTGTTTAATTGCTTTTTGAATTTTGGAAGCGGATCTCTTTTTTCAGCTTCTTCCAAATCGTGACGGTACCATTCTTTTCGAACACCCGAAGTGTGGTGTCCCAACAAAGGAACTTTGCAGTGCAACAGCCACGGCTTGCGCGTTTTACGCATGCTGCTTAAAATCTCTTGAATGGTGTTGAAACTTTGAACGAAGTCCGTTCCGTCAATGCTCTTCACGCGAATATTCGGATAAGCCTTCGCTAAGTTCGTTGCATCTCCTGAACGGATTTCTGAAGCGTGCGCGCTAATGTCCCATTCGTTGTCTTGAACAAAGAAAAGTACTGGAAGCTGCTTCAAATTGGCCATGTGCAAGGCTTCTGTCACTTCGCCTTCGGTCATTGCGGCATCTCCAATGGAACAAACCACCACCGAAGGAATATCAGTGTCGTTCAATCCTTGAAGCTCTTTATACTGAACACCCATAGCCACTCCAACGGTTGGAATGGCTTGCATTCCGGTTGCGGAAGATTGATGTGGAATCTTCGGCATGTTCGGACGATTCAACGAAGGGTGGCTGTAATACGTTCTTCCACCACTAAACGGATCGTCTTTCTTCGCGAATAACTGCAGCATGAGCTCATACGGAGTCATGCCTATGCTTAATAAAATACTGTCGTCTCTGTAATACGCAGACAAGTAGTCGTCTTTCGTTAGTTGAAGCCCAAGCGCAATCTGACAAGCCTCGTGTCCGCGCGAAGTGGCGTGCACATACTTCGAGGTTACTTTAGCGTTCGCTTCATATAAATCAGATAGCTGACGAGCCGTGGCCATCTTTTCGTAGGCCAAGAGCAGTGTGTCGCTATTTAAGTTGAGTTCGTTTTCCATGAAATTTTCTTTCGGACTGCAAGTTACAACAACGCGGTATATGAAGGAAACCGTTTTACCTTTGGAACATGCAATTTTTCAAATACCACGGCACGGGCAACGATTTCATTATGGTCGATAACCGTGAAGACGCTTGGCAGCCCACTTCTGAAGAGGTGGCTGGTTTGTGCGATAGACATTTCGGCATTGGGGCAGACGGATTAATTCTCATTGAAGGCGATGAAGAGACCGAGTTCTACATGAACTATTTCAACTCCGATGGGTCACAATCTTTTTGTGGAAATGGAAGTCGCTGCGCGGTGGCCTTCGCAAAGAGTTTGGGTATGTTGGAAAAGGAAGAAGCGACCTTTCGTGCAATTGACGGTTATCACGAAGCGAAGATCAGCGGTGAAGAAATTTCCATTCGCATGACAGATGTGAAAGAAGTGGTGGTTCGAAGTGAACATGAATATTTCGTGAACACCGGTTCTCCGCATGTGGTGCGCATGGTAGAAGATTTGAATATCGATGTCATGGAACTCGGAAGCGGAATTCGTTACAGCGAAGAATTCGAGAAAGAAGGAACGAATGTGAATTTTTTAACCTTGTTGAATTCAGATGAGGCCATGGTTCGAACCTACGAAAGAGGGGTAGAGGGTGAAACACTTTCTTGCGGAACCGGCGTTACTGCTTGCGCCATTGTCATGCATCATTTGTCGAACAGTGCTGAAGAAAAAGAGATTCACGCGTTGGGTGGTGACTTAACGATTCGTTTTGAAAAAACGGAAAAGGGATATGAAAACATTTGGTTGTGCGGACCTGCAGAATTTGTCTTTAAAGGAGAATGGATGTCATGAATAGAATAGTAGCCTGTTTAATTTTTGTCGTGTTTGCGCAAAGAGCCAACGCAACAGTGAACTACCATGTTGGAGAACTTCCGCGCATGACACTGTTAACCTGTTCTCCCGGAGAAGAGTTGTACAGCTGTTTCGGCCATAGCGCGCTTCGGTATACCGATACGTTAAATGGAGAATGGGTTGATCTAGTATTCAATTACGGAACGTTTGAATTCTCAGAAGGATTCTATTTGAAATTCGCGCGAGGGAAACTGAACTATATGTTATCGGTGGAAGAGTTTGGCGCCTTTCAACAACAGTATTTATTCGGTGGGAGAGGGATTCTGGAAAATGAATTCAACTTGAATGCCGATCAGATAAGATCCTTGGGAGCTTTACTTATTGAAAATGCAAAAAAAGAAAACAAGTATTTTCAATACGATTTCTTCTATGACAATTGCGCAACGCGCGTTAGAGATATTGTGCTGAAAGCCTTACCAGAAATTCAACAGAATGAAAAAACATTTTCGAATCGTCCAAAATTTCGTCACGACATAGATGTGTATTTGGCTCACCAGTACTGGGCCGATTTCGGAATTGATTTGGTGTTGGGAAGGCCGTGCGACAAAACACCAGAAGCGGGACAAACTTCTTTTTTGCCTGATAGTCTGCAGTCGAATATGATGGCTTGGACCCTAAACGGACAAAAAATTTTAGGAAGAACGAACGAGATTCTTCCGGTAGATGATTCGTTGTTTGAAAAACATGCGCCATCGGCGAAGCCCATTTTCTATGTAACGCTTTCGGCTTTGTTGTTCGCTGGCTTCAGTATTTATTTGTGGTGGAAGAAAAGAGTTTGGAATTTATCTGAACGAATTTTCCTCGGGTTTTTCGGAGTGCTTGGAATGGTCTTGTTCGTGATGTGGTTCCTTACCGATCATACCACCACCAAATGGAACTTCAACATTCTTTG
>CANGEF010000121.1 GCA_947452685.1 Flavobacteriales bacterium | reverse complement strand
GTTATTGTCAAATTGCCTGTAAGTGCACATCCCGCGGGTGTATATGAAATAACTTCAGGACCAACCCCTGCTGTTGTCGGATTGAATAATCCTGTTGCTGAAACACCAACACCTGTCCACGTTCCACCAGCGGGAGTTGCATTCAATTGCACAGGCGCATCGGCAACGCACAACGGATTCTGATTGGTTATGGTTGGAACCGTTGGACCTACAAAAGGAGCGGATGTATACAAATACGGGCAGCCGTATTGATCTTCAATTGTAAAAGTTACAATATCACCGTCTAGCAATCCGCCAACGACTACGGTTCCGTTGTTTGGAGCTGTTGCATCTGCAAAGAATGCATTCGCAGGAGTCAAGTTCGTGGCTGTAAATGAAGTTCCCAAAAGTTCGGGTGCACCGCCGGAGAAGCTGACAGTCAGCGTTTGACCGGCGCAGTTCTGTGTTGAATTCCCTTCAATAATTTCAGGCAAATAGGTATAGGTATAGATTGGACCTAAATCATAACACAGGCCAATGAAGTTGGTGAATGAATAGGTTCCTGTAGTTCCGTCATACATGGTTATGGGTGTGAAGTACACCGTGTTATTCGTGAACGTTCCAGCAGGAAATTGAGCAATGAAGCTTCCATCGTTGAGGTCCGTAAAATCTTGTGCTGAAATTGTTCCGACCAAACAAGGATCGGTTTCAACAGATCCACCTTGAGCTATTGTTGGCGGACATGAATAGACCAAATACCAAATGGCAGGATTGTACAATGTATCGTTGTCGAAAATATCTCCGGAAAAAATATAATCGTTGTTGGAAGTAATGCTGAACTGGTCGTTGAAACACAAATAATTCGGAGCATTGGTATCTCCAGTGGTTGCATTGACGAATGTACCCGCGTTTACATAGCAAGCGCATGCAACTGGCGCCGTGTATGCTATTGAATTGGTGCACGCTGGAGTGGCCGTGAAATAAACAGTTACATCGCAAGCCAATCCATCTGAAACTAAATTGGATATCGTGTAGTTAATTGGCGAAGAAAATGGCGCATTGAATATGGCCTGTTGACCGTTGCAGGTTTCCACAATAAGCTGACCCGTGCTAGGTGCATTTGAAAACTGCACAGTGCCCGAGATTGCGTACATATCGTTTGAAGGATCACATGACCCAATATTGGCTTCAAAAAAATCGATATTGCAAGGTTGGATATTGCAAGGCGCAGGGGCATTGTAGGAAACAGTACCTGTGCAAGTCGCATCAGCTGAAAAAGATGCAGTTATAGTGCACGAAGATCCATTTGCCGTTAAATTAGAAAACGTGTAAGGAATGCTGGTTGCGAAGGGAGGATTCATTACAATGGGTGCGCCTCCGCATGAATTGGTAATGGTTAAAGTTCCTGTGCTTGGTGGATCTGTAACGGATACATTACCGCTGACACTGTATTGTTGTGTTGTTTGATTGCAAGCCGTTGGATTTGCTGTTATTCCATTGAATGTGCATAGAATTTCACAGTTTGTAGCTCCGCCACCACCTGTTTGTAATGCCGAAATATCGGTTGGCATGTTCGAATAATTCGTTACCATGAGCATATACCATTCACCCACTTGAGCTCCAGGAATATTTACAACTTCGGTTGATTGCGGATCGAAACTGCAGTCCACCACATTTCCACAGGGGTAACCCAAGCATCCGAATAAAGGGTCTGCATTGCTTGTTAATTGACCATTATTGCAGGTTATTGAAATAAAAGGTCCCCAACAGATGAAGTCAACATCAACATCTGCGCTGTTCGTTAAAGTAATATTAATGTTACCGGCCTGTGAGATATTTAGAAAGTACCATGCAGGATTCGGTTGTGATAGTAAACATTCGTAATCAGGACCAATAGCGGCATCGCCGTTATCAACTCCCGCAGGATATGAGACACCTGTTGATGTGCAGAACGGAGCAGCATTGGAGCAATCCACTTGAGAAAATGCGAAATGCTGAATACACGCAAAAAAAACAACTGCTAATAAATATCTTTTCAAGGCTTTGGTTTTGAAGGTCAAGTTTAAGACTGCAAATCTGTACAATAAGTTGTCCTTGCTGCCTTTTAGGTTATGCAATATAAAAAAAATAAATAACCTAAAAAAATGATATTCATCAAAAAAAAACAGCACTACTTGAGTGCTGTTCAATTTATTCAATCAAAAAAAATTAGTCTACTTTCTCTACTTTAATCAATTCAACCTCAAAAATTAAAGTCGAAAAAGCTTCAATCTTTCCTTGTGCTCTAGAGCCATAGGCAAGGCCTTGCGGAATGTAGAACGTATACTTAGAGCCTTCTTTCATCAATTGAAGACCTTCGGTCCAACCGGGGATTACTTGATTTAATCCAAACGTAGCAGGCTTTCCGCGATCTACTGAACTGTCGAACACGACTCCGTCAATAGTTGTTCCGTGGTAGTGCACAGTAACCTTGTCATTTCTATCAGGCATTATTCCTTGACCTTCCACATTCGATTTGTATTGCAAACCTGTTGGGGTTGTTTGAACACCGGCCTTTTTTCCATTCTCAATTAAGAAATCCTCTCCTCTTTTTTTATTCATTTCATTTTTCTTTTGAGCGTTCTTTCTTACTTCAGAATTAATAATGCCCGTTGCCTTATCTTTTTCCAATTTAGATTTACCCGCTTTACTATCCAATATAGCTTGCATGATAAGTTCATCTGATAAATTTTCGAATCCGGCGCTCTTCGCGTTTTCCATTACAGAAAGACCGAATGCATAAGACAAACTGTCTTCATGCGTAAGCATTGGAGTTGATCCTGATTTACCTTTTTTCTTTTGCGCAAACGAAGCCGTGCTTAAAGCTAAAAGCGCTATGAAAATTGCTAAACGTTTCATATGACTTAGTTCGAAGGTTTAATTTCTATGACTTCCATTTCAAAGATTAGTGTAGCAAAAGGAGGAATAACTCCACCTGCGCCTTGCTCTCCGTATGCTAAGTTTTGTGGAATGTACAATTCGTATTGTCCACCCGCTTTCATCAACTTCAATCCTTCTCCCCATCCTTGAATGACTTGTCCAGCAGTGATTGTAATCGGTTCGTTTCTCTCGTATGAACTATCGAACGTTGTGCCGTCTACCAAGGAACCTTTGTAATGAACCACAATGGTATCGTTGTCGTCTGGAGACAATCCAATTCCTTCACGAATTACTTTATACTGAAGACCTGAAGCTGTCGTGATTACGCCAGGCTTCTGTCCGTTTTCTTTTAAAAATGTTGTTTCTTTTTCCATAGTTTTTGATGCTTTTTCAGATTCTCTTCTTGCTAAAATTCCTTGAATGTATGGATCTACCATTTCATTCGGAA
Organism: Flavobacteriales bacterium; assembly: GCA_947452685.1. Taxonomy (GTDB): domain Bacteria; phylum Bacteroidota; class Bacteroidia; order Flavobacteriales_D; family Sanyastnellaceae; genus CAIZGX01. Next base: position 2,622 of record CANGEF010000121.1, on the reverse strand, counting down.
GTTGATTGGCCTTATTGGCATGGTCCAAAATTGCTTGTCCCATAATATTTTCATTCAAACCCACAATTCCACTTGAAGCAATGTTGTTAGCTATGCTTACTCCAATGGCATAAGACAAACTGTCGTTTTCGTTGGCTAAAACAACGGTCGATTTTTTAGGTTCTTCCTTTGGTTTCTTCTTTTTATCTCCTTGATCCATTGCGTTCGAACTCAATACCAATAAGCTCGCTCCAAGAAGTACAATATGTTTACGTTTCATTGAAATTTAATTTGGTATGCAAGTTAATCAGATTATCTATTCATTCATGTATTTTTGAAGAATGAAGTTTTTCAGATTACTTACTCTCGTTGGAATTTTGTCCTTTGTTTCTCGCCCGGCTACTGGTCAAAATGAAATGTATGGAGGAATAACGTTTGAGAATCTGACTTATAACAAATCAAGTTTCTATTCTATTGGAACCGATATCTACGCGCCTTTCGGAGATCGTTTCACCTTGAACTACAGTTTTAAACTGGGATTTAGCAAAGACAACAGTTTCGCCTTTCACTCTTCTGTTTCCACTTTATTGGGAAGTTACCTTCTTGCCTTAAACGGAAACTATCCAGGAATAGCAACGCTTGGATTAATTTGCCTCGCTATTCCCGAAGGAGTGGGTATGTACATGGGGCCAGACGGACAAGCTCTTCACCTTTCTGTGAATCCACTGGGAATGGATTATTTTTCTGCAGGAGACTTCACGCAGGAATACGTTGGAATGAGTTGCAGTGCAGTAGCACGTGTGCATTACAAATTGAAGTCACATTTCCCCTCCTATATCACGCCAATGGTTGGACTTTATTACCGCTATAAGAAAACCACTTTCAATGAGCAATATGGCATTCGGTTAGGAGTCTCTTTTGGAGTGGCTTCTAGAAATGTAAATTCAGGAGCGAGCATACAAGAACTCTTTCAATGAAAAAACTCTTCTTAATAATTCTTCCTGTTTTCAGTTTGATTGCTTCGCTGAACGCGCAAACCGACACCCTATTTATTCAGAATTGGGAAAATGGACACGCCATTTATTTATTGCCTCCAGGAAAATTTCAGAAGTCTGAAATCTGGACTTCATCAGATCGTATTTATTATCCGCCTGTTCCGTTCTTTCGGAAATTTAAATTCAATTTGAAAGAAACCTATTTGCCGGTAGATGTGTACCAAGGCAACGTTGTTTATTATGATCCGTGTGACGGAATTTTTGAATCGGCTTGGGTCTTCAATGATTCGGCGTTTGTGCATTTGTATTACGACGGCCCGGAAGGCTCGCCCATTGCCGCTATCGAGCACGAAGATGAAAATGAAATTCAATTCCGCATTCTTCAATTCAATTATGAAGACATCGAAAAGTCCTTGGAATATTATTTAACAGTCCAGTGCCTGAATAAGCAAAGAGGATTGTACCTCTTCACTTTTGAGAATCCGTATGATCCGAAAGACACCTATTCATTTCCGGTTGTTGAAGAAAGTAAATTGCATTTGCTTCCTGTTTTGGTCAATGATTCGAAATATCAGAAGTACATGGAATTCGAGTTTCCCGAAGAGGAATATTCGCTGGAGTTGTTTAAATAAGAAAGCTCGCCGTTGCGAGCTTTCTACGTTGTATACCTCTACTTAACCAAAACCCATTGCTAGAAGTTCAACTTAAGTCCAAAGGCATTAGAATAAATTTCCGGTCCCTTTCCACTTGAAAATTTCGGCAATAAACCAGATTCTAAAAAGAACGACAGACTGCTCGTGAATCCTGCTTCGACATATAAATTCAACATATAATCGTTAACTCCAAAATCTCCGGCAACGCGCTGTTTACGCTTATCGCCGTTTTCCTTCCATTTGTACAAAGCACTTGAGCTAATGCGGTAACCTCCAATAATTCCAAAGGAGACGTGAAAAACATTTCGTTCTTGATTCATCCAAAGATCTTCTCTGTCCTGTTCCGTAACTTTCCCATTGTATTGAAACACCAATGGAACGGTTAGATAAGACGAGTTCATTGTTGCCAACTCACTCACAGGGAAAGGACCTGTTTGAAATCCAAAAGTATCTGCCTCTGCTAATCGTAAATTTCGATTTATAGCTATCGTCTCCCATGTAAGACCTAATCCCGTTCCTAGACGAAATCTATCTTCAATCAATTCAAAAGATGTGTTAATGATTCCAATTCCTAAATAACCGCTAGAGTTTCTTTTCCCCTGATTTTGAAGCCAATCTGGCTCAAACGAATTTTGATTAGCATCCATAAATGTCAAGAAACCGAAGCGGAACCCCTCGAATCCATACCAAGGAAAATCTTTTATTGGAAGTGGTTCACACTTCTTATTGCTTGTGGATAGTTTCGAAGTTGAATCTGGATAGATATCAATCTTCATATCACCTAAACGGATATGCAATGTATCGTCTTGATTTCCTTTAATTGTGGTATCCTTCACCGCGCCATTTGTTACAACAATTTTCATTTCTTTTCTAACTTCCACATCGCTTTGCGCAACAACTCCGATCGTCGCAAACACTGATAAAATCAATAACAACTTCGTTTTCATTTCTATTTTTTTGTTTTTTTATTCAATTCTTGGGTGAAAAATATTTCG
>CANGEF010000120.1 GCA_947452685.1 Flavobacteriales bacterium | reverse complement strand
TTTAAATTGACTTCCAATAAATGAAAACTGATTTCCCATTTCAAGAAGGAATTTCTGAACATTATTGAGCAGTCCCTTTTCCAAATCCCTCTCAGAGTGATTAATATCCAACTCCAGAAAATCAAATAGGTATTTATCCTTTAACGTTATTAATTTCTTTTTTGAATGATCAAGAAAACTATTTTGTGAATTCAGAATCTTCAGGTGCGTTTCATTCTCAATTTCCCTAATCAATTGAGCTTTGGTCCAATTCAAATTTCGGGTTGAAGTGATATAATAACGACGGAGTTCCCTATCCTTTATTTTGGCCAGTATTACAGCATGTTTGGACCAACTAATTTCTCCAACCAATGGTTGGAGATTTACTTCGTCGCAATAAGACTGATAGAATTGTGTCATTAACCAAAGGTTAGTACTAGAAAAACCTTTTGTTTGAGGGAATTCACGCTTAAGATAAACAGATAGCGATTCCACAACACTTTTCCCCCAACCCAATTTTTGCTTTTCAGAAATCGACCTGCCAATTTCCCAATACAGTTGAATCAACTGTATATTCACTTCTCGCATTGCTGCATATTGCGCAGCGCGAATCTTGTTTTTTATCTCATCAAAAAACGGAGTGTAAATTTTTGCTTCCATGAGGCAAATTTCTAGCAGCAATTTGGCATAAACACTATTCTATATATGCAGGTTATATGCTGTTTATTCATCAATCTTTCAGATCAATCACTTCGTGATCAATTCTTCGAATCAATCGCGCTGCGATCTACGTTCCGATTACTCCGCAGGATTAATCACCAAAGGTGATTGATTGCGAAGCAATTGATCTGATGAAATCAGATTAATCATCGAAGATGATTTAAGATTATATTCGTAAACCGAAAAAAGACTAAAAAACAACTTATGAATTTCAATTACAAACCAAACATCACATTGAAAAACATTTTTGCTTTATTAACTGCAGCTTTATGTTGCAGCATCATTGGTAATTTGAATGCTCAAACTGCCCCATCGATAAGCTATCAAAACCCAACAGTTCTTTCACTAAATATTTCGGCGGGAACTGTTCTACCAACCAACAACGGCGGTGCTGTGCCACAAGTCCAATTAGGAACTGTTACGACAATTGCTGGAAGTTCGCAACAAATTGATAACGGATCATATTCACCATCCGGATTTCAAGACGGATCATTAAATTCTGCTCAATTTAATTCTCCGAAAGGAATGTGCATAGATGACGCGGGAAATATATATGTAGCTGACAATCTTAATTCAAAAATTAGAAAAATATCACCCGATGGTCAAGTAACAACAATTGCGGGGAGTTATTTTGGAGCAAATGGGTACATGGATGGATTAGGTTTGGACAGTAGATTCTCTTTTCCCACTGATATTGTTACAGACAATTCAGGGAATTTATTTGTTTGTGACAATGGGAATGAAAGAATTCGGAAAATCGATTCCAACGGTTGGGTAAGCACGTATGCGGGAACCATTGTTCTCAATTCAGGCAGTTTCTTTTCAGATGGACCTGCTTTATCAGCACAATTTCATGCTCCACAAGGAATTACAATTGACTCATTTGGCAACATTTATGTCGCCGATACTTACAACAACAGAATAAGAAAAATTGACACAAGTGGAAATGTTTCAACCGTTGCAGGGGGGCAACAAGGATTCTCAGACGGTCCTGCATCAGAGAGCAGATTTTGGTCACCAAGCGGGGTTGCAATAGATAGTCAAGGGAATATATTTGTTGCAGACCAATCGAATAATGCAATACGTAAAATATCACCAGAAGGTATAGTTACAACTTTTGCTGGAGGTATTCAAGGTAATGCGGATGGTTATGGGACAAATGCAATGCTATATGCCCCTAGCAGTATCGCTATAGATTCTTTCGACAACATTTTTTTCGTGGATCAGTATAACGGTCTAATTCGTAAAATCACACCACAGGGTTATGTATCCACCATCGCAGGTAGCATTTTAGGTGACCAAAATGGAGTGGGGACACTTGCGCAATTTTACTATCCCTTTGATGTGATAATTGATTTGAATGGAGATCTTGTAATTTCAGATATGTCGAATCACAAAATCAAAAAAATCTCTCTCGGCAGTTGGAGAATCTATCCTGAATTACCCGCAGGATTAATTTTCAATTCTTCGACTGGTGAAATTTCAGGAACTCCGACAGCTTTATCATCGCTTACAAATTACACGGTAATCGCAGTAAATGAATTTGGCTCTGATACAACTACTTTTTCTCTTGGCGTCTTTGATTGTCTTGTTCCAGGTTGCACAGAAACGAATGCTTGTAATTACAACAGCAATGCAGTATGCAACGATGGGACTTGTATTTATGCAGGATGCACCAACCCACTTGCTTGCAATTTCAATCCTGCAGCAGGATGCGACGATGGATCTTGTCATTTTATAAGCACCACTTGTGATGATGGTAATTCAACAACAATTTTAGATGTTTATTTATCGGATTGCACGTGTGCAGGAATTCCATTTGACTATGGCTTCGTTGAGAACACAACGAACATAATTTGCCCCGAGGTAACAAGTTCCGATATTTCAATCAGCACTGCTCCAACAGCAATTGCGAACTACTCTTTGCAGTGGTATTTCAAAACAGGAAACAACGCGGCTCCATCAGGCTCCAACACTTCGGGTTGGAACATAATTCCAGGAGCAACTGCTTCATCTCTTACCGTTGACGCATTCACAGGAACTAGAACGTATGCTTGTTATGTTACTCCAAATGCTTCATACGGAATTTCAGGAAACTGGATGGCAGGTGCTAAGGTTCTTACCTACAGTTCTTTTGTTGCACAAACTATTATAGGTAATCCGAACGTTGTTCCATTCACGAGTTACAACTATCTTGTAAATCCTACTCCAGGCCACACGTTCAATTGGAGTTTAGTCAATGGTGCCATTGCTTCGGGACAAGGAACAAATATCACTTCCATCATATGGGGACAAAACGGTCCATATCAAATTATGCTTACCGAAAGCGATGGGACATGCACAAGCTCTTCTTATCTCTTTGCAGTAAATAACAATTGTTCAATTTCTGTGAGTGCGGCAAGTGCAACAACAAATACTTTTTGTGCTGGAACAACACTTCAATTGCAAGCTGCAACTTCTGCAACGGGAATTACTTACCAGTGGTATTCGAACGGAACTTTAATTCCAAATGAAACAAATCAAAATATTTCAGTTTCATCAGGTGGAAATTATCAAGTAAGTATCAATCAAAACGGATGCACGGCTGTTTCAAATATTGTTTCCATCAATCAATTGCCAAGCGCCATTGTTCCGAGTATCCTTGTTGAACAAGCGAACGCAGGTTGCGCAGGTGGAGAAGCAACACTAACTGTTTCAGGAGGAACATATACAAACCTTCTTTGGAATAACGGGCTTACAGCAAATTCTATCAATGTAAATGCTTCAGGAGATTTCAGCATAACAGCAATTGATGAAAACGGATGTGCCGTTTCAGCTGGACCTGTTTCGGTAAACTTCTCAATCCTAGATCCAGTTCCAGTTTGTATTGTCACTGTTGATCAAGTAACAGGAAAAAACAATGTGGTTTGGGAACCGGTTACTTCAGATTTGATTAATTCATACGTAGTGTTGAAAGAAACCAATGTTGCAAATGAATATGCGCAAATTGGAACAGTAGCATATGGCTCTAGTGGGATTTTTGAAGACTTAAATTCAGATCCGCAAATTCAAGCGAATCGATATAAACTAGCGTTAATCGATACTTGCGGAATCTTATCTTCAACATCAAACTTCCACAAAACAATTCATCTAACCGCGAACCAAGGTATAGGTAGCAACGTGAATTTAATCTGGAGTGACTACGAAGGTTTTGATTTTGGAAGCTATTCAATCTACAGAGGCTCATCTGCAAGCTCCCTTAATCTACTCACTACTATTGCAAGCAACTTAAACTCATTCACAGATGTTAATCCTCCTATCGGAGAAACATATTATATGATTGAAGTTGCTGGAGTAAGTTGCGATCCGCAACGAACGTTAGTCTATTCGCATTCGAATATTCTCGATTCAACAGTGGGCATTGAGGAATTCACTTCAACAAGAATTTCACTTTATCCTAATCCAGCTTCAACTAGCATCACACTTCAAGTGAACACATCTCTTCTCGGTGAAGAATATGTTGTTTTCGATGCAATTGGAAAAGTGATTTACAAAAACAAAATTCAATCAACCAACGAACTCATTCAGCTTGAAAATTTCAATAATGGAAATTACTTCATTAAAGTAAATGAGGTGGTGAAGAGGTTTGTTGTTCAACACTAGAGCTCGCTCTGCGAGCGGCAACAATGAACTACGTTATTAGAACTTCGTTATTGGAACTTCGTAATTCCTATTTCATAATTGGAACTGCGTTGCTTTCAGATCAAAACCGAGCTCGCTCTGCGAGCGGCATGGGTACTGCCCCCAGCAAAGCTGGGGGGAGAAAATCTAAAGAGAGTTCTAACACAGAAGTAGGGGCTCTTTTTTTTAGTTCTTATGGCTTGAAATTAACTCTCATCACAACCTTTATCCCCCAGCTTTGCTGGGGGCAGTTCGGATGACGCCCTAAGGGGCTCTGGAACTACGTTATTGGAAAACCTTCGGTTTAATTCCTATTTCATAATTCCTACTGCGTAACGGGAACCATGAACTACGTTAATAGAACTTCGTTATTGGAACTTCGTAATTCCTATTTCATAATTGGAACTGCGTTGCTTTCAGATCAAAACCGAGCTCGCTCTGCGAGCGGCATCCGAAATGCCCCCAGCAGAGCTGGGGGAGAAAAATCTAAAGAGAGCTCTTACACAGAAGTAGGAGCTCTTTTTTTTGTTTAGCAATTTTAACTTCGAATTATCTCTTATCTAAACCTTTCCCCTGCCTTTATAATCCTCCGGATTAATCGGAACGATTGATCTGAAAGATTGATTCGAAGAATTGATCACGAAGTGATTGATCGCTTCGCGATCAAGAAATCCCACTCCAATCACTCTTCTTCTTCTTCAACCTGAACAACTCTTCGCGAATAGGCGTGCTGCTTTCGCTAGATAAATTCGGATCTTCCGTGAGCCATTCGTTCGCGATGTTGCGAGCGGCAGCCATCATCTGTTGGTCCTTCACCATGTCTGCTATGCGCAACTGTAAAACACCGCTCTGCGCGGTGCCCGCCAAATCGCCCGGACCGCGTAAACGTAAATCGACTTCTGCTATTTCAAATCCGTCTGTGGTGCGAACCATCGTCTCCATGCGCAACTTCGTGTCGTCACTGAGCTTATGCCCGGTCATGAGGACACAATAACTCTGATCGGCCCCTCGCCCTACCCTGCCGCGCAACTGGTGCAACTGCGACAAACCAAAACGCTCGGCACTCTCTATGACCATCACACTCGCATTCGGGACATTCACACCTACTTCAATAACCGTGGTAGCCACCATAATCTGAGTCTTCTTCTCTATAAATTGCTTCATCTCGAAGTCACGATCTTCTGCCTTCATTCTTCCATGAACAATGGAAATGAAATACTGCGGCGATGGAAACGCTCGCGACATACTCTCGTAACCGTCGAACAAATCTTTGTAGTCCATCTTCTCGCTTTCTTCAATCATAGGATAAACAATATAGACCTGACGACCCAATGCAATTTCCTGACGAATAAATTCGAACAACATCAACCGATAAGCATCGGTGTGCCACTGCGTATTCACTGGCTTCCTTCCCGGAGGAAGCTCGTCAATAATACTCACATCTAAATCGCCATACACCGTCATGGCCAACGTGCGTGGAATAGGCGTTGCGGTCATGACTAAAATATGCGGAGGCAAAGCCGCTTTCTTCCACAAGGCCGCGCGCTGCGCAACACCAAAGCGATGTTGCTCATCGATAACCACCAATCCCAAATTCGCAAATTCAACAACAGGTTCTATCAACGC
>CANGEF010000119.1 GCA_947452685.1 Flavobacteriales bacterium | reverse complement strand
GGAGAAATACCCAAACCGGAACCGAAATACTTCGCGTTAGCAACCACAAAATTCATTGCGCGAGCATCGTACTTCTTTCCATCTAAATTAAAATGAATGGTACGCTTTTTAAAACGCAGAAGATTCTTTACAATGAGCCACTGGTAGGCTAAAAACGAACCCAAGAATCTTTTGCTTCGCATCATGTCATAGGCCACACAACCGCCCAAGCCTAAATCCGTTACATTCAAAAAAGCGCGCTTCTTTCCATCCCATTCCATGCAAGGCAAATCAATGGCTTTGAAATTTCTTTTTTCAATACATGCCCGCAATTCCTGAAATGATTTGGGAACTTCCAATGTCTTCACAAAATCGTTACCTGTTCCTGAAGGCCATATGGCAAGCGGCGTTTGCGGATTGTCAGAATGAAAAATTCCATTTGCTGCCAGGTTCAAACTTCCGTCGCCGCCGCATACCAAGATTACATCGCAGATTTCATTGCTAAATTCTCGAGCAATTCTCTCGGCATGTTTGTGGTATTCTGTTTCAAGAATTTTCACTTCCCAATCGGAAAATGTCTTTTCGATTTCTTTGCGCTGCGCGTGCCTGTTGTTTTTCGCGCCATGTAGAATAACCCCTAGTTTCATTCAACAACAAGAATTGTCCCCTCCACTGTTTCTTCAACCGCAGTTCCACAATCTGTTTGGTAATGAAATAAATAGAAATAAGTTCCCGCGGCCACATCTGCGGCATTCCAATATTTCGTGTTAGCGTTACTTTCGAAAACCAATCCGCCCCAACGGTTGTAAACCGTTAAATCATATTCAAGAAATAGAACCGTTAAATCTAAGAGTGGATCAGAAGCCAAGATAGCTCGCCAATCGTCGTTTTTTAAATCCTTCTTCAACGTAATAATATTGGGAAGAATCATTGTGCTTAAATCAAGTGCGTACACATCTCCTGCATAAATTTCAATGGTCCCTGAATCGGAACAACCGTTGTCTAAATTCGTCACCACTAAATTCAAAACACCTGGCGCCGTTGCAATCGGATTCGCAATTGTTGTGCTTGTCAAGCCAGCGCCTGTCCAGGCATACGAAACGTTCTGTGCAGGCAATACTTCCACTCCAAAAATTTCAGTCGTTGAATTCAAGCAGGTTAATGAATCTTGAGAAGGAATGGCCACTTGAATATCCTGATTCGGCACAGTCACCGGAATGGCGCGCAGGCAGCCGTTTCCATCGGTAATGGTGGCCGTGTAATTTCCTCCCACAACATTTGAAAGATCAAATTGCGTTTGATTTGTCCCGTTGAAATTCAAGGTATACGTTCCATTTCCGCCCGTAATGTTCGAGATGGAAACACTTCCACCAAAGCCGTTGCAGGCGGTTGTGGTGGCTACATCGAAATTAATGGGATCGCTGATTTCAAACGTAATGCTTTGAGTACCCAAATTTCCGCACGCGTCTTCTACGAATCCTGTGGTGTTGGTAATGTTCAACGTGTAGGTTCCTCCAATTAAAACTTGATTCGCCAATTGAATGGTGAAGACATCGGCCATGGTTGGGTTATTCGCTGTTACCGATTGAACCGTTATGGTTCCGCTTGGGCCCGTGATTGTAAAATCCGTTGGTTGAACAGAGGTTCCCACAATGGGTTCACTGAAAGTGAGGACCACTGTTAAGTTGCTGCAGTCTGTGGTTGCACTAATTGGAACGGGTGGCACTTGATCGTATAACGAAGCCGTAGACTGTCCAAAGTCTATGGTATATCCGCTAAGACTGTTCGACCAATTCATGACAACCAATGCATATGTAGAACCCACAACAACGGGTAAATCTCCGTTGAATGCAGGACCATTTAAATTACCCGGACCATTTGTTGAACCGCTACCACCGTTGGTTGTTGAAATTCCTGTTGGACCATTCGTTCCAACTAATCCGTAACTGTTGCATTCCACTTCTGGAGAAGTTGTTCCCAAACCCGCGCAGCCGCCTGTTGTAATGTCGAACAACCCCCAATCGTAATCGTCTGTTGCGGTTAACGGATTCAAAATAAAGCTAAGATTTCCCGCTTGCTGAACCGTGAACGTGTACCAAACAGAGCTCTGCTCTAGGCCTTGATTGCAGATTCCTGTAGCCTCAATTACATTGCCCGAGTTCAAGGATGCTTGGGTTTCGGTATATAAATCCCCACATAAAACTATGGCTCCATCGCAATCACTAATTGATGTCTGAGCCATGCTAGAAAGTGAAAGTAGAGAGCAAGTAAAAATCAGAAGTTTACGCATCGTGTTCAATTAAGGTATTCACAAATATAACGCTTACAATTTCACAAACTCCTTCTTCACCAATGAGCCAGAATCTTGAATTTGCAGAACGTAAACGCCGGCGGATAAATTCGCAATGTTCAATTGCTGTTTTGCTGAATTAATTTTTCCTGCAAGGACTTGCTTTCCATTTGCTGCGAATACGCTGTAACTCGTAGCATTCATGATTTCATGCCCCACACTTACTTGCAAATAATCTCCAGCTGGAACAGGGAAAATTGAAACCGAATTCAAAGAGTTTTCTTTCACATCTAAAACAGGAGATTCACCAATAGTGAAAACGCCCGTGGCAGGCAACGCAATTGAAATCTCGTAAGCGTCTACCACCAATGTCATCGGAAATACTTGTATGGTGGAAGTTGTATTGAACCCTTCCGATTCTGTGAGAATTAAATTGACTTCATTCAATCCTATTACTTCCGTTGTGGGTACTCGAAGTGTTGTTGTAAACGCATCTCCTGTTCGTGTATACGCATAGGTTCGTTCAATACGATTTGAAATAAACGGATAGACCGTGTTGCTTACGTTCATTCCGTTGACATCGCTTCCAACCAATAAATAATTCCCATCTGACATAGTTCCCAAAGCGCTTACTTCAAGCACGCCCATTCCCTGAGCTACTTCGTGCTTGTCGCCAGAATTTTCTTGACCCACACCAATTACTTCTTCAGTAAAATTCGGATGGAAGTAACGAGCCTGCAATCCCAAATCGAGACCATACTTCGCTGCCAAATAGTTGTTTACAATGGTGTGGTGTGAAAGGAATAAGCGACGCTTGAATAAAATATTTTCTCCCATTCTTCCCTTTCCAAAACGATCACCGAAATCCCAACCGAAATGAATGTCAATTGGTGTGGTATTGTCCCGCGCGCCAATGTTTACGCCTGGGAACGGATACAGGTGATCATCGAAAATGGTGTAGAACAATTGATGTAAATCGTCTTGCTCATAGATTAATCCGTAGATGTGTGGTGAAGTTGCTTCGCCAATGTAGTAGATCGGTGATCCCGAATAATTGGTCTGTAAATCCAAGACTTCACTGTGATAATAATAGTCGTTTTTCCATGGATGAAGAAGGTAGCCATTGGGCATACGGGCACTCGCAAACCATCCGTAGTCGTTGAATAAAATAGAATCAGTTTCCACCACACAATAGGCACTGGTACTTCTTCCACTTATTACACCATTCATTTGTAAAAAGTCATCGTCTCCATCGAACTGAATTCCTGGACGAGTAAACACGCCGTTGCTGGCGACCCAAGTTGGGCGTTGGTTGACGCTTCCTTGTGAAGCAGGACTGTTGTTTCCGCTTTGATCTTGCCAGATGTAAACGGGATCTCCGTCGTTTGCAGAAAGCGCAGCATTCTGAAGAACACCTTTGTCGGCACGCATCCAGAAGGCAAGATCTGAGCTGTCTCCAACACCGCCCGGACCTTTGCTACCAAAAGGAGCAGGTGCTTGCATGTAGACCAATTTCAAGGTATCACTGGCTTCATTACCAGTAAAAAAAACATCGACGGTTTGGTTACTTGGAAGAACTACTTTCACTTGTCCATACGTCGCTGGCGTTATGTTAATCGTGTAGTTCGAAGGGCCACCTGCAACCGAATTCACGGTTCCGTTTTCAATGTAAAAATCAGATGCCGACAAATCGGTTACATCTACGTTTGCAAGATTCCGATAGAAAAATATTTCTGCATCGAAAGACCCAATGACTTCTCCAGAAGTGTTCGGTGAATTCCAAACCGCACTTGTCGGAAAGACATTTGTTTCCGGAGAGTACAAATCACTTTCCCAAAGTCCTCTTCCGTAGGTAGCTGCACGAATACGCTTCGGCGTATCGTAAGAAATCTCCAATTCTGTAACACGCGCTGCATAAGGCATTCCGGCAGAGAAGTTCACCCAATCGGTCATGCTTTCATCCCAATAATAAATTCCAAGATCGGTTCCAACATACAAATTTTCCAAGGCCGAAGACGTGTCGGTCACCAACGTATTCATAGCCACATCTGGAAGATTCGGAGTCATGTTCGTCCAAGAGAGTCCTCCGTTTAAACTCTTATGTACGTTCTTGTTGAAAGCAATGTATACGATTAAGGGATCTGTTTTATGCGTTTCAATTGCATTCACCGCAACGACAGAACTCGGAAGGTAGGTACTTAAATTCTGCCATACCACTGTATCTGCCATAGCATTGGCCGTTCTTCCTAATTTGCGGGAACCCTTCGATGCGTAAAGCACATTTCCGTCTGTGTAATGTGCGCGAATTTGATTGCAATCTGTTGTGTTCGCACTTAAAAAATTTGCAGAGATTTTTTGCCAAATAACGGAGTCTTTGTTTGCTTCTTTAATGTTCTTCGAACGCCAAATATTTTTCATTCCAACGAACATGGTTCCGGTGCTATCGGGGTGAAGGCAGAACGGGGTGCTCCATGCACCTTCTTCGGTCATTCCGTTGGTATTTATTCCAGCAAATTTTTGATTGATATACGAACTTGATGTTCGGTACAATTCACCATAATAAATACTGCTGTACCATCTCCCCTGTTCTTCGTGATCATACATACATTCAAAGCCGTCTCCACCGCCCGTTCTTACCCAACGCGCCCCTTGAAACTCGGCAGTTCCATTATCCTGAAAACCGGTCAGCGCCTTTGCCCCTTCCAATGGAGATTGTCCCAATCGGTAAATTTGCGCATTAACAATTCCTTTCGAAATGTCTTGCCATTCGCTGTTGTTCACATATCTATATAGCCCACCGTCGTTACAAACGTACAAGTCGTGGTTGTGCGGATTTACGGCCATTGCGTGTTGGTCTACATGCACAAAATTCGAATTGATGTCTTGCCATGTCACGCCGCCATCTACACTTTTCTTCAAACGAATTCCACCGCAGTAGATAACATTTGGTGCCAAATCGTCTCCGGCTAAACAGAGGTCATACCATGCTTGTCCGCCTGTACTGGAGCCATCTGCAGACCAACCCATAATGTTTGGCGCATTGCTCATTTGAGTAAATGTTAATCCCGCATCTTCGCTTTTATACGTTCCTGTGTACGAATATGTATTCGTTCTTAAAATATAAACCGCATCTGGTTCAGAGGCATTTACTGCAACACACATGCGGGTTCCGTTGGTCATACCAGAATTGCTTTGTGCCCAAGTAGCGCCAAAATCTACACTTCTATAAAATCTTCCTGCACCTGTTGCGTAAAGAATATTACTTGAAGTGGGATGCTGCGCCAGGTCTTTGTATTCAAACGTATTCGTTGAAACTTGTGTCCAAGTTGTTCCTCCGTCTGTTGATCTGTGTATTCCTAAATCTGTGGCAATCACAATGCTGCTCGTGGCGTCGTTGCATACAATCATGTCTCCAACTGTTCGGGTTGAAATTCCCGTATTTACGAAGTTCCATGTTTCGCCTAAATCGTCGCTTCGAAGCACGCCCATTCCGGGTGAATCGCCTGCATCTCGGTCGCCAGTTCCCGCGTAAACCACATTCGGATTTGCAGGATCAAATGCAATTGAACTTACTCCTAAGGTTGGCAATTGATCGGTTGTTGTGGTCCATAACTCTCCGCCATTCACTGTCCTCCAAACTCCTCCGGCAGGAGTGCCTACAAACATAATTTGATCGTTCGTGGGGTGAAAAGCAATGTATGTCATTCTGCCCACCCCGTCCATGTTTGCGCGCGT
>CANGEF010000118.1 GCA_947452685.1 Flavobacteriales bacterium | reverse complement strand
CTTTTTTTTGAATGGACTCAATTACTTTTGAAGCATGAAGCAGTATCATGATTTGTTGCAACACCTTTTAGACAATGGTGTGAAAAAAGAAGACCGCACAGGTACGGGAACATACAGTGTTTTCGGACATCAGATGCGTTTTAATTTGGCTGAAGGCTTTCCATTAATGACAACGAAGAAGCTTCATACACGAAGTATTTTTCATGAATTGTTGTGGTTTCTGAAAGGAGATACCAATATTGCTTACTTAAAAGAAAATGGCGTTTCTATCTGGGATGAATGGGCCGATGAAAATGGAAATCTAGGTCCTGTGTATGGCTACCAATGGCGCTCATGGCCCAACCCGGACGGCACTTCAACGGATCAAATAGTGAATTTGGTAAACGGATTAAAAAACAATCCGAACAGCCGCAGACACATTGTTTCTGCTTGGAACCCTTCGTTCATAGAAGACATGGCGCTTCCGCCGTGCCATTGCCTTTTTCAATTCTATGTGGCTGAAGGAAAATTGAGTTGTCAGTTGTACCAGAGAAGCTGCGATACGTTTTTAGGCGTTCCTTTCAACATAGCTTCATACGCCTTGTTGGTTCACATGATTGCGCAGGTTTGTGATTTAGAGGTAGGAGATTTTGTTTGGACAGGCGGCGATGTTCACTTGTATTCAAACCATGTAGAACAAGCGAAATTGCAATTGACTCGCGAGCACCGCACGCTTCCAACATTGAAATTGAATCCAGATGTGAAAGATCTTTTTGCTTTCACCATCGATGATATTTCAATTGAGAATTACGATCCGCATCCACACATTAAAGCCGCTGTAGCAGTCTAATGGAAATATCATTAATAGCCGCCATGGGCTTGAATCGCGAGATTGGGAAAGACAACGATTTAATGTGGCACCTTCCGAACGACATGAAGTTCTTCAAGGATACAACGAAGGGCCATCACATTATCATGGGAAGGAAAAACTACGAGAGTATTCCTCTCGCATTTCGTCCGTTTAAAAATCGCGTGAACATTGTATTGTCTCGCGATAAAAATTACGATGCACCTGGCTGCGTGGTATTCGATGAGTTAAGCCGCGCATTGGGTTTTGCCCGCGAAGGAGGCGAGTCTGAGGCATTTATCATTGGTGGTGAGCAAATCTATGACTGGGCTCTTCGTGAGGGCTTTGTTCAGCATATTTATCTAACGCATATTGAAGGTGAGTTTTCGGGCGCACATGCATATTTTCCTGCATTCGATGCGAGTTTGTATACGCGAGAATTAATCTTAGAGCAAGAGGTTGACGAGAAGCATGAGTTCGCGTTTAAGACGTACAAGTACACTTTGGTGTAAGATTCTTCGAAAGATGCATGCACAAGATGCTTTGCAAGATTTTCGAAAGATGTATGCACAAGATGCTTTGCAAGATTTTCGAAAGATGTATGCACAAGATGCTTTGCAAGATTTTCGAAAGATGTAATTACAAGATCCGTTGGAAGAAATTTACGCGAAGCGTTCTTGCGAAGCATCTTTCGCAGAATCTATTTATTCTTCTTTGATTTCGGTTTAACCAGGTCGAAGCTGTGTTGAACAAGCTCTTTCAATAATTTATCGGGGACGTCGCTGTTCGGAATGACAAGGTTCCAATGCTTTTTACTGGTGTGATAGCCGGGTTGAATGCCGTTGAATTCTTCACGCAGTTCAATGGCGCGTTCGGGGTCGCATTTGAGATTGATTCCTTTTTCGAAATCATTTAAATCGACCATAGCGAAAATTTTATTTTCAATTCGAAAGACGAGTGCGTTTTCACTGAAGGGTAAATCAGAGGTGACGTCCTCGCTTATGGCTTGACATATTTCGAAGAAATCTTCTATGTTCATTAGTCGTAGGCAGCGCAAGGAACGTGGTTGCGTTCTTTCATTCCACAAGCACGGAACCCTAAGGTTACTTCGTGTGTATTCAATGCAGCATAGTGAAAACGGTTTGCTGTAATGTCGTACGCGTAGGCTATGGTTATGTAGGGAAGGGCGTCGAACTTGACTAAGGCAGAACCGCCGTGCCCGCTTCTTCCAGCTAGACCCACTGAAATAATTTTTTTGTATTCTAACATGGCCTGACCTTCCAATGAAGGCTTGCTTTTACCAACATAGTTTAGCAATAGCGCAGGTTTGAAAGTGAAGTTGTCATCTATTTGAATGGCTCTTCCATAGGCCAATGTGAAGTGTCTGCGCATTTGCGTATCGGGCAATCCTTTTACTTTAGGCTGTGAGAGTTGTCTAACAGAAAGTCCGTAAAAACGATCTTTGCGATACAACCACAAACCGAAGTTTACCACAGGTGCCACAATGGTTCCAAGAGAGGCCGTTGCGGCCGGATCAATGTCAATATCGGGCATGGTAATTCCACCTAAACCTAAACGGTATTGCGTGAACCCCACTCCTATTCCGGAAGACAATGAAAAGCCTTTGGTAAGTTTCAGGTGGTAGGCATAATTGGCAACAAGCGTGGTGCTTCCGAAAGGACCGTAACTATCGTTTTCAACCATCATTCCAACCCCATGAAAATTGTATCTGCGAAGTCCGAATTTGTTGTGAACCACAACATATCCTGTTCTTGGTGCTCCGGTAAATCCGGCCCACTGCATGCGATAACCCACACGTGCTTCCAAGCAAGGTGTGCTTCCTGTTACAGCGGGATTGTAGTTTAAATAGTTGTACGTGAAATTCGTGTATTGCGGAAGCTGTTGGGCTTGCACATTGGAACCGAAGCTCCACAAAAGCGCGAGGATGGCCAGG
This sequence comes from Flavobacteriales bacterium, assembly GCA_947452685.1. Taxonomy (GTDB): domain Bacteria; phylum Bacteroidota; class Bacteroidia; order Flavobacteriales_D; family Sanyastnellaceae; genus CAIZGX01. The sequence continues at coordinate 3,248 of CANGEF010000118.1, read as the reverse complement.
ATCTTTTTCATCTCAATATGGAAACGATTCCGACATACGGCGGTATGTACAAGTTGTAAGTATTCAATTCAATGACGTAGTAATAGGCACCTGTTGGCAAGAACTTTCCGTTGTTCGTTCCGTCCCATGGTGTTCGATAACCAAGCGACTTAAAAACTTGTTGTCCCCAACGGTCGAATACGCTTACCACTGCCGCCTCAAAAACAGGTCGGTCTATTCCGTTGATGGTCCAGGTATCATCTATGTTGTCGCCATTGGGCGTTAGCGCATTGTAAATGTTGAGCGGAGAAAGTATGTGAACGTAAATGGGCGCGTTTACCGTGCAATCGCCAATGGTTCCAACTGCAGAAATAGAAATAGTCTGTCCCTCTTCGGTAGGGTAAAACGTCATGGTTGAGTCGCTGGTTATTTCATGAAACTCAGGCATAGGATCCCAGGTGTAAACTGTGTTTGAACTGCCGCCCTGCGCCATTGCTGAAGAAGATTCACCCAATACAATTTCAAATGGATAAGTACCCGCAGCAATGTCTACGGCTGTGCCAGCAATTTGTAAATTGTAGGAGCAAATTCCAAAAAGCGGATCGTGATCTGAACCAACAAGAATCACATAATCGTGTTCCGGAAGCAGACCTCCAATGTAAAACACGGTGGTTGAATCGGAAGTGAGACAAGGGCTAACAACGTTGTATGAAGCGGGCGCGCAAGGATCAGAAGACGGAATAAGTTCAGCTATGGCGAATCCGATGGTGTTGTTACCTGCGAAATCGTCACAGTCTTGGAAGGTAAGTCCCGCCTCTAGAATTCCATTGGCGGTGCTTCCTGTGTGAAAACTGTAAAAATTCGTCATCGAATAGCTGAAGCAACCCACGTTGAAAGCGCTTGATGCCAGTTGATCGGTTGAGGCAGCCGCATCGGCACAGATGACATTGTTTGCCACGCTAGCACACGGTTGTGCCATTGCTTCAACAACAAAGAAAAAAACAGATATGGCTAAAAACAGCTGCTTCATTTGACTATTCAAAAGTAATCATGACCGAACCTTTTTCAACGGCTTGTCCGGCATTCACTGAGATGCTTTTGATAATTCCGTCTGTTGGACTCTTAATTACGTTTTCCATTTTCATAGCCTCTAGAATTAAGAGAGGCTCGTCTTTTTTAATTTCTTTTCCAACCTCAGCACTTATGGAAAGCACAAGTCCGGGCATTGGAGATTTCACTTGTTTAATTTTAGCGCTGTTCGCAGAAGAGAATCCAAGTGAATTCAACAACGCATCCAACGGTTCTTCTAACCGAACCTCAGTGGTTTTATTGTTCACCTTTAACACAACTTTCTTCTCTTCCTTGGAAAGTGAAAGAACTTCTACGTTTACGCTTTTTCCCTTCCACACGAAATGCAGATGAGCCCCGTTTTGCAAGAGGTCTAGCGGTAACGACTGGTTGTTTAACACAACTGTTTTACTGTTTATGTTCGAAGAAACTTCGAATGCGGTAGCATTATTTACAGTGGCCTTCATTTCTTATTCGTCTTAACGTACGCGAAGCTAACTAAATTCGCGCAGATGATGGGTGTCTATTTTCATATTCCGTTCTGCAGGCATGCCTGTCACTATTGCGATTTTCATTTTTCAACGAAGCTCCATGCGCAAGAAGATTTGGTTGTTGCCATGTTGAAGGAAATGGAGCTTCGCAAGGAAGAGATTGTTCAGCATGAAATAAATACGATTTACTTCGGCGGGGGAACACCTTCTGTTCTTACGGAAATGCAGTTGGGAAGGCTGCTTGATGCCTTGGGAAATGGTGTGGCCAACGCAACCGAAATTACCTTGGAAGCCAATCCGGAAGACTTGACTTCCGAATATTTGCGCATGCTTCAACGCTTGGGAATAAACAGACTGAGCATTGGGGTGCAATCGTTCTTCAATGAACACCTTGAATACATGAACCGCAAGCACACCGGGGCGCAGGCGGAAGCCGCGATTAAGCGCGCGCAAGATTCGGGATTAACGAACATTACGGCCGATTTAATTTTCGGAATTCCCGTTGCTACTTTTTCACAGTGGCAGTCGAATGTAGAGCAGTTGCTTCAATTGGAAATACCGCATTTCAGTGCGTATGCGTTAACGGTGGAAGAGAAAACGGTCTTTGGTTCGAGACAGAAAAAAGGAATTTTAGAGCCGCAAAAAGACGAAGAAGTTGAGAAGAGTTTTTTGTATTTAGATGAAACTGCGAAATTGCTCGGATACGAGCATTACGAGCTTTCGAATTACGCGAAGCCTGGATTCAGATCGGTGCACAACGGGAATTATTGGAAGGGTATTCCGTATGTTGGAATTGGGCCTTCCGCCCATTCGTTTTCAGAAGGAAAACGCCGATGGAATGTTTCGAATAATCCTCAGTACATCCGTTCAATTGAATTGAAGAAAGACTTTTTTGAAGTGGAAGAATTGACTGAAGTTGATCGGTTAAACGAACGCATTATGGTTGGACTTCGAACACGTGAAGGGATTGAATGGAAAGACTTTCCAGACGATTGGAAAAAAGACAACGAACAGAATTTTTTCAAATTTGTTGAAGTTGGAAATGCAGAAATAGATGAAACTGGATTTCGTCTCACGCCGAAGGGATGGCTTATTTCCGACCACATTATTTCAACCTTATTTCTTTAATCTTGTAGTATGAAACTTAACCTGAAAAAAGACGGTCGCACTTTTTCTTTTCAAACCGAAAAAGGAAAAGACCTAAGCATTTCTTTGAATCCGAATGGCCCACGCGCTTGGTACGTAGAGCCTATGCGCATTGAGCCGGTTCGCACCGAACAGTTCTTGGGTTCGGTGGCAGAAGGCGGCGCTGTGAATTTTCGCGATGTGTATTTCAATCCGCATGGACACGGCACACACACCGAGAATGTTGGGCATATCATTGATACGGATTTTCCGGTTGTGAAGAGTATTTCTTCTTCGCACTTTTTTGCGAAGTTGGTTACGGTTGAGTTAAGGAGGAAAGATGCTACGCAAGGTGTTTCACAAGGTGCGTTGCAAGATTCTACGAAAGATGTTTCACAAGATGCGGAGCAAGGGGATTGGGTGGTAAGTGAAGAGAGTTTGTTTGGAATGGATTTGAATGTTGAAGCGTTAATAATTCGCACAAAACCGAATGATCATTCGAAAATGCAGAGACAATATTCAGGAACGAATTTTCCGTATTTGACATTGGGTGCCATGCAGCGAATTGTAGATGCGGGTGTTCAG
>CANGEF010000117.1 GCA_947452685.1 Flavobacteriales bacterium | reverse complement strand
TGGAAGCCTTTACCATGATTGTGTTGAGACCTTTAATCAAATGCTCGAGGATATGCAAACTGAATCTTTTCATTCATATAATCTCAAAGAAAAAAACACCTAACAGCACCTAAGCCACATTGAAACGATGGCTTAGCCGCAAAACGTTAGTGGCAAGTTTAACCTATACAACGAATAAATACTAATCATTATGAAACGCATAAGAACATTAGGAAAAGGGGGTCTTGGCATTGTGTCACTTTACCAATCAAACAACGGTCAGAACTTCGCTGTTAAACAGATGCTTTACCAATGGGACGAGAATTACTACGAGCGTTTTAAAAGAGAGGTTGAGATAATGGCTACTCTTGTTCATAAGAATATCGTCAATGTTTTGAATTTTAATATTCTCAACAATAATCCATGGTATTTAATGCCATATTATGAAGATGGTAGCCTGAGAGATAAATTGATGGATATAAAAAGTAAAGGACAGATATATTCGTTAAAAGGTGCAACCGGAATTATTTACAAACTAGCCGATGCATTGCATCACGCGCATGAATTTGGCGTTATACATCGAGATATAAAACCTGAAAATATATTATTCGATGGAAAGGAGCCAGTAATAGCTGATTGGGGTGTTGGAAAATTCATTCACAAAGAAAGTAAAGTACTAACTAATGTTGGCCTTGGAACAAAGTCTTATTGCTCACCTGAACAGTGGGAAAGTGGTGTTTCTGACAGCCGTTCAGATATTTATTCACTCGGTTTAGTTTACAGAGAATTATTAACGGGATCGCTAACAGGTCAAATACAAGAAAGAAGAATTAATAACATTGTAAACAAAATGACGGCAACAAGTCCAGCTGATCGTTATCAAACAATGAGCGAGGTAAAAGAAGCCATAAGAGCTCTAAATGAAATATCCACCAGCGACCCGATGAAAGATTTTTGGGAAGGTATTATTGCAGCAACAGCAGTGGTTGGAATTGCAATTCTATTGGCTAAACTAATTGAAAATAAATGAAACCCCAGCCACTAACAGCGTGTAAGCAATATTGCCTTGCCGCAGGCGAAACACAAGGCAACATCGCCTACACGCAAAACGTTATGCCAAACATTGCAAACACATTACAGATAAATTAAGTATTAGCTGTCACCTTCTCGTCAAAAGACAATATGTCATATAAATTAAAGTGGATTAAATGTTGAAGCTCATTTAGTAAAAAGAAAATGAAAAAGAACCATTTAACAATAACTACATCCAGTATTATATCATATGCTGGGATTAAAACTCTTGAAAATAAAATTGATCCTTTTACAAGAATGTCATTAGGACTTCTTGCAACATTGGGTTTATCACTTTCCGAAAACCAAACAACCAGAAATATTGGATTAGGGCTTGGTATAGCATCTCTTCTTCAGTTGATAGACATAAAAAATGGAGGGAAAATAACGCGGAATGATTCAAATATTCAATTTTATATTTTAGACGAAAATCAAGGTGTGACAGCATTAAACCCTGGTCAAACCCCCAATAATTCTATTGATGGATTAACATTCAAAGGTTTTAATGGTGTTTTTAAAGTGTCTGACGGTGTGTACATTGAATTAGGAAAGGACAATAGTGTAAATTATTCATTTGGACTTGGGAAGCTAATAAATCAAAATTTAAGAAGTGGGGGCTATAAATCAAAACAATGGGTTGATCAACAGACTGACCTTCGATGGAAGGAACTTTATGATAGATCAATTTAAATACTGGGCAAAACAGCACATTGGCGATAGGCGGGGTTTCGTCTCCGCTTGACATCCCGATAGCTATCGGGATTGTGGTAGCAGAAGTTCAGTTCTCCGAACCAACTTTTGTGCTGAAAAGCCCGCCAATCGCCAAGCCGCAAACAGTTAGCTATCCCCTTGCGGTGAATAAACGGCCTATTCACCGCAAATAACGCGGAGATTACTATCCAAGTTAGATAACAGAACCAACCCTGCTGAACATGAGGTTTGTTTAACCCTCTTTTTTCTTTAAATTTACATTCTTCGAAATACTCACCATGTACACCCCGCTCGACATCAATCGCGAAAACCTGACCATCATGGGAATTGAATTTCCAGATTTGAAGTCGCTTGAAAGCGCAGCTAATGCAATTGGGAGTAATATGTTTGAAGGATTTGAACCGACGTCTGAACTTGTTCAATTGTATATCGATCTAAAAAATAACCTCATTTCCGATTCAGATTTGATTTTGAAGTTGCACAGCCTACATGGAAAATAAAAGGATGAACTGGCACTTTAAAGAAGATTATCGAAACACAAATTTTGTATATTTGAGATATGCCTAAGCAGTCAAAATATCATATTAGCGTTGAGATAGATAAATTGACGAATAGTATTCAAAATACAATTTCGGGAGATAGTTTTCAAACTGATGTTCATCCTTTAACCAAGTCTGATCTGAAAAACATTACCAAGAAAAACAATTGGCTTTTTAATTGGGGTGAAGAATATAAAATGGCAGACAGAATTGTTTTTAAATTGACAATCCGAAACAATCCTGACATTATTCAAGGACTCGTCAGCATTAGTGACTACAAAGATCATTTCTACCTTCATCTAATTGAAAGTGCTCCATTCAATTTAGGACGAAACAAATTGTACGAGGGGGTACCTGGAAATCTCTTTGCATTTACCTGCAAGATTTCTTGGGATCAGGGTTATCAAGGATTCATTTCATTCACATCAAAAACTAAGCTTATTGACCACTATGAAAAAACTCTTGGTGCAACGCATATTGGCGGGCAGAAAATGGTAATATTCCCTAAAGAATCACTTAAACTCATAAAAAAATACTTTCCTATCTAACAAATTTATTATGGGACATATTAAAGAACCTCAAGGTGTAGATTTCTTCGTTGATTCTAGGCCTTTAACACAAGAAGAGAAGCAACAAATCAGTGACGCAATCGCATATTACAAGCGGACAGGAAGAAAAATGCCGACTTCAAAAAACGCTTCATCAAAACGAATACCTCGAAAGAAAAAAACTCCCATTGTTTAATTTCATTCAAACTCATGATCACACGTCGATAAATGACAACCAATAATATTTTTAGAAATTTATTTCTTGCGATTCTACTCCAAATAGCACTCGGGTTCTTCCAAACAGCCTCCGCCCAAACAAAAATCGAAGGAACCTACGATCGGGCGACGAAGAAATTCAGTCCGAAAAACGAAATCTATCGCATTTACGATTTCAGAGACGGGTTGGCGAGTTTTCGAACCAACGATAAAAAAGGAATTATTGATACACTGGGAAATGTGATTGTCCCAATGATGTACGACGAGATTGAACCGTTCATGGATGGTGTTGCTCGCGTTGAAATTTTCGGAGACTATCCTACCCATTACGGATACATTGACAAACAAGGAAACGAAGTCCTTCCTGTTATTTATACCGATGCAGATGATTGGTTCTACCGCAGTATGCGGTTTTCGGATTTGATAGTTGTTGGGATAGATCAGAAATACGGCTGTTTCGACAAGAAAGGAAAAAAAATTCTACCGCTGGAATACGGAAGCATTGGGAACTATTCAAGTGGATTAGCAACCATTTACAAAGACGGGAAAATGGGTTGCATTAACAAAGATGGAAAAATTGTTATTCCAATTGTTTACGACCGAATCAAAGACTTTGGTCCAGAATCATCGATTGCGCAAAAAGACGGGAAGTGGGGTATCATTGACCAAGCCGGAAAAGAAATTCTTCCCATTATTTACGAAGCTGAAATTCGTTTCAGCGGTGAGGGCGCCATTACCCAATTGAATGGCAAATTCGGAATCATTGACAAAACAGGGAAGATTCTTATTCCCTTTCAATACGAAAGTATAGCCTACTTCCGCGAAGGATTAGCGCACGCCATTCTGAATGGCAAGCACGGATTCATCAATGAAAAAGGTGAAATCGTTATTCCGTTCGAATACGATTGGGCTGGGAATTTCAACGAAGGATTTGTCATTGCTAAAAAAGATAACCTTTGGGGACATCTTAACAAAGCCGGAGAAATAACTACGCCGTTTGAATATGAATTAACCGGCGACTTCAACCGTGGACTTTCCAACGTGAAGAAAAATGGGAAATCGGGAAGAATCAACACAACTGGAAAAATTGTCCTCCCCTGCAAATACGACGGCATTAACGGGCAGTTCGCCGACGGTAGAATGATCGTGAGCATTAACTTCCCCGAAGGAAGAAAAAAAGGATTCGTAGATGAAGCCGGCAACGAAGTTATTCCGTGCATCTACCACGACGTAAAAACCTTCTCTGGGGGAAAGGCGCAAGTGCAGAAAGATGCGAATGGTCCTTGGATAACGATTGATGTGAATGGGAAGGAAGTGAAATGAGCCATCACTTTTGAAGTGTAATTATTTTCTGTTTTTTAATCGCATTTCAATTCAATTTGAAATTGAATTAAAGTACCTTTAACTCCAGCCAAATATTACTAGTTAATTTTTATTCCCAAAAAAAACAATGTCTTTCCTTAAACCTTCAAAGTTTTTTAAAGCATTTGTTTTTCTAATGATCACTTGTGTCAGTGTAGTTTCTGCGCAAGAAATTTGCACCAACGGAATTGACGACGACAATGATGGGCTAATTGATCTCAATGACACTATCGATTGCACTTGCACTACGTTTTCAATTCCATTATCTATCATTCCCAACCCCTCTTTTGAATTGCACAGTTGCTTGCCGTCTTCCTATTCAGAACTCAGTTGCGCAGACAACTGGCAACAACCGACTATGGCAACACCAGACTACTTTAACAATGTTACAGGAAGTTTTTGGAGCCCTTTCATACCCATGCCTCTTCCTCAATCCGGAACAGGGATCGCCGGTTTCATCATCAATAAACATCCAGGCATTGCCAACCCTGCAGACTCTGCGGTATACAACGAATACATTGGAGGATGCCTTCTTTCCCCAATGCTTGCAGGAACCCAATACACACTTCAAATGGATTTAGCGGGCAGTTCCATCAACACCTATTTTGAAACATCGGCTGGGGCATTTTACGGAGCAATTGACATTACCATTTTCGGAAGCGCTACATGCCCAAGTTGGCCAATACTTCCTAATTCGACGGACTGTCCAACTTCACTTCAGGAATGGACTGAGCTGGGACACATCTCTTATACAGCAGATGAAACTTGGCAAACTATAACAATTCCATTTACACCATCGACAGATATCCAATCAATTATTATCGGCGGACCATGTGACGTGCCTTCTGATTTCATAGTTAGTCTTACGGGAAGCGATCCCTGGGCTTATTTCTTTATTGACAATTTGCAACTAAACAAAATCCAATCACCCATTCAAATAAATTCAACTGGAAGTGTTTGTGAGGATAATTTAATTTTAATTGGAACTTCGAATTCGCCTACGCAATTTTCTCAGTGGTATCAGAATGGTGTGGCCCTTCCTAATGAAACTTCAAATCAATTGGCCTGGAGTGAGCTGAATTTGAATGAAGGAACCTATCAATTCGTGAACTTTCAAAACAACTCAACTTGCGCAGTTTCTGAATTTGAAATCATCAATTGTATCGACACAGCAACTTTTATCTTAAACTTCCCAAACATTTTCACACCCAACGCAGATGGAGATAATGACACTTTCATACCGTTCGAATCTTTCTTTGGCAAATGGCAACTCACCGTTTTCAATCGTTGGGGTACGGAGGTTTTCAAGACGACCAATTTATCGCTGGGTTGGAACGGTGGAGATTGTATTTCTGGAACCTACTATTGGACAATAGAACCTCTTGAAGAACAGCAAGGCGGAAGTAAATCTGGATTTGTGATGTTGCTTAGGGAATAGGATCTTTTTTCCTTTCGCTTCGCGAACCTTTCGAGAATCGAATCTTTCCAACCCAACCTAAGCTCCGCTTTAGTATCTTCGCTAGCGGTATTTCAAACCATATTTAACACATGAAAAAAGTAACTCTCTTTGTTGCTCTGCTCTGCTCTTTCGCGGCGCAAGCGCAAAACATTAAATTCATTGAATACGATTTGCCAAACGG
>CANGEF010000116.1 GCA_947452685.1 Flavobacteriales bacterium | reverse complement strand
CTGAAGCAAGATGAAATTTATAAACTACCTCGAATCCATAACCGATGTAAGCATCTATCCGCTTGCTTCAATGTTCATTTTCGTCATCTTCTTCGTTGGCGTTCTATACCGCGTACTTCGTGAAGACAAGGCAAGTATTGAAGAACAAAAAAACATTCCATTAGATCTGTAAAAGCCATGAAAGAAGCTATAACAGCGCTGCCAATCAGCACTTACTCTCCGTATCAAGATCCAATCTTCTACGGCCTAATATTAGTCGCGGTCATGTTGTTGATTTACATTTTGCAATTGCAAGGTGTATTGAAAGCCGTTGCAAACAAGGCGAAACAAGACAAGAAAAAGCAATCGCGCAACTGGCCAACTGCAATTATTATTATCCTTATTTCATTCGGATTCTCGAACAGCGCTTCTGCGGCAACGGGAGATCAGGTGTTGAAATTCCTTCACAATGGATTTGGAAATACACCCTTCAACGCCTTGTTCACCCTTATCGTTATTGAATTGGGCGTGGTGCTTTACTACAACCGCATGATTAAGTACTTAACTACTGATTTTGTTGGATTGAAGGAAGGAGCGCCGGAGGCAAATCCTGAACGTGTGGGACCTTCTTTCTGGAACAAATTGAACAAGTCAGTTGAAATTAAAGACGAAGCGGCTATTCTTACAGACCACGACTACGATGGCATTCGTGAGTTAGACAATGCGTTACCACCTTGGTGGAAGTACGGATTCTATTTAACCATAGTTTGGGCATTCGGTTACCTCTTTTATTATCATGCTGGCGGAAATGGACCTTCTTCTTTACAAGAATACAACACGCAATTAGCAGATGCTGAAAAGCAAATGGAAGAATATCGCAAAAACGCGAAGAACTTGGTAGATGAGACTTCTGTTGTTTTATTAACGAGCTCTGAAGATTTAAAAGCAGGCTCTGCCCTATTCGCCGCGAACTGCGTGAGTTGTCACGGTGCAAGCGCCGAAGGAAAGATTGGACCAAACCTTACCGACCAATATTGGAAGCACGGTGGAGACATTAAAGATCTTTTCAAAACAGTAAAACTGGGTGTAACCGGAACCGGCATGAAATCTTGGAAGACCGATTTGTCGGCTATGCAAATGGCACAGGTAACCAGTTACATTCTGTCTTTGCAAGGAACGAATCCTGCAAATGGAAAAGCTCCGGAAGGAAACTTGTATGCGGCACAAGCCGACACCACAAAAGATCCTGCGGCAGTTTTACCCGATAGCACGGCCACAGCGAAAAAATGATAGGAGAAGTCGAAGAAGAGTTTAGAGATTCTGTCGCACACATCAGTGCGGAAGGAAAACGCGTGTGGTTCTTTCCGAAGAAACCCAAAGGCTATTTTTATAACCTTCGAAGTTATCTATCTTGGGTGTATTTAACGGTGTTCTTCACCTTGCCCTTCATTAAGTTTCACGGTGCGCCCTTGTTCATGCTGAATGTCATAGATCGCATTTACATTCTCTTCGGTGTTCGTTTTTGGCCACAAGACTTTTTCATTTTCGTTTTGGGCATGCTCATCTTCGTGGTCTTCATCATTCTCTTCACTGTCATTTTTGGAAGGGTATTCTGCGGATGGGTTTGTCCGCAAACCATTTTTATGGAAATGGTTTTCCGCAAAATAGAATATGGGTTGGAAGGTGACCGGAAAGCGCAAATGGCTTTGCGCACGCAGCCTTGGAACAGCAAAACGCTCACGCGTAGAATTCTGAAAATTATTCTCTTCTTCGCTGTGTCGTTCGCCATTGCGAATACGTTTCTCATGTATATTATTGGAAGCGACGCTGTCTGGAACATTGCTACAGAGCCTGTTTCTCATCATGTTGGAGGATTCCTTGCCATAGTCATTTTCAGTCTGGTGTTCTTCTTCATTTACTATTGGTTCCGCGAGCAAGTGTGCTTAATTGTTTGTCCGTATGGAAGAATGCAAGGAGTTATGCTCGACAAAAATTCCATTGCGGTGACGTACGATCATGTCCGTGGCGAGCCAAGAACCAAACACATTAAAAAGACCGCTGACCAGCCGCATGGCGATTGTGTAGACTGCTTGGAGTGCATTCGTGTTTGTCCGACCGGCATTGACATTCGTAACGGTCTTCAATTGGAATGTGTGAACTGCACCGCGTGCATGGATGCATGCGACACAGTAATGGAAAAGACGCATCGCGAAAAAGGACTCATTCGTTATGCTTCTGAGAACAGCGTCTTAACCAAGACCAAACTCAAACTAAACAGACGCATTGTTGCTTATTCATTGGTGCTACTCGCGCTTATAAGTGTTGAAGCATTCCTCTTGATTACACGAAGTGAGTTGGAAGTGAACAGCGTTCGCACGCGCAACACCCTCTTTACTGTTGAGCCCGATGGGAAAATTGGAAACTTGTACAACATTAAGCTCATTAACAAGACTTCAAATGAGATGAATATTGAATTTCGAATTGAAGGAAAACATGCAAGTTTCGATTGGATCGGTCATCAGAACAAATTGCAGTCGGGCGAAATGAAAAACGGAGAACTCTTTATCTACGTTCCTGTTGACGAATTGCCTTCGCAGCGCAACGATGTGAAATTGGAAATTTACAGTAACGGTGAGTTGAAAGCTACAGAGAACCTTGTGCTTCTGGCTCCGAATAAATTAAACAGACCATGAATTGGGGTTGGAAAATAACAATACTTTACATCTTCTTTGCCGCAGGCATCTTGACGTTGGTCTTTCTTTCGATCAATCAAAAAATAGATTTGGTAGACAAGAACTATTACGAAAGGGAATTGGTTCATCAGAGCCGATTAGACCAACAAGCGAACTACGCTTCGCTCGACAAAAAATGTTCTTTTCAATTTGAAAATGGAAAAGCCGTTGTTCGCTTTCCGTTTACCTTGAATGAAATGAAAGACGCGACGGTGAAGGTGTATTGTCCAAGCAACAATAAGTTCGATGCAAACTATAACTTAACACCTTCCGCAGACAGTGGTTTTGTCTTTTCTCTTCCGCAAGGAATTCCTTCACGATATAACATTGAAGTTTTCTGGAAGAAAGATGGCAAGGAATATTATTTCGAAGAAATAATCGGACACAAGCATGTTCATTGAGGTATTCATAGCCGCCCTAACCATGGGCATTGTGGGCAGTCTGCATTGCGTGGGTATGTGCGGACCTATAATCATGAGCATTCCTTGGTCGAACACGCAGAAGGCGCTTCAGATAAGTTTGTATCATGTCGGAAGAGCCACCACCTATGCCATAATGGGCGCATTGGTTGGAGGTGTTGGACAATTGTTCCTTCCGAAAGATTTGGGAGTATGGCCTGCGCTCATTAGCGGAAGTGTGCTCGTACTGGTCTTCCTCGCTCAATCTTTCCCCACAGTTCTTCAGAACAATCGCTTTCCGGCTTCGTCCATTGCAGGATTTTTTCGTTCGTTTTTGAAAATGGACAGCGTCTTCTCGCGCTTCTTCATGGGCATGGTGAACGGTATTCTTCCTTGCGGAATGGTCTATTCAGCCTTGGCTGTAGCCATTCTTTATCACAATGCCCTGTACTCAGGACTCTTCATGTTTTTATTCGGCATTGGCACCTCGCCCCTGTTGGTTCTGCTTTCCAGAATTAAAATGTACTTAAGTAAATACCCGTTCTTTAAACGCGAAAAGACCATACGCTTCGCGTTGCTCCTTCTGGGGTTGCTTATTATCATGCGGGGTGCTGGTTTGGGGATTCCGATGTTAAGTCCGAAGCGGAATTGCTGCGCCTCTAATCACTCTGTGATCAATCTTTCAGATCAATCACCTTCGGTGATCAATTCTTCGAATCAATCGTTCCGATTTTATCCTTTGGATTGATCACACAGTGATTGATTGCGTAGCAATTGATCTGACGAAGTCAGATTGATCACCGAAGGTGATTGATTGCGTAGCAATTGATCTGACGAAGTCAGATTGATCACCGAAGGTGATTGATCACGTAGTGAGTGTTCATCCTCTGAGATGCAAAAGTTTCAACTCCTCAACAATCGTAATTCTTGATCCGTCAATGGTAATAAGTCCTTCTTGCTTGAAGTCGCTGAGGGTTCGGATGAGTGATTCGGTGGCGGTGCCAACAATGCGAGCGAGATCGTCGCGGGCAATGGCCATGGTGAAAGGTTTGTTGTTGTCTTTTTCGTAGCGTTCTTTCAAGTGAAGCAAGGCTTCAGCGGTGCGCTTGCGAACGCTAGAGTACGCTAATTTCATTAAGCGCTCTTGTTCTTCTTTTACTTTGTTGCTTAGCAAGGAAACAACTTCCTTCAATACTTCGAAGCTTCCGTCGATGAGTTTGTAGAAATCAGATTTCGGATAGAACACAATCTCGGCGTCTTCTAAAACCTCGGCAGAAGCGCTGTGCTTGCCTTGTTGAAGCAATGGAAGAAATCCGAAGAATTCATTATCATGAACGAGTTGAATAATTAAGTCTTTGCCAATTTCGTGGCTCATATAAACCTTCACCTTTCCAGACTTCAAAAAATAAACGCCCATGGCGTCGTCGCCTTCAGCGAAGATGAGCTCCTTCTTCTTGTATTTCTTGGTGATGGCGCTATCGCTCACTTTCGTGATGTCTGAAAGTCCTTTCACTTCGTTCAAGAGATGCTCCATTCCGTGCAGCGGTTCTTTTGTAGATGCAGCACTTACGCGTCTGGCTTTGTCTAAGCGACTTTTCACAGCACTAATCAAATCTAAATCGTCGAAGGGTTTTGTAATGTAATCGTCGGCACCCAAATCCATAGCCTTGCGCATATCGGAACGATCGGCCTTCGCAGTAAGAAAAATAAATGGAATCGCTGCAGTAGACTCTTCCTTCGACAAACGGTTCAACACACTGTACCCATCGAGTTGCGGCATCATAATGTCGCAAAGAATAAGGTTCGGAAGCTCTGCCAAAGCAAGCTCCACGCCCACCTTTCCATTTTCCGCATCGAGAACGGTGTAGCCAGACATCGCTAGAATTTCGCAAATATTCTCGCGCATTTCGTTGTTGTCTTCAATGACTAATATTTTTTCGCTCATAATTTAAAGAGGTAAATGAATGGTGAATGTTGTTGTTGAATTTTCTTTGCTGGTGAAGGAAACAGAGGCGTTCATTAGTTCGAGGCAACGCTTAACGATGCTCAAACCCAATCCGGTTCCTTGAACATTTCCTGCGTTATGCGCACGATAAAAACGATCAAACAGTTTTCCTTGTTCCGATTCTGGAATGCCAATTCCTTCGTTTGAAATATTAATTTGAACTTCGTTCGATTCTATTTCGCATCCAACTTCCACAACAATATGTGTTTCATCGAATGAAAATTTAATGGCATTGGAAATTAGATTTACAATGACTCTTTGAAGCAGTGTAATGTCGGCATGAACCTTCTGCGTCTTGGGGCAGTTCACTCTAATTTCTTGATTCGGTTTAAGAATCAAATCCATGTCGTTGACCACATCTTGAAGCACTTCGCAAAGATTAATTTCTTCCGATTGAATCTCTACTTTTCCTTCATCGAGTTTACCCAATGAAAGAATGTCGTTCAAGATTTCAGTCAAAGAAAAAACGGAGTTTTTAATGCGTTGAATGTGTTTATCGCGATGCACTTGCTCATCTTCTTTCACATATTTCGAAATAAGTGAAACGCTTGAAAGTATTGTTGTAAGCGGTGTTCTGAATTCATGTGAGGCCATTGTAACAAAACGCGACTTCATTTCGTGCAGCTCTTTTTCCTTCAATAATGCCTCGCGCAATTCCGTTTGACTCTTTTCCAAATCGTTCATGGCTTCTTGCAAAACCAAAGTTCGCTCTTTTACTTTCCGCTCGAGATTTTCATTCAGCGTAAGCAACTGCTTATTCATGGTTTGAAGATCTTCTTGAAATTTGATGCGTTCTGTAACATCTATGACGAAAGCAATGACGAACGTTTCGCCATGAGAGTTGTAGTGACTTAACGAAATTTCTACTGGAAAAATAGAACTGTCTTTTTTGAGGCCGTACAACGTCATATGCTGACCCATGAAACGACTCGTAGGTTTTTCGTTGTAATTCGCTCTGT
>CANGEF010000115.1 GCA_947452685.1 Flavobacteriales bacterium | reverse complement strand
TGAATAGGAATACGTTGGTTACACTCAGTGTAAATAATCTCTTCTTGCTTTTCCTTCTTCAGATCAACAATCTTCGTGATTAATTCTTGCATATTTCCGTCTAGCAAGAACTGAATTTTTACTTTTTTAAACATACCTTTTTTTTTACAAACTAACTCGTCTTAAATGAAGGCTGCGTGAATTTCATATTACCAAATCTTGAAGAGTAGTGGAGATTTATTGACCATATATTACTTCTTGGCTTTACATTCCCTTATTATATTCGCCGAATGTATCCAACTTTATATCATGTGTTCTACGATTGGTTTGGCGTTGAATGGTCTTGGGCCAAAATGCTGAACAGCTTCGGATTCTTTGTTGCGCTTGCTTTTATTGCAGCCAGTTACACGCTAACCCTAGAGCTGAAAAGAAAAGAATCTTTGGGACTGATTAAAGGCGGTGTTCGTAAAGTTGTGATTGGTGGTGCGCCTAACCTAATGGACATTTTCTTCTCGGGGTTAATGGGATTTATTCTCGGTTGGAAAGTGATTTATTTGTTGGTGAACAGTTCACGATTATTCAACGGAGTGAATTCTCCTCAACATATTATTTTTTCTAAAAGTGGTTATCCTTTATTAGGTTTATTAGTAGGAGGCGGTTATGCCTATTACCGCTATTACACCGAGAAGAAAAAACAATTGCCTCAACCCGAAGAGAAAATGGAATCGTATTCCGCAGGGGAATACACCGGCACCATTACTTTTCTTGCAGCCATAGGCGGACTGGCCGGTGCCAAGCTGTTTCACTTGTTCGAGAATCCGGCTGAGTTGCGTGAATTCTTCACTCATCCTTCTTTGGAAAGCTTTATCAGCGGTCTAACTGTATATGGCGGTTTGATCATGGGTGCCATTGTGGTTCTCACTTATGCCAAGATGAAGAAGATGCCTTTATTGGTCTTATCAGATGCGGCCACTCCGGGAATGATCTTGGCTTATGGTATTGGCAGAATGGGGTGTCATACCAGTGGCGATGGCGATTGGGGAATTGAAAACCTGAGTCCGAAACCGGGATGGCTTTCGTGGTTACCCGATTGGGCTTGGTCTTACGACTATCCGAACAACGTAAACAGAGTAGGTGAACTTATGAGTTCCGATCAATACCCAGGCTATGGAACACATTTGGTTCCGGGAGTTTTTCCGACACCTTTGTATGAAATTGTTGCCGCTATTGCGATATTCATTTTTCTTTGGGCCATTCGCAAGCGAGTGAGCGCGGCGGGAGTAATTACAGCTGGATATTTAATCTTAAACGGATTGGAACGTTTCTTCATTGAAAAGATTCGAGTGAACAATAAATTCGACTTTTTGGGTGTTCAGGCAACACAGGCAGAAATTATTGCTGTATTGTTTATGATAGGTGGAGCCGTTTTACTTTATTTTTCACTTCGAAAGAAAAATGCTGACTCGGCCTCATTCTCTTCTAAAACAACCGGTTAATGAAGAATTGTGAATGAAAAGATGATTTTTTTCTTGAAATTCACAGAAAGTTAGTGTTACATTTGTGCCCCGTTTCAGAATTGAAACACAACATTTAAGAAACATAAAAACTTACAGATATGGCAGTTGAAATTACAGACACAAACTACAGTGAATTGGTTGATGGTTCAGACAAAGTAGTGATGATTGATTTTTGGGCAGAATGGTGTGGTCCATGTAAATTGGTGGGTCCTATCGTTGACGAATTGTATTCTGAATACGAAGGTCGTGCGGTTGTAGGTAAAGTAAACGTAGATAACAATCCAGAAATCAGTGCGAAATTTGGTATCAGAAATATTCCTACGATCATTTTCGTGAAAAACGGAGAAGTTGTAGACAAGAGCGTAGGTGCTGTTCCAAAGAACGTACTTACTGAAAAGCTTGATGCTATCTTAGTATAGTTTCATTTTTTTTTTTTTTTTTGAAGAGGACCTCGGTCCTCTTTTTTTTTACTACAAATGTGGTATTGCCCTCTGTATTCGATTGGTCTTTCTTTGCAATTGAGAATTAATCTAAATAAAGATGATGAGAAGAGCGATATATAGCACAGTGCTTTGTTTATGCGGTATTCATGCATTTGGACAAAAGGATACTTTACCTAAATACACGACTCAGTACATAGAAATTAAAGAAGCCGTTTTAGACGAGACAGGAAATCTTCCGGCGATAGATGGAGTAAGAATTTATGGAGGAAAGAAGTCGGCTTTTGTTTCTCCAGAGAAGCTTAATATAGATTTGTCTTCCAACAATTCACGTCAGCTTTTCGGAAGAATTCCAGGTATTATGGTTTGGGAAAGTGATGGAAGCGGCATTCAAACAGGTATTGCAACGCGTGGACTAAGTCCGAACCGTTCATGGGAATTCAACATGCGTCAGAATGGCTACGACATGGCCTCCGATGTTTTCGGATATCCAGAAGCCTATTACACTCCTCCGGCAGATGCTGTAAAAAGGATTGAAGTGCTAAGAGGGGCGAGCAGCCTTCAATACGGACCGCAGTTTGGTGGCATGATTAACTATGTTTTCGATTCTGCACCTTCAACCAACGGCAGTTCAACAAAGATTCGTCAGACAATTGGGGCTTATAGTCTATTCAACAATTTCATTAGCACAGGACTTCGTAGAAATAAATTATCTTTTTACTCTTTTTATCACAGACGCTCTTCAGACGGATGGAGACAAAACAGCGCGTATCATACGCAGACTGGATTCATTTCTGTGGGATACGATTTCAATGAAAAAGTAAAGCTGAAAGCGGAATATACCCATTCAGACATGGTTAGTCAGCAACCTGGCGGACTTACCGATACGCAATTTCACGACAATGCGCAGCAGAGTCTTCGAGCAAGAAATTGGATGAGCATTCCCTGGAACATGATGAATGTTCAGTTAGATATTAAGACGTCAGAAAAATTTCAACTTGAAATAAAAACCTTTGGATTGCTTGCTACACGCGGAAGTGTTGGGTTCTTGGATCCGATTACCATCGCAGACAATGTTCTAAGCACTACGAACGATTATGCTGTTCGCAGAGTAGACAGCGATCGGTATCAAAATATTGGAACCGAGTTACGCGCAAAGTATGTATTTAATCTGTTTGGAAATGAACAGACCCTTGCCTTCGGTGCTCGTGCTTATCAGGCGAAAACGTTCCGTCATCAAAAAGGGAACGGAACAACCGGATTCGATTTCAATATGAAATTAGATTCATTGGGATACAAAGTGAATTACGTTTTCGGGACGAAGAACTACGCCCTCTTTGCTGAACAGGCTTTGTATGTAGGAAAGCGCTTGTTACTGGTTCCTGGTGTTCGCTTCGAACAGATCACTGCCACCGGAAGCGGAACTGTGAATTACAACAGCGGTGATATTCCATTGCAAGAGCGCACGGTTTCGAAAGTGTTGGCAGGAATGGGTGCTGAATTTCATTTGAATGACGACAATGAAATTTATGCAAATGCTTCTCAAGCCTTTCGTCCAATGACCTTCTCAGAGCTTACTCCAGCGGCAACAACCGATGTGGTAGATCCGAACTTGAAAGACAGCGAATCGCTGAACATTGATCTTGGTGTTCGCGGTGCTTGGAAGAACTATGTGCATTACGACGCGAGCGTTTATCAGATGAATATTCAAGATCGAATTGGAACCTATTCGCAGAACAGCATTCGTTATGTAACAAATATTGGTTCTTCATTATCTAAGGGAATTGAAATTTATGTTGAAGGAAATGTGTTGAATAAATTCAAACAAGGGAAATTCGGAAGCGTTCAACCGTTTGCATCCATTGCCTACAACGAAGCGACTTACACCAGTTGGAACGATCCAACAGTAGTGGCAGGATCTTCTTCCGACCGAACAAATAAAATAGTTGAAAATGCTCCGCGTAGAATTCAGCGTTACGGATTGACTTATAAATTGAAAGGATTCAGCGCCACGTATCAATTAAACAAAGTGAGTGAAGCTTTTGCAGACGCTTTGAATACAGTAACTCCGAATGCGACTGCAACAACTGGACTTATTCCAGCTTATCACGTGAGTGACTTAAGTTTCGCTTACAATGGAAAAGAGAATTACAGCCTTCAAATGGGAGTGAATAACCTCTTCAACGAAAGTTATTTCACAAGAAGGGCCGGAGGTTACCCCGGCCCTGGATTATTACCCGCGAATGGAAGAACTTACTTCTTCACATTCGGAATTCAGATTTAATCTTAAACTTGTTTGATCATTTGAACGTTCAACGCCAATTTGATCACTTCGTCCAATACGATAGATCCGTCTTCGCTTGTTGCGTTCCATGTCAAACCGTATTCGCTTCTGTTTAAAGAACCTGTAATTTCGAAACCTGCTTTTACTTGTCCCCATGGATCAACCACAGTTCCAGTAAATTCAACGTTCATTGAAACTTCTTTGTCTACTCCGTGCATGTTGAACATACCTTTCATTGCATACTGACCATCGCCAGTCTTCGTGAATGAAGTAGACTTGAAGCTCACCTTAGGGAATTTTTCAACGTCGAAAAACTCAGGGCTTTTCAAGTGACCGTCACGTTGCTCGTTACGGGTGCTGATCGAATCAATGTCAGCTTCAAATGAAATTTCAGCATCTGAAAAGTCAGCAGCATCTGCAGCCATAGTTGCAGTGTAGGTGTTGAAGATTCCGTTAACGTTGGTAATCATCATGTGACGAACTTTGAACCCAATTTCACTGTGGGCGCCGTCGATATTCCAAATTTGTTTGCTCATGTTATTTGTTTTTTCGAATTTAAGATATTTATGTTTGAAGTTATATGACTTTACAATAAAATAATGTTCTCTCTTACAACGTGGCGTTCAGAAGTCTTCCCGATTCAACCAGTTTCTTCAGCAATGGGGCTCTGCGCATGGCTTCCAATAAATTCAAATGACCAACATGATGTGTGTCAGTTCCAATGAAATCGACCAAGTCGGCTTCAATCAATCGTTCTGCTATTCGCTTCACGCCAGGACCGTAATGTCCGGTTAAGCAGTTGGTGTTTATTTGAATGAGTATGCCACGATCTGCAACATCTTCGTATTTCGAAAAGTTCGTGTGCCAATACTCATAACGCTCGGGGTGGGCTAGAATAGGCTTGTATCCGTTCAATTGTAAGTTGAAGACTGCGCGCTTATAATTGATCTGTTCCGTGTCGAAAGACAATTCAAACAACACGTATTTATCTCCAAAACTAAGAATGTCATCTTTCGCAATCAACTCTTCAAAATGCTCGTCGACGTAGTATTCTGCGGCAGCTTGAAATTCAACATCAATACCGCGCAATCTCAATTCAGCCTGAACAAGCGCTTCCTTCTCGCGAATAATCTCGGTCGTGTTTTTATACATGTCCCAGAAAATATGCGGAGTGGTAATGAGCTTATTGAAGCCCA
Organism: Flavobacteriales bacterium; assembly: GCA_947452685.1. GTDB lineage: Bacteria > Bacteroidota > Bacteroidia > Flavobacteriales_D > Sanyastnellaceae > CAIZGX01. Next base: position 660 of record CANGEF010000115.1, on the reverse strand, counting down.
TGCTGTGCAACGCGGAAATGAGTTCAATGGAATTTTCCATGTCAACCGAACCGTCGTCTATTCCTGGAAGCAAATGACTGTGCATGTCGGCAACAATAGGAGAGAAGCTAAGCGCTTCTTCCAACTGAGGATTTCTCTTTTTGAAAAGGTTTCCGAATACCGACATCTTTTTGGTTATTGCTTGCTAAGATAACTCAATAGCTTGGGTTGTTTTAATTTATATTGAAACGAAACCCTACGCGGTACCAACGTCCTGGCATTTGAATGTAGCCTTGATCAATGTATTTTCTGTCAAGCAGATTGGTTACATCGAAATTCAACGTAATGTTTTCATTCAACTTCCACATTCCACGGAAATCTACAACGGTGTAGTTCGTCCCGGTGAAGCGTTCGGTGTAACGCACCGTAAGGTTCGTGCTTAAAGAACTTGTGATGTTTTGACGGTATTGGAAAGTAACGCGATGTCTAGCGTGATACAAGGCGTACTTGCTTTGCACATCGTTTTCCGTGCCGAGCTGGGCATCGAGGTAAGTGTAATTCAATCTCATAGATGTTTTATCGCCTACTTGCCAATTCAAATTTGCATTAACACCTAAGAAATTAACAGTGGTGAAATTTGAAGGAGTCCATTTATCGGTAGCGCTCACTCTTGTATAATTG
>CANGEF010000114.1 GCA_947452685.1 Flavobacteriales bacterium | reverse complement strand
GCTTTGGATCGTTTTGAAAGTTCTTTGCGAAGTGAACTTGCGCATTTGCAATCCATACTTGCGAAGCAAAAACAAAAAGGAGTACGAGTCTTTTCATGGAATAAAAATAGGGAACTTTCACCCACCCCAATTCTCTCGGTCTAAACTTCTATGCTATCACGAATAGCCGAGAAGAATATAACTATCGAATAAAAATATTTCTAGCTTTACGCCTTTATCTCATCAAAAAATTTAGCCAAACTCACATCGAAGTAGGATAACACGCTTTTTAATGTGCTCAAGGTTATATTTACCCTTCCCGTTTCAATCCGCGAAATGTGTATTCCCGTATTATTATAGAACTCTTCTTGAGTAATTCCTTTTTTCAGTCTTACGGCTTTTATCCCTGCAACTACCGCCAACAACAACTCTTTATCCTTTATTTGAGACTTCGCCATTGAGGCAAAATGAACGCTTCTGAATAAAATATGTAATGACTTACTTGTCATTTTGTTTTTTTTATTACTTTCGTGACATATTTGTCATTAACGCTTTAAAAAAAATCAAACATGAAAACAATTTTTTACTTATTTCTCGGATTGTCAATCAGTTTTTCTCTCTCCAGTTGCGGGGGTTCTTACTTCGTCGTGAAACCTGCTGGTGAATTGAATATGGTCTCTACAAGAAATATTGATTCTAAAATGGAATATCAGAGACTTAAAACATATGCGGGAATAGATCGAGCACAGGTGGACAATGCAATTTCCACATCAAAAGGAGGGAAAATAAAGAGAAATCACCCTCTTTATAAAGAAATCCAAAGTTCAAAAGCTGAAAATCTTAAGGAATCAGTGGATGCTGTAGTTAAGGGAGTTGCCGGAGGCGAATATCTTCAAAACGCAAAAATCTACACTGTAATTGAATATGTAAAGACCAAAGGTTCAAAGAAATTGATTCCAACATATTACTATATGTCGAGCGGAGATGTTTGGGGAACAAATTCTGGTGATGAAAACATCAAAGGCTTTCACAAAGGTGACCAAGTTGTATTTACATATACAAAAGACTCTAAGAAGTATATAGGAAAAGTATTCGAAGGAGAACTTAATAGTCAATATAAAGGCCAAATCACAGAACTGAAAAGCACAAGTGCAGTGATCAACCTAGCTACAGGTCAGATTATTGAACTTCCTTATATCTTCCTAAACATTATCCAATAGATAATGCTGCGACTTGTTTCAATATTAAATAGAGGCTAAGGCCTCTATTTTTTTTCACCCTCCCCAATTCTCTTGACATCTGAATTATCATAAACCAAAAGAGACTCACGATTTGTCCAACTCAATTCCGTCCGCAGTGCGGACGTAATTGCAACTAACATCACCCACCCCAATTCTCCCGGTCTAAACTTCGATACTGAATAGCTTCTGAGATGTGTTCGCTTTGTATTTTTTCTGAAGCTGCTAAGTCGGCAATCGTGCGAGCAACTTTCAAGATGCGTTCATACGCTCTCGCCGAAAGCTGAAGCTTATTCATGGCCAACTTCAACAACTCGGAACTGGCTTCGTCCAACGCGCAATGCGACTTCAACTCTTGCGTATTCATCTGCGCGTTGTAATTCGTTTTACTCTCACTGAATCGCTGCGATTGAAGTTCTCTTGCGCGAGTAACTCGCTCGCGAATGCCCACACTGCGCTCACCCGCGCGCTGCTCATGCAAACGCGCAAATGGAACCGGAGTGACTTCAACATGCAAATCAATGCGATCCAACAATGGTCCACTCACCTTACTCAAATAACGTTGCACAACACCTGATCCACAAGTGCATTCCTTTTCCGGATGATTGAAATAGCCACACGGACAGGGGTTCATGGAGGCCACCAACATGAAGCTCGCCGGATACTCAACACTGAACTTACTGCGCGAAATAGTCACGTTGCGATCTTCCAACGGCTGACGCATAACCTCTAACACCGTGCGCTTGAATTCAGGCAATTCATCTAAGAATAAAACACCATTGTGAGCCAACGAAATTTCACCCGGCTGAGGGTAAGATCCTCCGCCCACGAGCGCGACGTCTGAGATGGTGTGATGAGGGCTTCTAAACGGACGATTCACTATTAACGCATCGTGTTTTTTCAACCTTCCAGCTACGCTGTGAATCTTCGTGGTCTCCAATGCTTCGTCCAAAGACAACGGCGGAAGTATGGAAGGAAGTCGCTTCGCCAACATCGTCTTTCCCGCGCCTGGCGGACCAATGAGAATAAGGTTGTGTCCGCCTGAAGCCGCAATTTCAAACGCACGCTTAATGTTTTCTTGTCCTTTCACATCGGTGAAATCCAACGCAAAATGCTGCGTTTGCAACGACTGAAATTTTTCTTTTTCGAAGGGGAATTCTTCCAACTTTCCTTCACCCTTGAAAAAATTCACGACGTCTAAAATGCACGGAGATCCATAGATTTTTAATCCATCTACCACTGCACATTCAGGTGCGTTTTCAATAGGGACAATAATCCCTTCAAAGCCATCGCGCTTCGCTTGAATGGCCATAGGCAGAACTCCTTTAATCGGACGAATACTTCCGTCTAAGGACAACTCACCCATAATGATATATTTTGAAAGCGCTTCGTTCGGAATTTGTTCGGTTGCCGCTAAAAGGCCCAGTGCGAGCGGCAAGTCATAGGCCGTTCCTTCCTTTCGAATATCGGCAGGCGCCATGTTAATGGTGTAATTCCGAATGGGATTCTTCATTCCTGAATTCGTGAACGCCGCGCGAATGCGCTGCTGCGCTTCCTTTACAGAGGTATCTGGAAGTCCAACCATGTTCACCAACGTTCCTTTGTCGGCATGAACTTCAATCGTAATGAGGTAGGCATTCACGCCGTAAACAGCGCTGCCAAATGTTTTTGCAAGCATACTTTTTTCTTGCAAATGACTTTTCAATAAAACGAAAAAGCAAGAAAGTCATATGCCATAACCTTCTTGCTTCTCTTCCTGAAACCCTTTTCAATCAAGCGTTTCAGCGTATTATCTATTGAAATAACTACCTCAAGACTTCTTTACAAATTTCGTTAGGATTACAATTTGTTGTCCGTCTACCTTCCCTTCAATTTGCTCAACGTTGTCGTGAACCAAACGAATATTTCTTACGGCAACACCCACGTTCGCTTTTACTTGTGATCCTTTTACTTCCAATGTTTTGATTAGCGTAACGGTGTCTCCGTTTTGTAAAATAGCTCCGTTCGAATCTTTGTGAAATTCCACTTCTCCTGAATCCTCTTCGTCACCTGCAGCTCGCGCCCACGTCAATTGATCTTCTTCCAAATACATCATGTCAATCGCATCTGCCGCCCATGAATTCGTTTTCAAACGGCTTAACATTCTCCATGAAACAACCTTCACCGCAGGAACTTCGCTCCACATGCTTGTATTTAAACAACCCCAATGGTTTGCATCAAGCGCAGCGCGTTTTTCCAATTGTGCCTTACACACTTCACAAACTAAAATAGTCTCGTCTTCATTTCCATCTGAATGCGGAGGAACTTCGTAAACCGATAAACTTTCCTTCGATTCGCACAATTCGCAACTCCCGTTGCTGCGTGCGTGTAGCTTTTGTTCTGTACTCATTTCTTTAATTAGTCAATATTTTTTTCAATGAAGTCAATAAAACTATGAATGACTTTGATGTGAATTTCTTGAATACGATCGGCGTAACCCATCCATGGAACACGCACTTCGAAATCGCACAAAGGAGCCAGTTTACCGCCGTCTTTTCCCGTTAGGGCAATGACTTTCATTCCCTTCGCTTTCGCTGCTTCAGCGGCCTTCAACACATTCGCAGAGTTGCCGCTGGTTGAAATGGCCAACAACACATCACCTTCATTTCCGATGGCTTCCACCATACGCGAAAAGACAAAATCGTAACCGTAATCGTTTCCCACACAAGACATGTGCGAAGGATCAGAGATGCTCATGGCTGCAATAGCCGGACGGTTGTCGCGGTATCTTCCTGAAAGCTCTTCAGCGAAATGCATGGCATCGCACATGCTTCCGCCGTTACCACATGACATAATCTTCTTACCCAATTTCAATTGGGAAGACATGCACTGTGCGCTATTGTTTACGGAAGTTAAAAAGTCAGGCGAAGCCAACAATTGCGAAAGCAACTGATGCGCTTCTTCAAAATGTTTCTGAACGATCATGCTGCGAATTTACAGCAATCATTGCATAGGTATGTATTTGAAATCACGAATCACCACTTCATGCGTCAATCCGTTGTTCGGACCAATGTTAGAATACGGCAAGGTCCACAAATTCATACGACAATTGGTTGTTGCGCCTGGAGCAGGAATAACAATGGGTTGAGAGGTTTGATTTCCGTCTTGCTTCACGCGCGGTGGGTTGTTTAAGTTGAACGACCACGTTGCAATAGGCGTTGCGTTCAAATAATCTTCCCCAGCATAACTGTACCACGTAATGAGTGTGTCGGTCCAATTGAATAGATGTGTTGTAACGCCTTTCAACAAATTCGGATCTATGAATTTCTCTCTTGTGCGCTCTGCATAGTAGGTTCCAAAATTTACGGGTTGAACAGAGAATGTTGCCGGAGAATTTGAAGTAGCATCGCCCCACTTCGAAAACTCAATGTCTACTTCACTGTTTCCTGCCGTAGCAAACGTGTTGTTGTCCCATGTGAACAATCCGAAAACAACGTTCTCTGAAAACGACATCGGATCTGCTTGAACCGTGAAGATGTAGGTTCCGTAGCCCAAGTTATCACGACCTACCACTTCCGAAGAATACCAAGTGTCTCCGTGCTTCGCAACCGTCAAATGCAAGTATCCGTTTTCGTCTACCCACACATCGTCGTACAAACGCGAAAAATTGTTTGGTCCAGGACCCACAGGAGTGTTGCTGTACTTAATGTCCCACTTGCGTCCAGCGAAGTTTATTACATCGCCCTGACGACCCAATACATCTTCCGGATTAGACTGCTTACACGTAATCAGAGTAATTGAAGCCAGCAATAAAAACAACAAATATCTTTTCATCTTATTGAATAATTATTCTCTGGGTTAACGAACCTACATGAAACTGAAAGGCACCCGATTCAAAAATCGGTTGCGCATCTTTTCCTATGAATTTCAAATCTTCTTTCGAAATAAAAAACTCAACGGTGCGCTTCTGCTTCGGCGCTAACTCTACCTTTTGAAAGGCTTTTAGTTTTTTTACGGAAGGGGTAATAGACGCAACTTCATCTGTTGTGAAAACCAACACACTTTCCTTAACCGAACGTTCGCTCGGGTTTACAACATCTACACGCACAATTATTTTTCCTTCCAAAGCATCGCCTTCATAACTCACCTGCAAATTCTCGTATTGCACATTGGAATACGACAATCCGTAGCCGAACTCCCATTGCGGTTGGAAAGCCTTGTTACCAAAGTCTTTGTCGAAGGTCTCGGTGTACTTGTGATCGTATGTTGAAGTTCCAACTTGAAATTTCGGATACGTGAATGGAAGCTTTCCACTCGGATTAACATCGCCATATAAAATATTCGCCAACGCATTTCCTCCGAAATCGCCGGGCTGATAAGCCATCACAACAGCAGAGCATCCATCAACGAGTTCACGAACAATGCGCGGTCTGTTTTCAACCATAACCAACACCACCGGCTTACCCGTTGCTTGAAGCATTTTCACATACTCTTGCTGCGCCTTGGGTAGTTCTAAATCGTAAATGTTTCCTGGCAATTCAGTGCTTGGCAATTCTCCAACGCAAACTACAATCACGTCAGCATCAGCTAATCCTTTCAACGAACTCCCGTTCATGATATTCATACTCTCTAAGCCACATCCTTCTTCAAACACAACATTCTTGTTCTTGCTTAACAACGCTTCGTAAATGGTGTTCTTCGAAGCGTCATCGAATTGCGCATCGGTTCCCTGCCATGTGCGTGTCCATGCACCATTCAACAAGGTCATTGAATTCGCAGCCGGACCGGTAACAAAAATCTTCGCGTCTTTCTTCAAAGGAAGAATGTTGTTTTTGTTTTCAAGAAGCGTTATGCTCTCTTCCGCTGTGTGCAATGCCGCAGCTTTGTGTTTTTCAGATGC
>CANGEF010000113.1 GCA_947452685.1 Flavobacteriales bacterium | reverse complement strand
CGTTGAATCATTTCCTGCATGAACAGTGTTCTGTAGAACATACACGGTTCTTTCTTCTGATTCTTCACCACCAATCCTACACACCAATTGAATCCAGTCAACTCGAAATAATCTTCCAATTTTCTTCGAGATAAAATTCCTTTCACACCATTCATGAAATAATCTCCAATGGCATGGTTATGCTGAATAACCGGATTGTTTTCGAACACATTAATTGTGGCTAACGCAGCAGCAATTCCGTGTGTTTCGCCACCGTGTGTGGTGCTTACTAAAAAAACTTTCGGTTCTCCTTTTCTGCGAATGCCGCCGTACTCCATGATTTCCTTTTTGCCTGTAAGTGCGCAGAAAGAAAATCCGTTTGCAATGCCTTTACCCCACGTGCAGAAATCGGGCTCTGCGTTGAATTTTTTTATGGAACCTGGGAAATCAGATTTGAATCCCGTAATCATTTCATCCATGATCCACAACGCACCGTGCGCATGCGCGAGGTCAATGGCCTTTTTATAAAAGTCCGGCTCTAGCACATTCCACTTTTCAGGCTCAGAAATTACACAAGCAATCTGTCCCGGATATTCGTTGAACAAGCGTTCTAAATCTTCAATTGAATCTTGCTTGTAAGTAACAGTGAACTGTTTTATTTCTTTCGGAATACCGAAGTCGCAAGCAGTTGAGCCGATGAACCAATCGTCGTAGCTGTAGAACGGATGTTCGGCAGGACGCGCAATTAAATGTTTTCCCGTGTAGGCACGAGAAAGCTTTATCGCAGCAGTAGTTGCCACAGAACCGTTCTTCGCGAATTTGATCATATCGTGTTGCGGAACCAATGAGAGAAACTTCTCTGCCATTTCCATTTCAATCACACTTGGACGAGTGAAATTTACTCCTTTCTCCAATTGTTTTCTCACTGCTTCCAAGACAGGCTCGTAGGCATGTCCCAAAGAAACAGAGTACAACCCCATGAGGGTATCGAGATATTTGTTTCCGTCTAAATCCCAGCAATACACGCCCTTTGCGTGCGTAATTGCAGCAGGGGATTTAATCGGGAATTGATCATCTCCTTTGGAATACGTATGTGCTCCGCCCGGAATTAAATCATGAATTTTTTTTCTATACTCATCGCTCTTGGCGAAGTTGTTAATGTGTGGAAGTGCTATCGTTTTCATTTCACAATTTTATCTTCTCTTAATGATTTTGCGTATCCCGCATTGATAATGCTCTCTTCGTTGAGCTTTAACAATTCAGGTTTGGTTTCTAACAAATGTACAACATCGTTTATGTTGAAATCACGGCTTCCAAATTCGGCAAAAAGTGCTTCAACAAAAGCAAAATCTGCGGGGGTATCTACAGATAGTTTGAAATTACAATTGTCGTTCATCTTTCGAAAACCCAAGATGAACTTTTTTGAATTTTTTACATAAGGAATGACATGCTCCCGTTCACTGTGAAGCTTTGCGTTTTGAAAGGCATACTCTAGAACTGAAAACTTCACCACCTCCACATCGAATCCGTCTTCTAAAAACTGAGGATCTTCGTTGCTGTTGGAAAACAAGTCTACTCCAAACTTCAAAAACTGCTCATACACCCAATCGACGGTGCTTCCATGATGGGTGGGACAATCGCTGGTTAAGCGAATGATGTTGTCTCCTTCCTTCGCTTCAAAGAATTTAGCGGCAGAATAAAATCGATTGAGCACGTCCCAATCTGAACCTCGGTAGACTAAAATATTGTTTTCATTGCAATACTGCTCTAACGCATCATCTTCTGAATTGGTTGATGTGACTACTGCTAATTTATCGATGCACTTCGCTTGAGAAACCCGATTGATTAACGTTTGAATCACAGGAATTCCATTTAACTCCTTTAGAACTTTTCCTGGCAAACGCGTGGAGCCCATTCGGGCTTGCAGAAGTGCTAGATTCATTATTTCTTCGGATTGAATAATGATAGATAGATCTTATCCCACAATCGCCCTTCTTTAAAAACATGCTTTACAAATCTTCCCTCGACTTGAAAACCTAATTTTTCATACAGCTTCAACGCACCCGGATTGTTTTCAAAAACAGCCAATGTAATTTTATTCAAATTTAACTCTTCGAAAATGTATTGAATAACGAGGTTCATGGTTTCAAATCCCAAGCCTCTGCCACGTGCAGATGCTTCGCCAATGATTAAACCAAGTTCACAGGTTTGCGCTACCCAATCTATGCGATCGACTTTTACGTTGCCAATATGTAGATTGCTTTCTTTTTCGCACAGTGCAAAAAAGACGGTGTTCTGATCTCTTAGCGCACCGCTTACATAATTGATAAGCTCTTGTTGTGTAGTAGGAAAATAGCCGGAAGCCAAGCCACGTGTTACTTCTGTGTCATTCAACCATTTCAAATAAATATCGTTTGCATCTTCAATGGTCAGCGGACGCAAATAGACTTGGTCTCCCTCTAAAAATTTAATCATCTATTGTGCTTCTGATTTAATTTGAGTTGAGAGTCAGACATTTTCTGATTATCTTTTGTAAGGTTATTCTCGTGCATACGATACCTGTACAACGGCAAGGGAATGTGATAAATTCCGTAACCCGCTTGCTCCCATCTAATTCGTAAATCTTCTTCTTCCCGGGCTTTGAAATTTTCGTCGTAAAGTCCTATGTTGTAGAGGAAGTCTTTTCGAAACATGATTCCACAGGCAATAGGTTTTTGGCTGGAAGAAATATGCTCAATGTGCTGTCCTCTTTCATTCACGAGATAATAATCTATTGCCACAGCATCGAAGGCATTGTTCTCGTTGAGAAATAAATTCTGTACGCGCAACGATTCGGAATGCAAATAATCGTCTGCATCTAAAAAAGCAATGAACTGGCCTCGCGCTTTTCGAATTCCAAAATTGCGAGCTCCTGAAAGTCCAAGATTTTCCTTGAGGTTGTAGACGCGGACGATGTCGGAATAATTTTCTAAGATTGCCTCGGTTTCATCGGTGGAAGCGTCGTTGACAACAATAACTTCAAAATCGGCTTTTGATAAAGATTGGTCTAATCCACTCCGAATGGCTCGTTCAATAAATTGCGCGTAGTTGTAGGTTGTTATAATGAGCGATACCATTGCCTTCGCTATTATTTATCTTTCTTCTTTTTACCCTTTCCTTCTTCACCGTAACCACCATAACCGTAGCCATAGCCGTAACCATAACCGTAGCCATAGCCATAACCGTAACCATAGCCGTAGCGATAAGCATACTTCCCGTAATAGTACCTCCAACGTTTTTGCTTAATGTTATTCAACAAAATACTCGTGTTTGAAAGACTATTTTGATTCAATACATCTTCCAAATACGCCACACCTTGTTTGGTAGCCTTAATCGTATTCATTACCAAGATACCCCGATCTACTTTCGACAATAGCACCAAGCTATCTGTAATAAGCATGATTGGCGGCGTATCTATAATTACATAATCGTAGCGCTTCAAACCTTCAGCAAGCAGCTCATCTACTCTGGAATTCAGCAAAAGTTCGGAAGCGTTCGGTGGAACCGGTCCTGCCAGTACAATATCTAAATTCTCGATGTCTGACTGAAAAACCAATTCATCGAAACTTGCTTTTCCAATAAGAAAAGTACTTACCCCTTGTATGTTGGTGGTGCGAAACATCTTGTGCACTTTCGGCTTGTGCAAGTCAAAGTCTAAAAGAAGCACTCGCTTAGATGCCTTTGCCAATGTGGCAGCAAGGTTCGTTGAAATGAATGTTTTTCCTTCTCCAGGATGAAGCGATGAAATCAAGATAAGACTGTGTCCGCCATCTGGAAGTAAGTACTGCAGGTTCGTTCGCAAGGTTCGGAAGGCCTCACTTACATTGCCACGCGGGTTCGCATCAATGGCAATGGGGTCACGTTCAATTTCCTCGTAATTCGGTATACCGCTAATAACAGGGAGCTTAGTCAATTGCTTCAATTCGCGCAAATGCTCAATGTGCTCAAAGAAGAGCATGCGAATAAGTCCAATGATTAGAGATATAAGAATACCTACACCTATCCACAAGTAAATAATACTCTGACGATCGGGCCCCACAACACCCATGCTACGTGCAGCTTCAATTACGCTTGTTTGGGGAATAATTGCCGCGCGAGCAATTACAGTATTCGCCTTCTTCTCTAACAAGAATGTATAGAGTTCTTCATTTACTTTCAACTTGCGTTCAATAGACATGAGGTCGCGCTCGCTTTTCGGAATGTTTGCTAACTCGGCTTCTAAATCTACTATTTGCACTTTCAAATCGGCAATTCGCTGGTCAATGGCCACCTTGGTGTCCCGAGTATATTTGAAAATACTATTCCGAATGGTCTGAAGAGTAGAATCTACGCGCTGTATACGTTTATCGGGCGCTTTAACATCTACCAATAACGAACTTCTTTTTTGTTTCAGTTGGAAGAGATCCTTCACCAATTCTGTTAGGGTCACGTCTTCTTCACGCAAGTAATTCATTGGCGGAATTACCGCACGATCAGGTTCTTTCAACAAGAAATTTTCCAACCCTTGAATAGACTCTCTTCTCAACTGCAAATCGCGGAGGGTGACATCTGAATTTGTTAAAGCTTCAAATGCCGCGTCTTGTTCCTTGCTTAAATCTAGAATGTCTCGCGCGTCTTTAAACGTCTCCATGGCCAATTCCAACGAGTCAATGATTTTTACAATTTTGTTGATCTGAATATCAATGTAAGCCTGGGTGTTTTCGTTAATGGCTATCTCGTTGTAAAGGGTGTAATCTATATACACTTTAGCTAAAGTGTCGAGAAAGATCTTAGCACGGGTTGGCAATTCATCTTGACAAGTTAACGTTAAGATACTGGTGTATTCTACGTTCTCAATGGTAAGCGCACCCATGTATTTATCTACCAATTGTTTCATTGGTCTTACGCGAATCTGAAAGCTTTGATCGGTAACTGTTGAAAGTCGCGATTCGTCTACATGTGAAGCCAAGTCTATTTGAATCGTGAACAATTGCTCGATGTATTCTTTACCAAACTCATACGTTGACGAAGAGAGTTTTCCAGCATACTCAAAGCTGAGTTCAAAATGTCCGATGTCTAAAACCTTAATGTTTATGGGAACATTGTACATTCCAGGTTCCATTTTCTTCCAATCGCATTTGATTTTTATTGCATCGAACTCATCTACTTGCAACGTTTTTACCCTTCCCACTAAATAATAGGAAACCGTATAATCGAGCTTATCCAAGCTCTTCTCTACAATATCGTAAGAGGCAATGATTCGCTTTTGATTGGTAACGTCTTGCATAAGCGAGATGTAACCCAACTCGCTGTACATGCTTTTTTGGTAGTCATAGGTTTCTGAAGACCTGAGTAATATCTCTGTTTTTGCAGCATAGATACTCGGAAGTCTGTGGGTATAGAAATAAGCAGCAACAAAAGCAATGAGGGCACAAGCTACAATCCAGAACCAACTTTTGTTCAGGAACCGCATGATGGGTCTGAGGTCGTCTGCGTCTAGAAAATTTGATTTAGTTTCTGCCATGGGTTCGGTCGCGAGTGACAAATATAAAGGAAGAGGACCAATATTGAAGATTTTAGCCCGAATGGAGGTGGAAATTATTAAAGTCTATTATATTTGTGACATGAACCGTTTTAGAAAACTAATCGTTTTGTCAATATTCCTTTTCTGCACAGCGGCAATAGGAATTTGTCAAGCTCCGCCAACTCCGCCGAGCGGAGGGGCTGCACCTTGTGGTGGTCCTTTCGGAACAGTTTGTCCAATCGACGGTGGCGTTAGCCTTTTAATTGCAGCCGGTGCAGCATTGGGCGGAAAAAAAGCCTTCGATCTAAAAAAGAAAAAAGCTTCTTAAATACGCAGTGAAGAATCCACTCATTCGATTTTTTGTCATTGGTACCATCCTCTATTTTGGATGGTATTTTTTTTATGAACTGTATTTGCTTCCTTCTACAGCTGTCGATGAAATGCTAGTTGACGTTTTGGTTAAAGGAGCGGAAGGACTGCTCAAACTTTTCAATTTCGCTGTTCGCGTATTCGATGACGGGCTCTATCGCAATCACATTGCTATAGAAGGAACAGCTGGCGTTACAGTTGGCGCGCCCTGCGATGGCATGATACT
>CANGEF010000112.1 GCA_947452685.1 Flavobacteriales bacterium | reverse complement strand
TTTTAGCTATTGTAAAAGCGTAATTCTAAAATCGAAGATTTTATTTCTACTTCAGAATTCCTACTGCGTAATTGGAACTGCGTTGTTAAATCATCACGATGATGTCATCCGGAACGGTCATCACCAAAGGTGTCATCCTTCAAAGAAGGTCATCACCAAAGGTGTCATCGGCGTTTCGCCGTTGAATAAACAGCATATAACCTGCATATAAAAATTGGTGTGTTTTTCAAATTGGCGAAATAGGTTTGCTCTATGGAACAAAACCTAATTAAATCAAAAATTGAAGTTCGGATATATCTTCATAACGGTCAACAAATAGTTCTTGCTTCTGATCTAGCAGAGCTTTATGGCGTCCAAACGAAAGTTATTAATCAGTCGGTTAAAAGAAACCTAGCTCGCTTTCCAGAACTTTTTGCGTTCAAAATATCCAATGCTGAGTTAAAAGCTTTAAGGTCACAAAATGTGACCTTAGGAAATGATAATTTTCGAAATGTTGGTCAGCATTCCAAATTCGGAAATCTTGTATTTACCGAGTTTGGAGTGGCAATGCTCGCAACAATACTAAGGTCCAAATTAGCACATGAAGTCACAATTGAAATAGTAAAAACGTTCGTTTCACTTCGCAAACTAATTCCCCAACCTTTTGAAACAACGAAGCGCATATCTTCACTTGAAAGCGCTTTAATTAATCAACAAAATCAGATTAGCGAAATTCATTCTGCTTTAAAACAAATGTCATTGCCAAACTCGGGAATCTTCTTCAATGATCAAATATTCGATGCCTACGTTTTCAGCAGTGAGATTATTTCAAGATCAAAGAAATCAATTATTCTCATCGACAACTATATCGATGAAACCACATTGTTGCAACTTTCGAAAAGAAGTCAAAAGGTAAATTGCATTGTATACACAGAGAGAATATCAGAGCAATTAAAACTTGACCTTGAAAAGCATAACTCGCAATATCCTCCAATTGAAATTCGAATTTTGAAAAATGCTCACGACAGATTTCTAATTCTAGATAAAAAGGAAATGTATCATCTTGGTGCCTCTCTGAAGGATCTAGGGAAAAGATGGTTTGCTTTTTCTCGTATGGATGGACTTGTTAAAGAAATATTTAATCAACTTCGGTGATAAATTCTTCGAATCAATTTTTCAGATCAATCCTGCGGATCAAACCTTCGGTGAAATCGGAACGATTGATCACGTAGTGATTGATTGCTTGCAATTGATCATCGCAGATGATTGATCACGTAGTGATTGAAGGAACGAAGTTCCCTAGGTATTTGTACGGATTTTTCTAAACTCCAAGATTTCCAAAACACTTGTTAAATAAGGAAAATCGTAAAAATGAAGGCTGAAAAAACTGCGCAGTTTTTTAGAACGGTAAGAATTCGCAATGTTTGGGGTAATTCCGAATAGTTAAGAGATTAAATTTACGAGGAATTAATTTATTCATTCAAATTGAAACAATGAGGAAACTTTTATTTTCACTCGTCATTATATGTAACGCCCTTATTGTTCACGCCCAATGGCCCGAATTCAATCGGGCGCATCCTGTGAGTTGTCAATGGCCTGCATACAATTATCAGGCGCATGGCTTTTTTGAGAATGTGTTTGTCAACGATGATGCATTCAATTACTATGATGGGTATTTGGTTTTTGGTAATGGAGTGTTGTGTCATCCAGATAGTGTGGATAATTATACAAGATGTTTTTCGGCCAAAACAAATTCTAATGGTGATATGGTTTGGTGGAACAGATATGATGATGCGACTACTGATGAAAACGAACAATGGTTCAACTATTACAACGGAACTACGGGGGGAATGATTGAAAATCATAATGGAAATTTGATGTCCATTTTCACGACTTTTGTTGGAGGTAATGAGTTCAATGGTGACACTAGAAATTACCTTGTTCAATTGAACTCAGACGCTGAGATTGTAGAGCAACATTTAGTTGATAGCAGTCTTGCAGGCTATTCATTTCATGGACTCATTGAGGACTTAACAGACTCCTCTTATGTGAGTTATGGTTGGCATATGGATTCTCTTGATGTAATTAACAATACCGAACCCGATGCTTTCTTATTGAAAATGGATAGCCTCGGCAATCACATCTGGCAGAGTAGCTATACCGGCACATTTGGCACCTATCCGGGCGGTGTGGTGAAGGCACAGGATGGAGGTTTTTGGGTCTGTGCTAATACCCCAGGCTTCGAGGATTGTAGTGATGGCTTTTTTCAGAATTCTGATTTGGTACTAATAAAAACTGATGAATTTGGCAATGAGGTAGGCCGCTTGGTTATGGGTGGCAGTTGCGGAAAAGAAGTGGCAACTGTTTACGAATATGAAGAGGATAAATTGATTCTTGCTGGCAGACTTACCAATGAAATCAATGATCCAGATGGGATGTTTGCGGGTTTCTATTATACAACCCTCATAGAGCAGCTGTCCAATGATATATTAATTGAAACAACTGTAAAAAAAGAATATCTCCCAACTTACAATGGAGATTTTGTGGATTTGCATGTTATTCCCAATACTGGCTACTTAATTGTTTGTGACAATCAATTAACAACAGCGCAAGGTTCTGGGCCCGATTGGCGCTGGATGGGCGGACTACTGATGTTAGACATGAACAGAGATAGTTTGTGGTTCAGGAAATACAGCTACTACAACAATTTCCCAGAGACAAACACAACCTTACCCGCAAGACATTACTTACTTGATTCCAAACCAACACCTGATGGGGGATTTGTTTGCAGTGGCTTCATAGATCAGCAGAATTCAGACCCTAATCCGTTTCTCCTAACCCCCTGGATTTTCAAAGTAGATTCCATGGGGTGCCTAGAACCGGGTTGCCAATACGTGAACGTTGAGGAAATTGTAGTTGGCTTAGAAAACACAATAACTGTTTTTCCGAATCCGGCAAACGATGTTGTGAATCTCTCATTCACATTTCCAGAAAACTACATTCCGAACAATAAGAATGAAATTGTAATCATAGACATGCAAGGCAGAGAAGTCTTGAGAGAAAATATTTTTCTCTTCGCAACTTCAAGCAATACCATTGAAATAAATATTTCTGCCCTGAGCTCTGGAATGTACACACTTCATTGGTTAAGCAATAGTGCGTGGTTAGATAGTTCGAAGGTTATTGTGGAATGAGTAGGGAACTTCGTAATTGGAAAATCGAAGATTTTATTCCTACTAAGTAATTCCTACTTCGTAATTTGAACTGCGTTGCTTAGAG
The DNA here is from genome assembly GCA_947452685.1 of Flavobacteriales bacterium. Taxonomy (GTDB): domain Bacteria; phylum Bacteroidota; class Bacteroidia; order Flavobacteriales_D; family Sanyastnellaceae; genus CAIZGX01. The sequence goes on along the minus strand of CANGEF010000112.1, from coordinate 2,953 downwards.
CTCGCTCTGCGAGCGACAAGGGTAATGCCCCCACTGATAGGTGGGGGGAGAAGATTTAAGATTTATTTTGATTTTAATGAAAAAAAAGTAATATGAAAATACACAGTTGTGGCTCAGTGAAAAGGATTGCCATAGTCTTAACATTTTCCCTATTCTCGTTAACCCACTACGGACAATTGTGGTTGGATCTGGATTCAGGATTTAGATGCGGCCCTCATTTTTCTTATGTATATCAACTACTCGGTGATAATGAGAATAAAACTATCACGGCTTGTGGTTTATTACCCTCTCACAATTGTGAGGAGTACTATGTTCCCGCGATATGGGATGGAAGCGATTGGACTAAAATAGGAGAAATAGGAGATGTATATGGTGTTTTTAATCCGATAGGTAAATACGGCAATAGTCTGTATGCTGGAAGTAGATATTTTGGGAATGATAAGACACCATTTCTTCAATTCACGAATCATGGTTGGGACTCGGTTTCCACAGACATGAAGTTGTTTGATTTTGGTAGTTTCACGGAACTGAATGGCGAATTGTATGGTACCGTCCTTAGCTATTATACAATTGGGGGTGATTCTGCCAATTTAGCATTTAAGTACGACGGAAATCAGGTACAACCGTTGGTAGATTTCTTTTCTGAAAACGCAAGAGGTCATTGTTTGACATTGTATCACGACACGCTTTTCGTTGGAGGACGTTTTTGGGACGATCAAAGGAATATCAATCACTTCGCTTCAATCTACGACGGAGATATACACCAAGCTGGACAGGGATTTGGGATTGAAGCAAATGTTATGTCGATGATTGTATATGATGACAAACTATGGCTTGGGGGTGATTTTTATCCAGGTTCTTTTGGCAATTCGGAACACGTACATTTAGTTTATTACGACGGGCATGCAATTTACCCTGCACCGCATCAAACCAATGGGCGTGTGGTTTCTATGGAAGTGTATGAAAATGAGTTGTACCTCGCTGGTTGGTTCTCTGAAATAGATGGATTGGAATCACACGGTGTGGCTAAATTAAATCAGTTCGGCAGTTTCACTCTAAATCCAGACACAATCTACAATTCGTACGACACTCCAGCATCTGTTTGGCCAAATGTTGTGCGTGATATTGAAATTATGAACGATACCCTTTATATCGCTGGAGAATTTAGAAGAATTGGTTCTTGCGACCATCTCAATTCAATAGCTAAATTGAATATGTCGTTAACCGGGAAATCCATTCCATTGCAATCTAATTTCATCATATATCCCAATCCAACGCTAGGCGAGTTAGTCCTGAAGACCAATAGCTACTTCAATCAATCGGCTCCCATACGCATGTATGATTCTTCTGGCCGTTTGGTGTTAGAAGACACTTGGTTACTCGGAGAACGACAGAAAAGAATCTCCTTGTCTTCATTCAGTAACGGAGCGTATATCTTGCAATTAGAAACAAACGGAGAAAAGTTGAGTAGGACGATTATTAAGGAGTAGAGGAACTACGTTATTGGACATCCTTCGGATCAATCACTACGTGATCAATTGCTCCGCAATCAATCCTTCGGATAAATCGGAACGATTGATCGCAACGCGATTGATTCGAAGAATTGATCTGAAAGATTGATCACCGAAGGGGATTGTTTGAACTTCGTTCAAATTAATAATAAAGATCCAAAATATGCGCCACTTCCTTCCGCAAAAAAGGAAGTTCCTTCCAGATAAAATTCCAGATTTTCTCGTTGGCTAAATCGTCGTAAGAATGAACGACGTCGTTTCTTAATTCTATTACGCGTTTTGAATTTTTAATGCGCATAACACGGGTGTGGTCGACTTTCACAATGTCGTGCATGGCCTCGCCAATAATAATGAGGTCGCGCTCAATGGCGCGACGCATCATTTTATTCGATAAGTATTGTTTGAAGTCTTCAATGGTGAGTCCGGCCGAGAACTCATTTATTTCATCAATCGACCGAACAATGTCCGAGAGCAAATCGCGAACATAACTATCCATTCTCGAAGCCGAGTTTCTTCGATAATTCAGGACTAATGCTTGGGAATTTTCTTCGTTCAACCAAGAATGAAGTGAGTTCAGCGAACTCTTGAAATACATAATGCTTCATAGCCGCTTCACGCAAATATCCTTTTCCAGTGCTTCCTCCTGTACCCGCTCTTCCGCCAATCATGCGGTGAACCATGTTCATGTGGCGCCATCTCCAAGTCGCTAACAACTCGTCAATGTCTAAGAGTGAGTTGATAATTCTATACGGATTCTGAAGAATCGGATAGTCGCGGTACAACATGATGAAGAGCCCAGCTCTTCTGGCTTTCGCGCTTAACTTTCGGTTTTCAACGGGTTCATTCGACATGAACAATTCATCGAACGCTTTCAAGTTTTGCATTTCCATTTCACTCAATGAAGAGGAATATGCGTTTCTGTATTGCGTGCAAAAATCTTCACTTCCCCAATATTTCTCTTCGAAGAAAGGCATACGCTCCAACCAGTTGTTCACCAATTCCAACAACGTAGTTTCTTTCGCTAGCGTGTAAATCTGCTTTGCGTCTTCGCTGCGTAATTGACTGGTGAAATACTCTTGTCCATGACGCTCTTCCACTTTCAATCCCAACAAGGTCTCTAATACTTTGAATTGCATGCTTTGGAATCCGCTTGCTGGACGAAGCATATCGCGGAAGTCTAAGAAGTCTTGCGCCGACATGGTTTCCAAAATATTGATTTGGTCTACCAAAATGCGAAGAATCTCTGTTACACGGTGCATGCGGTTTACAGCGATTTGCAACTCGGGACTGTTATCGTTAATGTTCTCTTTCGCCAAAATGTCGTACACCGATTTCATTTCGAATAAAATCTGCTTGAACCACAATTCGTACGATTGATGAATAACAATAAACAACATCTCGTCGTGAGCGTGTTTACCTTGTTTGTCGCTTTCGAGTTCTTG
>CANGEF010000111.1 GCA_947452685.1 Flavobacteriales bacterium | reverse complement strand
TATTTATACGGTAAGAGCAAGATTTGAGAATGGGGAAGAGGTGAGTGAGAAGTTGGTTGTTGAATAATGAACAAGGAACTGCGTAATTGGAAAATCGAAGATTTTATTCCTACTACGTAATGGGAAAACCTTCGGTTTTATGCCTACTGCGTAATTGGAAAATCGAAGATTTTATTCCTACTGCGTAATTGGAACTGCGTTGCTTAGAGCTCGCTTTGCGAGCGGCATGGGTAATGCCCCCACTGGAGGTGGGGGTGAATGTTAAAATGAAAATAGATTTTGAAATAAAAAAGACAACCATGAAAAAACTTTTATTCTTTTTTGCTCTCTCTTTTCCATTGTTAGGCAATGCGCAGACCACCGCTTTGCCTTTACCTGCCGATGGAAGTGTTTGGGTTACATATGATTTATTTCCAAATGAAACCTTTGGAACATCTCTTGCTCCCTCCGAGGTTTTAGGATTTGATTACTATTTGACACCAGACTCAATTCCGAATTGTTCGAATAACACCGGCTTTCTCGGTCAAACCCAAAATTTCACGCAAATAGACAACAAGTGGTTTGTTGGTGGTTATTTGTTTTTTGATTGGGATTTTGTACCGGGTGATTCATTTTTCACATATGTATTCAGTGGAGACATAATAACTGTCACCTCAATTGACACTGTGATTTATGCGGATTTTATTCCTAGAAGACGTTATCATATAGCATATTCTGATGGTACTCCTGTTTATCGCTTTGGAATGGAAACATACTATATTGAAGGAATAGGAACAAATACAATGGGTTGTTATGTTCAAGATTTCGAACAGTTGTTTTTGCTTTGCTTTTATGACAAGAACGGACTTCTTATTTACCAAAACGACTGGTCTAATTACCACCCTGGAGTGCCGAATAGTTGCTGCCCAATTATTTCTGTTGATGAAACAACGTTTAAATCCTTCAAACTCTTCCCAAGCCCAGCCTCCAATCAAACCTCCCTTCAATTCGAATCCGCTCACATTCCGCAATCCATTCAAATCTTCAACGCAACCGGACAGCTCATGCACACCGAACAAGTGTTAGGAAGAATACAAATGCAAGTGAATGTTTCGGAATATGCGAATGGTATTTATACGGTAAGAGCAAGATTTGAGAATGGGGAAGAGGTGAGTGAGAGGTTGGTTGTTGAATAATGAACTTCGTTGTTGGAACTTCGTTGTTAATCTTCCCTTCTCTTCCCCTTTCTTAACTTCTCTTACCTTTTGAATAGTTGGAACTGATTTTATGAATTACAATTTAATACGACTGAATAGAATGAAATTGAAAGAAATTTTAACTGTGATTATTTGTGCGTTTCTGGTTGTCAACGCCAAAGCTCAGATGAATTGGGCGCCCGAAGGTGCTACTTGGCATTTCAGCTACGGTGAAGTTTGTTTTAATGGATACAACATGACGGAAGTTCAGGGCGATTCCATTGTTGGCGGACAACAATGCAAAGTGTTGAAATCGCATATTTATGGCTACGCATGCGGAGGTTCTTATGCAAGCTTTATGTTGGAAGATGAACTTACCTATGCAGACAACGACCGGGTGTACCATTGGACCGGTGATAACTTTGAAGTCCTCTATGACTTTCTTCTTGTGCCCGGTGAAGTATACGTTGTAGGAGCATACAGTCCGTGCGAAGAAGGTGATTCATTGCTCGTAACGGAAACGGGAGTACTTAATATAAATGGAGTAGATCTGAGATATTACGATGTCCAACACTTGAACAATTTTTTTGGAGGATCTATGAATGGTCGAATTGTCGAAAGATTAGGCCCGATAGAATCGTATCTTTTTCCGTTGCCACATTGTTTAATGGACATTATGCAGAGCGGTCCTTTCAGATGCTATCAAGACACGGAGTTTGGGGCATACAGTAGCAACATTTTTCCTAATTGCGATTATCTTGGAATGAACGACTTCTCTTCAGCAAAAAAAATGAGTAGTTATCCCAACCCAACTTCTTCGAACCTTACCATTCAACTTCCAACCAACGACAACTGGACCGTTCGTCTTTACAACATGAATGGACAAGTGGTTTCAACGGAAAAAATAAACGGTAACAATCGTCTTGATTTGAATCTTCAAAATTTCACCTCTGGTTTGTATACCGTTCAGGCGGTGAATGATAGTGGGAAGGTTTATACGGAGGTGGTGGTGAAGGAGTGAGGAACTACGTTGTTTGAACTTCGTTGTTAAATCGTCGAAGACATTCGCGAAGCATTCGCCAACGGCATTCTTACGAAGTACATAATTCCTACTGCGTAATTGGAACTGTGTTGTGAGAACTGTGTTGTGAGAACTTCGTTGTTAGAACTGCGTTGTTACTACTGCGTGGCTTAGAGCTCGCTTTGCGAGCGGTATGGGTAATGCCCCCACTGGAGGTGGGGAGGAGATAAATAAAAAAGTAAGTTTTGGAAATAAAGACCAGAACATCCCGTTAGTAAGGACCTCTTTTTCTAGCAAATACAATTTACATGAGCAGAGAATTCTCCACGGCCTTGAACAAAATAACACTTTTAACATTCATCTTACTCTCAACTTCCTGTATTAAGGAGGTCGATTACATCGCCGCTCCATTCACTTCGCAACTTGTACTTTCGTCAATCATCAATCCAGACTCGCTCATTAAAGCACACGTAGGAAAAACCATTTCCATAACAGATACAAGTTCGGCAATCGTTGAGAATGCCGGTGTATTCCTTTTCGAAAACGGAGTGCCAATCGATACATTGGATTATCAATCCGACGGTTGGTATGTGAGCAATGTATACCCGCAAGTGGGCTTCATTTACAGATTAGAAACGTACCATCCTGCGTTTTCATCGGTTAGTTCTGAATGCATGGTGCCGCCTCCGCCACAAATAAATTCGTTTTTATTCACCGTTGGTGAAACGCTTGATCAGGAAGGGATACCCATTACCCGTTTTACATTAAGGCTGAATGATCCTGATCCTAACATCAACTACTATGAATTGATTCTATACAGCGAAAATCCACTCGATCCCATTATTCAACCAACTCAATTGACGCGCATAACGCAATTGGACGATCCAACATTAATAGCAGATGCCAATTGGAATTATTCCCCAAGTACTCTCTTTTTTTCAGATGCGTTATTCAATGGAATTATCGGGGAAGTTTCATTCAATCTTATGTGGGGTGGATATCCATCCCCAGGTGATCCTCCTTATTACATTGAGCTAAGAAACATCAGTTCCAGTTATTACAAATACTTGAAAAGCTGGTCTGTGCATAGGTTCAACCAAAATTCTACGCAAAACACGCGCGACCCTCTCACGCTTTTGTTTCAGGGTGATCCCGTTGAGCTATACTCCAATGTGAATAATGGCTATGGCATCTTTGGCGCATATAACCAAATACTCAAGGATGCTACGTACATTCCTTAAACGAACGCGACGAATGATGGTAACACGTGTCGTTATTTTGTTGACGCTCTTTTTTACAGGCTATGCTGGCCGTGCTCAACAATGTGTTATTCACGGTTATGTCAAAGATGCTACTACCAAAGAATCTATTATTGGGGTCTCCATTTCCAATGCATCGTTTACGCTTGGAACAAGCACGAACAACTTCGGATTCTTCACCATGACTTTGCCTCAATGTGAGAACGATACATTGGTTGCGCGATTTGTAGGTTACCAAGCTCAGCGATTCAAAATTGATACACTTGCGAATGGCCCGATAGAAATATTACTTACTGTAGACAACAACATGACAAAGGCTGTGGTGATTACAGACAATAATGATCCGACGCTAACAAATAAAATGAGTCTGCTCACTGTACCGGTTGATCAATTAAAAAAGATGCCTTCGCTTTTCGGTGAGGCCGATGTGATGAGGGTATTCCAGTTGATGGCGGGTGTGCAAGGTGGAAAAGAAGGGACGTCAGGAATTAACGTAAGAGGTGGAAGCCCCGATCAGAATTTGTACTTGCTCGACGATGTTCCACTTTACAACGTCAATCACATCGGAGGATTTCTTTCGACATTTGATGCGAGTGCCATTAAAAATGTAGAACTCTACAAAGGTTCATTCCCTGCCAGATACGGTGGCCGTCTGTCTTCCGTGTTGGATATACGCATGAAGGATGGAAATATGAAAAAGCGTCAGGGCGAATATGCAGTGGGTACTTTGGCCATGAAACTAAATCTTCAAGGACCGATTAAGCAGGATACTTCTTCCTACTTTTTCTCACTGCGCCGATGTAACTTCGATTTACTCACACGAGTGGCAGCGCTTATGGGTAGCCAAGGTGAAGTGCAAACCGGTTATACCTTTTTTGATTTATATGGAAAAGTAAATACGCTTTTGAATGCCAAGCAACGCCTCTACGTAACTGTCTATGCTGGCAGAGATCGCATATTTATAAATAGCAATAACAAGGCGGTGAATCCGAGTGAATACTCTTCAAAGTTCTTAAGCAATATTGCTTGGGGTAACCAGATGGCATCCGTAAGACTCAATCACGTTTTTTCTTCAAAAATGTTTGGCAACACCACACTTGCGTTTACACGCTATGCATACAACAACAATGTGAGCGGTCAGCAAGCACCATATGGAAGCAATGACTATGGCGAGAAAACGCGAATACAGTTTACTTCTGGAGTAACTGATTTACTGGTGAAACAAGATTTTACTCTTCAGGTAAATGACGAGCATTCACTCCAGTTCGGCGTAAACGTTATACTTCATCAATTCAACCAAGGAAGAATTAAGTACACGGGTCCAAATGCAGGGACAAGCAGCCTTGGTAGTCAGCGAGGAAATAATCTGCTTGGGTTTGAGAATGTAGCGTATGTAGAAGACAACATTAAGTTGGGCGAGAAAACAGGATTTTCTGTTGGTGTTCATCTTTCGAATTATAACATTCAACGCAAGTCGTTCTATTCTGTTCAGCCACGCTTATTAGCGCGAAGAAAACTTGGACGACGAAGTGTGGTGAAAGGATCATTTGTCACCATGAAACAATACACGCATTTGCTCAGCAGCAACGGTGCGGGACTTCCTTCTGATTTGTGGATTCCTGCAACGAGCGCGTTGCCTCCAAGCAATTGCATGCAAGTGGCCTTGGGATTGGGCGGCACGCTTTCAGAGGATAAGAAATGGGATTGGTCGGCAGAGTTCTATCTGAAGAAGTATACTAACCTCGTGGAGTACCAAGAAGGAGTTAGTTTTTTTTCCAATGATGAAAGCATCACAGACAAAGTAACAAACGGAGGCGTTGGTCGGGTGGCAGGTATTGATCTTCAACTTCAAAAATTGCATGGACGAACAACGGGTTGGTGTTCCTATACGCTCTCTAAAAACGATCGGAGATTTGATAGTTTAAACAATGGGAATTGGTTTCCTTTTCGCTACGACCGGACACATGTGGCTACAGCCGTAATCAACCATGAAATCAATGAGAATATCTCCATATCCGCTACTTGGATGTATAGCACCGGTAGTCCGGTTACTTTGGCGCAACAGCAGTATGGTGCATTCAATTATTTCAACTACCAAAACAACCCCCAGGCTGACGACCCGATGTATTCATCTTTCCCCACTGCACAGATTTATAACGGCAGAAATAGTTCGCGTATGCCTGCTTATCACAAATTGGATTTAGCCATTAACTTCACCAAGCAGCTAATGCACGGCAGCAGAACTTGGAATATCAGTATTTTCAATGCCTACAACAGGCAGAATCCATTCTATTTGTTTTACCGAGTAGACAGAGCCGACCAACGAATTAAACTTTATCAGCTCAGTATTTTTCCTATCATACCATCGGTGTCTTACACGAGAATGTTTTAGGTGGAATCTGGAACTTTGTTGTTTGAACTTCGTTGTTTGAACTTCGTTGTTCCTACTTCGTAATTCCTACTATGTAATTGGAACTGCGTTGTTAAACCCTCGTCCGAAGGACCCTCGCGATGCAATCGCCCTCGCAACGCTTGTTGCCTTCGCGATGCAATCGCCTTCGCAACGCCATTGTTGAATAAACAGCATATAACCTGCACATAAAAATTGGTGTGTTTTTCAAATTGGCGAAATAGGTTTGCTCTATGGAACAAAACCTAATTAAATCAGAAATAGAATCACGAATATTTACCATACGTGGGAGGCAAGTGATGCTCGATAGTGATTTGGCGAATTTTTATGGTTCTGAAACGAAGTATATTAACAGAGCTGTCAGCAGAAATATAGATCGGTTTCCACCAGATTTCGCATTTCAACTGTCGCTAGATGAGTTTGAAAGTTTGAGGTGCCAATTTGGAACCTCAAAGAATTCAAGAGGAGGGCGCCGTTATATGCCATTCGTATTCACTGAGCAAGGCGTGTCTATGC
>CANGEF010000110.1 GCA_947452685.1 Flavobacteriales bacterium | reverse complement strand
GTTTCGGCATTGCTTCTCGTTCTTATGAATTTACATTTTGTTCATGTGGAAGGACAAGGAACCATTGCGTTAATCAACTTCGGAATTCTCATTTTAGCGACGCTCAGTCAATTCATTGGCGGCGGGGCACTCATTTATCTTATTCCGCGCATAGGGGAACACAAAATTGCGCTTCCATCGCTCTTCTGGATTGCAATTAGCGCAATATTAACGACTGTTTTACTCTTAGTTTTGAATGCGCCATTTGTGGCATTCACAATTCTACTCGGAACACTTCAAGCTGTTTTCGTTCTGCAACAAATGATATTGTTGGGAAAAGAAAAAATTGAGTCTTATCAAATCCTTCTTTTCACACAATCTGCTTTTTCACTGTTCCTTGTTGCATGTTTTTATCTTGCAACAGATTGGGGAATTCTAGCCTTTGTTACCGGACAACTCATTTCCTTTCTAGTTACCGCTTGTGTTGGATTTTACTTAACTCCTCACGTCTGGAAAAACTTGCGTTTCGAACTTTCAAAAAACGACTTACAACAAACAGCAAAGCTCGGTGGATATGCCCAATTGGGAAACATTTTTCATTTAGGAAATCAGCGCTCTTACCTTTATTTCCTTGAAAATACAGGTGCTGAAGGAAAAATTTTCACGGGTGTTTTTTCCATTCTCATGTATGTGGCTGAAGCGCTTTGGTCTGTCGTGAAAAGTTTATCTTCCATTCTCGCTTCTCGCGTTGCACAGACTTCTAATTTCACAGAACATCTTGCACTTACGAGAAGATATTTAGCCATTGGCATTTCAACAACAACATTCGGAACTATCTGCTTTTTACTGGTGCCCAATAACTGGCTAGCGGTCTTCGTGGACTACGACATTTCATTTTTGAAAGAAGGCTTTTTCTTTCTTGTACCAGGCGTTATTGCAAATTCAGCTACGGTCTCAATAGCACATTTATTTTCGGGAAGAGGACTTCACCGATATAATTTTTACTCAGCAATTACAGGCTTCACAGTGGCTATCCTCTGTTCTTCTTTGCTCATTCCTGCCGAGCACATCAACGGAGCGTGCATGTCTGCGTCTGCCGCATTCATAGCCCAATGTGCGGTGCAGGTTTTCTTGTATTTTAAATTGAAGCAAAAAGAAAAGTTAGTCTAAGTTGAAGACATCGCGCATACCTATTGGACGCGATGCCACAAAACCTTCCCCATATTTATATCCCGCAAGTCTTCCAAAATCCATCGCCCTTCCCTTAATAAAATCGAAGAACTCTTTTCCCGAAATGGGCGTGTTCGGCTCATCTGAGTTTGGATCAAAAAACTGACTAGAGAATGCCTTAAGTGCTTCAATTTTCTGATCGATATGTTCGGAAATATCAACCACAAAATCGGGCTTGTTGTAATAATCTTGATTGAAATGATACACTGCACGAGGTCTCCACGCACTGTGATTGGTAACAATTTTTGGCAAGCCAGAATAAAAACAACAGTCAGAAACCAATTTAGCAGCACGAGCATGATCTGGATGGCGATCACGAAGTGAATTGGTAAAAACAATTTCCGGTCTATACTTTCGAATAGCATCCATTACGCGCATTTTATTTTCAGGCGTATCTGTAAAAAAGCAATCGGCTAATTCCAAATTTTCTCTAAAATGAGTCCCCATTAATTCAGAAGCTCGCTCAGCTTCTAGCATGCGCAAATCCGCGCTCCCACGAGTTCCTCGCTCACCTTGCGTAAGATCTACCAACGCCACAATCTTCCCTTCTTTAACTGCTTTAATTATTGTGCCCGCTGCGCTAATTTCAGCATCATCTGGATGCGCCGAAATAACAAGTAAATCAACTTTATTCATTTTGCAAATCTCCGAAAATTTAGACCAAATCGAGTTAAGAAATTAATCCTTATTTTTGCATAAGATGTTTAGGAGATTTACAATCATATTTATCGTGGCTCTTTCGAGCTTTTTCTCCTATGCACAACCGTCTGGGTATCGCGAGTCTGCCCTAGAACTTATGGCAGACACTGCTTCTTGGCTCAACGCAAAGGAATTTATTTCAGTAAAAAACAACAACGTCTTCCTCTCGCCTTCTATTCCATCGATTGACCTCGACTTGAAAGGAGTTGCAGATTCACTTGCAAAAATTCCGAGCTACGCCAATTATCAAAGTTGGGACACGCAAAACATTTGGCATAAAAAGAGAAATGTCGTTTTTCCGAACGACTCTTCCTTGTTCTTTCAATTAATAAAAGATTCTTGTGACTTTGCATTTCCTACCGACCTCGGCAGACAGACTTCTCCTTTCGGACCACGTTGGGGCAGATTGCATGCAGGATTGGATCTTGACTTGGATACCGGAGATCCCGTTTACAGCATGTTTGAAGGGCTGGTTCGGATTTCGCAATTCAGCGACACGTATGGCAATGTTGTGGTTGTTCGACATCCGAATGGATTGGAAACACTTTACGCGCATATGTCGGCGAGAATGGTGGTTCCCGGACAATACGTTCAGGCCGGAAATATGCTTGGTTTGGGTGGAAACACAGGAAGGTCATACGGAGCGCATCTTCACTTCGAAACAAGATACTTGGGCAATCCGTTCGACCCGGCCTACATGATTACCCCCAATCAGAAGGCGCTTAAATCGGCCGTATTCGAACTCGATAAAAAGAAATTGAACGTGCCCACCAATGCCCCAACTGCACCCACGGCCAATAACAATTCGCGAAGTAATTCAGCAAGTAAATATCACACTGTTAAGCGTGGCGACACCCTCTCCTCTATTGCCGTAAAAAACAGAACCACGGTGTCTAAACTCTGTAAATTGAATAAAATTAAGCCCTCTACAAACTTAAAAATTGGGCAAAAATTAAAAGTGCGATAATCTTACGCTTATCTTTAACAACAACGGCCCTATTTCATATTACAGCCAAGAACAAAAAACAGACTTATATGTTTAATAGTTATGATTAAACGAGTTGCTGTAATCGGTGCGGGATTCGCAGGTTTATCTGCCGCATGCCGTTTAGCCCAACTGGGGTTTGAAACACATGTTTTTGAAAAACATGGCACTCCCGGTGGAAGATGCAGAGTATTTGAAGAAAATGGGTTTGTTTTCGATATGGGGCCAAGCTGGTATTGGATGCCCGAAGTCTTTGATAATTTCTTCGAACAATACGGTGAAAAACGGAGTGATTACTACACCCTTGAAAGATTAGACCCTTCCTATCGCGTATACTTTTCAAACAAAATTCTCGACGTTCCTGCCTCTGCAGACGCACTCGGTGATCAACTTGAATTACTGGAACCCGGCAGCAAAGAGAATTTGAAAAAATTTCTTTCTGAAGCGAAATACAAATATGAAACAGGAATGGGTGAGTTCGTTTGGAAACCATCGCTCTCGGCAAGAGAATTTTTGGATCTTAAACTATTGAAAGCAGCCGTTCGAATCCATCTTTTCAATTCAATTTCTTCACACATTCGCAAATATTTCAAACATCCCGAAATAATTCAACTTCTCGAGTTCCCGGTGCTTTTCTTAGGAGCCAAACCCGACAAAACGCCTGCGCTATATAGCCTTATGAATTACGCAGACCTTGAACTAGGAACTTGGTATCCGCACAAGGGAATGGGCGAAATTCCAAAGGCCATGGAAAAGGTGGCGAAAAAACTTGGGGTCACCTTTCATTACAACAACAATGTTACGCAAATTGAATCCCTTAATGGGAAGGCAAAGCGTCTCATTACTTCTTCAGGGAATTTTGAAATAGATGCGGTTATAGCGGGTGCCGACTACCACCACGTGGAAACGAAAATGCTGGTTCCGCAAGACCGTTCCCATTCGAACGAATATTGGGAAAATCGTACCATGTCACCATCTTCGCTCTTGTTTTATTTGGGATTGAATACCCGCGTAAATAATCTTTTGCACCACAATTTATTTTTCGACGAACCTTTCGACAAACACGCTGAAGAGATATACGACCATCCGCAATGGCCTACACAACCGCTATTTTACGCTTGCGTTCCTTCAAAAACAGACGATACACTTGCACCCGAAAATTGTGAGAACATGTTCTTACTCGTTCCCGTTGCACCCGGATTATCTAGCGACGAAACGTTGCGAGATAAATATCTTCAAAACATGTTAGACCGCCTTGAAAAACGAACCGGAGAATCGATTCGAGATCACATCGTTTACAAACGAAGCTTTGCACACGAAGAATTTATTTCCGAGTACAACAGTTTTAAAGGGAATGCATACGGACTTGCGAATACATTGAAACAAACCGCCATTTTGAAACCTTCTATGAGAAGCAAGAAACTGAGCAACTTGTTCTACGCTGGACAGCTAACCGTTCCGGGGCCAGGGATGCCTCCAAGTATAATAAGCGGACAACTTGCCGCCGAGACCATGAACAAACTTCTTTTTCAATCATAATATCATGACAGGTAAACCACTCTTCGACCACGTTTCCTTCGATTGCAGTAAGCTAACTACTCACGCCTATAGCACAAGCTTCAGCTTAGGTATTCGAACACTCGGCAAGGAAATTAGAAACCCCATTTACGCCATTTATGGCTTCGTGCGTTTTGCCGATGAAATCGTAGACACCTTTCACGATTATGAAAAGCATGAACTTATGGCTCGCTTTCGACGAGACACTGTCTTAGCCATTGAAGAGAGAATTTCTTTGAATCCAATTCTTAACGCCTTTCAACACACCTTTCACCAATACAACCTTGAATGGGATCTTGTAGATACCTTTTTGAAAAGTATGGAAATGGATCTTCATCAAGTGGAACACAACCAAAACTCCTACGAAACATACATACTCGGATCTGCCGAAGTGGTTGGACTCATGTGTCTGCATGTTTTTGTGAACGGGAATCAGTCTGAATATGAGAAACTCAAACCTTCTGCAATGAAGCTTGGCGCAGCTTTTCAGAAGATTAATTTCTTGCGCGACTTGCACGCAGATTACAACGCACTTGGTCGTGTTTATTTTCCGAATGTAGACATGACGAAGTTCGATGAACCTACAAAAAAAACCATCGAAGCAGAAATAAAAGAAGACTTCAGACTCGCGTACATTGGAATCTTGCAACTTCCGAAAGATGCTCGTTTTGGGGTGCTCATTGCTTTCAAATACTACTACAAACTTTTCTTAAAAATTCAAGCTCTTCCTTGCGATCGAATTTTGAAAGAACGCATTCGCGTAGCGAATCCAAAGAAATTGGCTCTGCTTGCTAAAAGTTATCTTCAGCACAATTTAAATTTGCTGTAATGAAAAATAGGCTGGGAAAAATTTTAACGCTTTTTGTATTTTTGAGTTCGAGCCTCCACGCGTTCGCTCAAGAAATTCAATGCCAAAAACTTTTTATTTCGGCCCAAAACGAACCTGCAAAACAAGAGTTCTACAACTATTGCGCGAATATTTCCAATCGAAACAATACACAACAAGCCTACTTCGGAGTAGCCACTGCTATGTATGCTGAACTGGTTTCGAACCCCGCTGAAAAACTCAATTACTTCAGCAAGGGAAAAGAACTCCTCGAAAAATCCATTGCCAACGATTACTGGAATGAAGAACTCCGCTTCCTTCGGTACTCGGTTCAAGATAAAGCGCCTTGGATGCTTCAATATCACGACAAGCTAGAAGAAGATTCCTATTACATTTATCTTTCGCTTTCAACCGGAAAAATAAATAAATCCAAAGCATTTTGGAAAATAGTCATTCAATTCATGGTTCAAAGCCAGCACATCAGCGACGATTTAAGATCTAAATACAGCCAACTCTAATGGAGTATGTAATTCTAGTAGACGAGCAAGACCAAGCCATTGGTAAAATGGAAAAACAACAAGCCCATGTTGAAGGAGTCTTGCATCGTGCATTTTCCATTTTTATTTTCAACTCGAAAAAAGAATTACTGCTTCAAAAAAGAGCCTCTTCGAAATATCATTGTGGCGGACTTTGGTCAAACACCTGCTGCTCTCACCCCAGAGAAAATGAAGCCGTGCTAGATGCCGCTAACAGAAGATTGCTTGAAGAAATGGGAATGCAGTGTAATCTCACTTCCATCTTTGCATTCGTATACAAAGCCGCATTCGAAAACGGATTGACTGAACATGAATACGACCACGTTTTTTTTGGTGAATCAAATGAAATACCTTCCATAAATAGTGAAGAGGTTGATGACTACCGATTTGTCGGAATGAAAGAACTTCAGCTCGAAATACAAGAACATCCACAAAACTTTACGCCCTGGTTCCTCATAGCACTGGACCGAGTGAATGAATTTAACGCGCTTCAATCATGACCCTCAACATTGCAATCATCGTTCTAACATTCCTCGTAATGGAAGGAATGGCTTGGCTTACACACAAATTCGTTATGCACGGATTCATGTGGTATTTCCACGAAGATCATCACCAACCAACCCCTGGTTTTTTCGAGAAGAACGACGTATTCTTTCTGATCTACGCCATTCCAAGTTGGTTGTTAATTATGTTCGGAATGATGAATGG
>CANGEF010000109.1 GCA_947452685.1 Flavobacteriales bacterium | reverse complement strand
TTGCGACTCCAAATGTTGTATTTCGCAATACACCAAAACGCGCGAACACCGTCTTTCCAGCCAATCTTTTTGCCTTCTTCATACGTTCGACCGTAGTAAGAAATTCCAACTTCATAAATACGAATGTTTGGAATGCGAGAAAGCTTCGCGGTGATTTCCGGTTCGAAACCAAATCGCTTTTCACACAACAATAGATTCTGTGCAATGTCTGCACGAATCAGTTTGTAGCAAGTTTCCATATCTGTTAAGTTCAGATTGGTGAATGCGTTGCTAGCAAACGTGAGCAATTTATTTCCGATGCTGTGCCAGAAGAAAAGAATGCGGTGTGGATTTCCTCCCATGAATCGAGAGCCGTAAACCACGTCAGCGCCGTCTTTGAAAACAGGCTTCAACAAATCGTTGTACTCGTCTGGATCGTATTCCAAATCGGCATCTTGAACCAATACGTAATCGCCGGTTGCAATCTCAATGGCTTTGTGCAAAGCGGCTCCTTTCCCTTGATTGAAGGGTTGTGAGTAGAAGTTGAAATTACGCTCAGGGTGAGCAGCAATGTATGACTCAATGGCTTCAACGGTGTTGTCTGTAGACGCATCGTTTACAATGACAATTTCCATTTCAATGTCGTTCACCAATTTCACTTCACCAATACGATCAAGGATTAAGTGAATGGTTCTTCCTTCGTTGTATGCAGGAATAAGGATGGAAAGCTTTTTAAACTGATGCATGAATTATTGTTTAATGACTTTAGGAACACGGAAGTAATACATGTCTTTTGAAGGCGCGTTTTTAAGCGCTTCTGCTTGTGAAATGGGCGCTTCTACAACGTCTTCACGTAAGACATTCGTTTCTTCGGTCATAAACACGAGGGGCTCTACATTCGCGGTATCGAGCTCTTTGAGCTTGTCTACAAATGCAATCATTTCGTTCAACCCGTCTACCATTTCTGTTTCTTCATTTTCAGAAAAAGACAGCTTGCTTAATTCAGCTAGGCGACGAACGGTGGCAACATCAACTTTCATGTGTTTTATTCAATTCGCGTTGAATGGTTTCAAACGCTTGCGAGCGCAAAGGTAATAAATCCGAAGCAGTTAACCCTGCCGTAGCAATGGGCGCATGCACGGTAACTTTTATTTTATGTGGAAGTGAATACTGAAAGAACTTGGCAGGATCTAACAACACTTTATAATTCGAATGCCACGTAACCGGAACAATGGGCGTTTGCTGTTCTATGGCAACTTTGAATGCACCGTTTTTAAACGGAAGCAGTTTGGGCGCATCGTCTGGAATGGTGCCTTCCGGATAAATAGCCACGCTCATTCCGTTGCGCAAACTCTTCGCAACACGATCCATGGCAACGAGGGCAGCCTTGGTTTGTCCACGTCGAATAGGAATGTCTTGCTTCCGGAAGAACAAAGAGAACAACGGCCAGCTTAACAACTCCCCTTTTCCAACAAACAAAAAATTTCGTCCTATGGCTTCATACATAAAAACCGTATCGAGATAGCTGCTGTGGTTCGAAGCTATAATGAAAGAGCCTTCCGGAAGTGGCGCTTCAAAGGTGATTTCGATTGGACAAAAAATACACTTACGAATAAGCTTACCCCAGAAGCGTTTAAGGGCAAAGGCCTTCATGTGACGCTCTCTCTTTTTATATACCCAAACGAAGGGAACGTACAGAATAATAAGGGTAAGCCAAAACACTAAACCAATCCAAAGTTTATAAATGAAATATATGGGCGCTAAAATGTAGTGCAAGGTTGGGTGGGTTTAGAAGCGTAAGATACGAAACGAAAGGCTATACGGAATAACCTAAATTTTTTCGAACGCGATCCAATGTGTTGGTCGCCGTAACACGTGCTTTTTCTCCGCCTTGTTTCAGAATATTTTCAAGTGAAGAATAGTCTGAAATGTATTCGAAATATTTTTTTCTTTCCGTTTCGAAATTAGAAAGAATGGCTTCAAGCAATTCTTTTTTCGCGTGTCCCCATCCGAAATTTCCGGCTAGAAGTTTTTCACGAAGAACCGCCGCTTCGCTAGCGCCAGCAATAAGTTCATACAAAGCAGCAATGCTATTAGCATTCGGATCTTTCGGATCTTCAAGCTTCGTGGCGTCGGTAACAATGTTCTTGTTTATGACGTCTTTCAATTCTTTTTCCGGAAGGAAAATGTTAATGTAATTGCCGTAGCTCTTACTCATTTTTTGTCCGTCGGTACCCGGAACGTACATGGTTGCTTCGTTCACTTTTGAATCGGGCAACACGAATGTTTCTCCCATTTGATGGTTGAAGGCAGAGGCAATGTCGCGTGTAATTTCCAAATGTTGAAGTTGATCTTTCCCTACGGGAACAACGTTTGCGTCGTACAACAAAATATCTGCAGCCATTAAAACCGGATAGGTAAACAACCCTGCATTTACTTCCTTCAAACGGTCTTGACGATCTTTAAAACTGTGCGCATTTGCCAACATAGGGAACGGCGTGAAGCAGTTCAAATACCAAGCGAGCTCGGTAACTTCAGGAACGTCGCTCTGACGATAGAACACATTTTTATCTGTGTTGAAACCGCACGCCAACCAAGCAGCGGCTACGCTGTAGGTGTTGTTGCGAATTTCCTCCGCGTTTTTAATTTGAGTTAAGGTGTGGAAATTCGCAATGAATAAATACGCTTCGTTGGAAGGGTGATTACTCATTTCAATTGCCGGAGCAATTGCGCCCAACACATTTCCTAAATGCGGTGTTCCTGTACTTTGAATGCCTGTTAATACGCGTGCCATAGTGGTAAAATTCGCTGCAAAGAAACGGCTTTATTTGCTTCGTTCTTTATCGTATTTGTTCTTGTACAACAAGTACATTTCGGTTTGCATGTTACTAAGCGCAATGCTTCTTCCGTCGATGTACGCTAAGCGCAATTGATTGGTGGTCATGTTCAACGCGTCTCCGTATGAAACGAAAAGCGTAGCGCTCTTGCCCACTTCAAGGCTTCCGAATTTTTTATCGACTCCTAAGATTTGCGCGGCATTTAACGTAAGTGCTTTCACTGCTTCTTCGTACGGAAGTCCGTGCGCAACGGCTGTTCCCGCCATGAACGGAAGGTTCCGTGTTCCCATGCGTTCCATGTCTCCTTCGTTTTGGAAGGCGAAAAGAATTCCAGCGTCGTATAATTTTTTCGCTAAAGCGAAAGAGGCGTGTGGATCGTCTTCGTCTAGAGAAGCAAGATCGTGCACACGACGAAGAAGAACGGAAATGTTTTCTTCTTTCAAAATTGAAGCTGCAAGCGGCGCATCGTAACCACCCACAAGCACCATTTTCACAATGCCCATGTCGCGTTTGAATTGAACCGCCTCGTGAATAGACTTCAGTTCATCTGCATGAACGTAGAGTGTTTTGCTTCCATCGAATAATCCTTTCATGGCTTCGAAGCGAAGTTCAGTCAAATCTCCCTTTGGTGCTTTGGCGTAGGCTTTGGCATCGTTGAAGAACAGTTCTATTTCGCGCTTTTGTTGATCGTAGCTTTTCACTTTAGAAACAAGGATTCTTCCTTTGTCGTAGTGTCTGTGAATGACTTGCGGCCAGTTGAGGTGCAGGCCGTCGTCTGCGCGCACCACAGCGTCTTCCCAGTTCCACGCATCGAATTGCATGATGGAAGAAGAGCCTGAAATTATTCCACCTCGTGGTGTTACTTGTCCAAGTAACACACCGTTCGAACGAACGGTGGGAATAATTTCCGAGTCAGCGTTGTACGCAATAACCGAACGAACGCTCGGTTTGAATGTTCCCACTTCATACAAATCATTCTGCGCACGAATCGCATCTATTTCAACCAATCCCAATGAAGAGTTCGGCGCAATAAATCCGGGATAAACATGCTGTCCCTCGATAGGAATAACCTTGTCGAATTTGGTCACATCTATGCGAGAAACAGTAGCGTCTGCAACAAGCGTAATTACGCCGTTTTCAAAAGCGATGTATGCGTTCTCAATAACTTTTCCGTTTCCTAAATGCGCATAGCAATTCGTAAGTATGATTGAATTACTCTGCGCTGGTGCAGGTGTTGGACGGTGTTGCGCTTGCGCAGCAAAGCTGGCAATAAGCGCAAGTGATAAAAATATTTTTTGAATGGTCATGTTCTTATTCTTTAATGAAAATACCTTTTGATGTCTCGTCCATACTGTCGCAATGGAAATGATGCGGCGACTTCGGCTGTGGCTTTCTTGTAGAGGCTCCGCCGTTTTTCGCAGCTTCCATTTTTTGAATGATGCGCTCGCGCTCAGCAGCAAAGGCTTCTCTTGCTTTTTCGTCTTCTTCCAAACTGAAGTAACAAGTGCCGTCGATGTAGGTCTTTTCTGCACGTGCGTAAATGCTCAGCGGCTCGTTGTTCCAAACCACGAAGTCGGCATCTTTTCCCACTTTCAAAGATCCCATGCGATCGTCTAAGTGAAGAAGTTTTGCTGGATTCAACGTCACCATTTTCAACGCTTCTTCCGCCGGAACGCCTCCGTATTTCACAATCTTTCCAGCCTCTTGATTTAGACGTGCGCCCATTTCCGCATCGTCGGAATTGATGGCCACTACAATTCCTTGTTCGTACATGATAGCAGCGTTGTAAGGAATGGCGTCTTTCACTTCTGCCTTATAGGCCCACCAGTCGCTGAATGTAGAAGCACCTGCTCCGTGCGCTTTCATTTTGTCAGCGACTTTATAGCCTTCAAGAATGTGCGTGAATGTGTTTATTTTGAAGTTGAAGCTATCTGCTACATGCATGAGCATGGTAATTTCGCTTTGCACATAACTGTGACAAGAAATGAATCGCTCTTTGCGAAGAATTTCTAGAATGGTTTCCAATTCTAGATCTCTACGCGGCGCAAGGGGCATGGGAAGTCCTTTCTTTACTTTCTTGCACGCCGCGTTGTAGTTGTCCCAAGCTTTGCCATACTCCAACGCGCGATAGAAGTGGTCGTAGTACACTTGCTCTACTCCCATGCGGGTTTGCGGAAAACGCGTCACAGACTGATCTCCCCAATTGCTTTGCTTTACGTTTTCTCCTAACGCGAATTTGATGAATCCTGGAGCGTTCTCAATCTTCATCCCTTCCGCATTTACGCCCCAACGCAACTTCACCAATGCGCTCTGTCCCCCAATCGGATTCGCACTTCCGTGAAGCAATTGCGAAGCGGTTGTTCCACCCGAAAGCTGACGGTAAATGTCAATGTCTTCCGGATAAATTACACTTCCTTCTTCCACTTCTGCGCTGCTCGCTTGCGTTCCTTCGTTCACACTTGAAAGTGCAATATGGCTGTGCTCATCAATGATACCCGGAGAAATATGTTTGCCCTTGGCGTCAATTTCCTGAATCACTTCTCCCTTCGGAATGCTAAGGTCTACGCCTATTCCAGCAATCTTTCCGTTCTTCACCCACAAATCACCTTCTTGAATGGTTCCGTTTTCACACGTCCACAAAGTGGCGTTTCGGAACACCACATTTTCTTTTTTCGGAAGCGCTGTTCTGCCGTATGCGGTGAACGGATAAACGATTTCTCCTGGAAGTGATTTTGTTTTTTCGCCTTTCTTTTCTTCTTCTTTTTTCGGAAGAGCCACTGCGGTTGCGTGAATGGAAAGCGAAGATTTTCCAAACGAGGTTAAATCTAACGACAACTCTTTTTCTTTCGTGTGAATGTTTCCTGAAATACGTACGAATGCTGCGCTATCCAGCGCTAGCTCTCCAACGGGAAATCCGTCTTTCAATTCTAATTTCAATTGAAACAAAGTTGAATCTTGTGCGCTTGATCCAAGCGCATCGTGAAGTTTTTTCAGCGCATCGGTTGTTTTCAATTTAGAAGTAATCACCACTCCTTCTCCTTTGCTTTTCTTGCTTTCAGCTTGAATCGTTGTTCCAAAAACTGATACAGTATAAGTCCCTTCAAGTGAAATCGATTCGGCATTTGAAACGAAGTAAGGCTTTCCGTTCACCCATGTTTCAAGCACCTTTGAATCGTTGGTGAAAAGCTCCTTGTTTGTAATTACCAGGTTTGCTTCAAACCCTGGAAGTATAGATCCTAAGCGGGTTTGAGCGTTTAAGTATTGCGCGGGTCTTGTTGTTAATGATGCCAAGGCTATGTTGGTTGGAAGTCCGTTTTCCACGGCAATCTTTATGTTTTCGAGCAGTAGACTTTTGTCTTCTAAATCGCTTGCAGTGATGCAAAATTCAATTCCCGCGTTGTTTAAATAGGCCAAGTTGTAAGGCGCCAAGTCCCAATGTTTCAACTCTGCTGTAGAAATATATCTGTTGCTTGCAGGATCGCTTACATCGAACGCTTGCGGAAAGTTCACAGGCACAATAAACTTGCCTTTGGTACTTTTCATTTCTTCCAAACGTTGGTATTCATTTCCCCCCGACTTGAATAAATATTGAACACCGAACTCATCGCCCACCGCATCTGCACGAAGAATATTCCACTTGTCGTTCGCTTCGAAAATTTGAGGAAGATTGCTGGTTGCATTGAGAGCACGAAGCGTAAGGTTTGTTTCTCCGGATCCTTTCAAATTCGCATACCAATG
>CANGEF010000108.1 GCA_947452685.1 Flavobacteriales bacterium | reverse complement strand
GCAATGACGAAATACTTTGCAATGAATCCGCTAAACGGAGGAATGCCTGCCATTGAAAGTAAAGCAGCAGTGAAAGCAAATGCCAATACCCCGTTTCTTCTGTACAAGCCTTTCAACGGATTTCCTTCCAAGGTTTGTGTTTCCTTAATTACGCCGAAGGCAATGATTCCGGCAATGCTATACGTGAGCAAATAGAATAACAAACTCAATAACGAAGCATTTCCGATAATGGTTGAAAGAAGGAATCCAGCGTGAGAGATACTCGAGTAAGCCAACATGCGCTTCACATCTGTCTGCCACAATGCTGCCGTGTTTGAAGCAATAAGCGTTACCGCTGCGATAACTCCAATGGTGTAACCATTGGCTTCAACATAAAATTGAAATGGACCTGTGAAGAGTTTGAACAACGCTACCATAGCAGCTGCTTTCACGATGGTTGACATGAATGCGGTGATCCATGTTGGTGCACCTTGATAAACGTCTGGTGTCCAAATGTGGAAAGGAGCTGCAGAAATCTTGAAAAGGAATCCAACCAAGATCATGGTTATTCCAACATTCATAATGATGGATGCGTCTTTTCCGTCTTGAATGAAATTCGAGATAACCGCTAAATCGAAACTTCCGGTTGCGCCGTAAACCAAGGTGATTCCGAACAACAAAATAGCAGATGCCACAGATCCCAAAATGAAATACTTGAATCCACTTTCATTTGAAGCCAAATCGTGTTTCTTGCTCGCCGCCAAAACATAAACAGGAATACTTAAGATTTCAACGCCTAAAAACAACATAGCCATGTTTCCGAAAGAAGCCAAGAGTCCAGCACCGCAAAAACTGAATACAACCAAGGCGTACAAATCTGTTTTTCCTTCGTGTTGTTTGAAGTAAGACGAAGAAAGAATAAACCAGAAGAACAAGACTACAGCGAACACGCCTAAAGCCAAGTTCGCTCCGTTCTCATACACCAACATGGTGTGATTGAAGGGCGTCTCAACGGTGTTCCAATCGGCAGCAATAAAGCCAACCAACGTTGCCAAGGCAAGAAGTATAAATGGGAGAACGTATTTCTTCAGGTTTAGAATGTCTAAAACCAAAACTCCAATTCCCAATAATGCGGTTAGTAATAACTCTTTCATAAAATTAAATTCCAGTAAGTTGAAGGCCTTTGTGAACAACGTCGAGTAACATACCCGGATATACACCAATAGCAATTGTAATTATCACAAGAACTGTCAGTACCCATTTTTCAGAAGCAGTCATGTCAGCAAATGCAAGTTCTGAATTGTGCTTGCCCAACATGGTGCTTTGAAACGCACGCAACATATACACGGCTCCGAAAACAACGGTAAGTCCAGCCAATAGCGCCATTACGATGTTGTGACTACCCACGCTTTGAAGCAATAAGAACTCACCAACAAAGCCGCTTGTTACCGGAAGTGCTACAGAGGCCATAACAATAACGAAAAACAAAAAGGCGAATGCCGGATGCTTTTCACGAAGTCCACCCAACTTATTGAAGTGGTCGTGTCCAACACGCGATTCAATCATATCTGCAATGAAGAACAATCCAACTGCAATGGCTCCGTGAGAAACCATTTCAATCAATGCGCCTTCATAAGAAGTGTTTCCATTTGCTAAAATTCCAAGCGCAATCATGCCCACGTGAGCAATTGAAGAATACGCAATTAATAGTTTGAAGCTGGTCTGGTTCAACGCCACGAATGAAGCGTAGATGATGCTAATCACGCACAACCACATGGCCCAATCTGCATTCGCTGCACCTGCAGGAACCATAGGCATGGTAATGCGAAGTAATCCGTAAGTGGCCATCTTCAACATAACTGCAGCAAGCAACATGGTACCTGCGGTAGGCGCTGCCTTGTAGGTGTTCGGCTGCCATGTGTGGAAAGGGAAGATTGGAATTTTTACTGCGAAGGCAATGAAGAATCCAGCGAATACCCACACTTGCTCGTGCTGTGAAAGTTTCGATCCAGCGGCAATCATGTCTGAGATTAAGAAGCTGTCTGCGAACTGACGAACATACAACAACGAGAACAACATGAACAACGAAGCGAAGAGCGTGTAGACGAAAAATTTCAACACAATTTTACTTTTGTTTTCAGCGGTGCTCCATTGCAGAATAATGAAATAAATCGGAACCAATGCTGCTTCGTAACAGATGTAGAACAGGAACGAGTCGTTCGCAAGGAAAGCGCCCATCATGGCAGACGACATGAACAGGATTAACGAAAGGAATGCCGATTCGTTGCGCATTTCATGCTTGCTTGCTACATGAACAATGAATGGAAGAAGACATGCATTCAACAACACCATTAAGATGCTTGTTGCATTTATCGAAAGTGCGAAGTGTGCGCCAAGTGGAGCAATGTTTCCACCATCGAATTCAAGCAATTCTGTTTTTCCGTATGAAACGGCAACAGCGGCACCAATGGCAAGAGCTGCATTGATTAAAGAACCGACCCAAGCTAACTTCTTCGATAAATCAGATGATAGGAACATCATCAGTCCGAAGAAGGCGGGTATACAAAGTAGTGCGAGAGTTAACATAGGTGCTTATGCTTTAAAAATCAATCCCAATAAAATAATTAATCCAACGATGAAGGTGAGCAGGTACCCAGCGATGTAACCGCCGTGTAATCTTCTTGCCAATGCACCAACACCTTCAGCAGCTGTTCCTGCCGCATTAACGATTCCGTCAATAATTTTCCATTCAACAACTGTTGCGAATGCATTTCCGATTGCGTTAGCTGGTTTCTTAAACATTGCTTCATACAACTCATCGAATCCGTATTTCTTATTCAGAAGTTTGTGAATAGGCGAAGTGATTTCGTTGTCTTCTAAAACTGGAGTGGCTTTCGCAATGTAGATGTTGTGTGCTACGTAAATCATAACAACTGCAATTCCCATTGTCGCTAACGCCAAGATAATTTCAACCGTAACCGACATGTCTCCAACTGCTACAAGAACAGGTCCTTCAAGGAAATGATCTAAAGCGTGTGGGAAGTGAATCGCGTGTCCCAAGGCGTGAGGGAATCCAATGAATCCGCCAACGATTGAAAGAACTGCCAATACCCAAAGAGGAATGGTCATTGAAGCCGGAGACTCATGCAAGTGATGTTCTTGCGCGTGTGTGCCTCTGAACTCTCCGTGGAAGGTCAAGTAATACATGCGGAACATGTAGAACGCAGTGCATGCTGAAGTAATTACCAACAAGATAAACACAGGCATGTTGTGTTCCATGGCGTGCGCCAAGATTTGATCTTTCGAGAAGAAACCAGCGAATGGGAAAATACCTGCGATAGCGAGTGTTCCAATTAAGAAGGTCTTCTGTGTTGTTGGCATGTATTTCTTCAATCCACCCATTCTGCGAATGTCTTGCTCTCCGCCCATTCCGTGAATAACAGAACCTGAACCTAGGAACAACAACGCTTTGAAGAATGCGTGCGTAATTACGTGGAATACCGCAATGCTGTGCGCACCCATTCCTAGCGCCACGAACATGAATCCCAATTGAGAGACAGTAGAGTAGGCCAATACTTTCTTAATGTCGTTTTGCGTAAGCGCAATGGTTGCTCCCATTAGCGCAGTGATCAATCCAACGTACATAACCAAGTTAGACGCGGTGTGACTCATTTCGAACAAGTCTCCGTTACGCGCAACAAGGTAGATACCTGCAGTAACCATGGTTGCTGCGTGGATCAATGCAGATACTGGAGTCGGACCGGCCATTGCATCGGGTAACCAAGTATGCAAAGGGAACTGAGCACTTTTCCCCATCGCTCCAATAAACAAGAAGATCGCGATGGTAGTTAACATTGAAGGAGACAAGGCAGCAATTTTTCCGTGGTTGAATAATTCAACGTAGTTCAATGTTCCGGTGTTGCTGAAGATTAAAATCATAGCGACAATTAATCCAAGGTCACCCACACGGTTCATGATGAAGGCTTTCTTCGCAGCTTCGTTGTTCGCGTGTTCCTTGTACCAGAATCCGATAAGCATGAACGAGCAAACCCCCACGCCTTCCCATCCAACGAACAACGTCACCAAGCTATCTCCAAGAACAAGAATCAACATGAAGAATACGAACAGGTTCAAATACGCGAAGAAGCGATTGAATCCTTCGTCGTGACTCATATACCCCGAAGAGTAAATGTGAATCAAGAAACCAACTCCGGTAATGAATAGGAGGTAGGTTGAAGAAAGTGAATCTACCAAGAAGGCTAGATCAATGTGAAGACTTCCAGCATGAATCCATTCGAACACTTTCACGGTAACCGCTTGGTGTGAATGAAGCTGACTGTTGAAGACAATTAATGAAACAACGAACGAAGCGAAGATGGCTCCAGAACCAATAATGGTAGTGAGTTGTTTCGAAGTGTTTTTCCCGAAGAAAACTTGATAAAGAAATCCAACTAATGGGAAGAGCGGTACGAGTGTAATTAATTTTTCCATGGCTTATCCCTTCAAGTTGTTTAACGCGTCGGTGTCTGTAGTGTGCAAGTTGCGGTAAAGCATCATTAAGATGGCCAGTCCAACGGCAACTTCCGCAGCAGCAACCACCATAATGAAGAATACGAATACTTGTCCTGATGTGTCGCCGTGCACTTTTGAAAAAGCGACCAGTGCAATGTTCACCGCATTCAGCATAAGCTCAATGCACATGAACAAAAGAATTGCGTTTCTGCGAAGCAGAACACCAAAAACACCTAAAGCGAATAAGGCAGTGCTTAGCCACAAATAATGCTGTATGGTAATGTTCGGAAGGATTTCCATAATTACGATTTTGAAGTTTCTTTTTTAGATAAATAAACTGCGCCTACCATGGCTGCAAGGAATAGTACAGACGCCAATTCGAATGGAAGTAGGTAGTCTTTGTACAACACTTTTCCTAGGTTTTGAACCAATCCGGCATCGTCGGCCATTGGGGCTTTACCCATAACAATGGTCGACTTCGAGATTAACGAAACCAAGATGAGCATGATGCTGCACGATGAAACCACCGCGGCAATCTTCACCCAAGATTTTGTTTTCTCTTCTTGCTCTTCGTTCAGGTTTAACATCATAATTACGTAGAGGAACAATACCATGATGGCTCCCGCGTAAACTATGATGTGAACCGCTGCAAGGAATTGAGCGTTCATTAAAAAGTAATGTCCTGCAATGCTGAAAAACGTTACAATCAAGTAAAGGACACTGTGCACTGGATTCCTGCTAAGAATAACAGCGAGACCGCTGAAAATTGCGAGGAACGACAGAAAGTAAAAAGCAATTTCGGTTAAGCTCATTGTTTTAAACGGTCTTGAAAGGTTTGGTTATGCGCGTGTTTTTTATTTTGTTTGAAAGACAATACATCGGGTGTTTGACGCTTCGTAACATCTACACGTTCGTTCACGTCTTCCACCAATATACTTTTTCCAAACACTTCTTCTCCGCGAGTGAATGAACTTGGAACAATGCGATCTGTAAGGAAGATGGCCTCTTTCGGACAAGCCTCTTCACACAATCCACAGAAGATGCAACGCAACATGTTGATCTCGTAAATCTTCGCGTACTTCTCTTCGCGGTACAACGATTCTTCTCCTTTGTTGCGTTCAGCCGCTTCCATAGTAATGGCTTCAGCCGGACAAGCAACAGCGCAAAGTCCGCATGCGGTGCAGCGTTCAGCACCTGCTTCGTCGCGCTTCAACACGTGTTGTCCGCGATAAACAGGAGCAATTTCTCTGGTTTGCTCAGGGTATTTAATGGTTGCCTTACGCTTAAATAAGTGGCTAAGCGTGATTGCCATTCCTTTGAAGATTGCAGGTAAGTACAAGCTCTCCATTAAGGTTAGTTCCTTCTTGGCAACAACTTTTGAACGGTTAGTTAAACTCATGGTGTTGTTGTTTTACAGTTTGCCAGTGAAGTACATCACAAGGCCAGTAATGAAAATGTTGAAAATAGCGAGAGGCAATAACACCTTCCATCCGAGGTTCATCAATTGGTCATAACGGAAACGTGGAAGTGTCCAACGAACCCACATGAAGATAAAGATGAAGATTAAAATCTTGCCCAAGAATACTGCAGTTTGAATGGCAGAAAGTAGATTTCCTTCCAACCCTAATTCATGTTGAAATGGGAAGTTATATCCACCGAAGTACAACGAAGCCATCACTGCTGAAGAGATGAACATGTTAATGTATTCAGCGAAAAGGAAGAAGCCTAATTTCATAGAGCTGTACTCGGTATGGAAACCACCAACCAATTCAGATTCACTTTCTGGTAAGTCGAACGGAGCACGGTTCGTCTCCGCGAATGCGCAGATGATGAAGATTAAAAATCCAAGCGGCTGATAAACGATGTAAGCGTAGTCGGCATCTTGTTGTGCAACGATTTCACCTAAGTTCAACGTGCCTGTTAGCATGACCAACGCAATAAGCGAAAGGCCCATGGCTACTTCGTACGAGATCATTTGTGAAGAAGCACGAAGAGCTCCGAGTAATGCGAACTTGTTGTTCGAACTCCATCCGCCAATCATGATTCCGTATACACCAATAGAGATAACACCAAGCAAATACAGAAGTCCAATGTTAAT
>CANGEF010000107.1 GCA_947452685.1 Flavobacteriales bacterium | reverse complement strand
TGGAATACTGTTATGCAACATTCCTCTCCATTGCAACTCCTCTACAAAATTCATCTTTCTAATTTTTTACGAAAATACAACCATTAAATCACTTCCTTCAATTGTTCCAGGCGCATTCCACGCGAACCTTTCAACAAAACAATTCTTCCTTTCACTTCATTCAACTTCAAATAGGCCAATGCCTCTTGAGCATTTATCAAATTCGTTGCTCCTACCGATTGAAATTCCTTCCCAATGAAAATACCTTCCAAACCCAATTCCTTTGTTAGGTTGAAAATCTTCAAGTGCTCTTCGTGAGAATACTCGCCCATTTCGAACATATCTCCAATTATGAAAAACGTATTTTCCATTTTCGAAAGATTCACCAAAGCGGCTTCCATACTGCTCGGATTCGCGTTGTAGGCATCGAGTATGACCTTGTTTTTTCCCGAATCCCACCACTGACTGCGATTGTTCTCGGGAGTGTAGGAAGCAATAGCCTTGCACATTAAGTCTGCAGAAACACCAAATTCACTTCCCACGGCAATGGCTGTTGCCATGTTAAACAAATTGTAAGTCCCGGCCATTTGCGCATGGCAAATATGCTTTTCATTTTCTCCGGGAATACTAAATTCAAAAGACAGGGTTGGATGCTCTGAAAGAGTTTCCAAATGAAATCCGCCAGATTTGAAACCGTATTTCTTGTGTTGAATTGGTTCGGCCATTTTATCTAAATGTGCCAATTCAGTATTCACCAGGCAAATTCCATTATGGGCTGAAACATAATCGAAGAGCTCTCCCTTTCCCTTAACGATTCCTTCCACCCCACCGAAACCTTCCAAATGCGCTTTTCCAATGTTTGTAATGATTCCATAATTAGGCATGGCGTATTCACAATAGGAAGCAATTTCTTTTTGATGATTCGCGCCCATTTCAATGATGGCAATCTCGCAATCTGCAGGAATTGACAAGAGTGAAAGCGGCACACCGATGTGGTTGTTAAAATTTCCGTGTGTTGCGAAAGTTTTGTATTTCATGCTAAGCACTTCGCGCATGAGTTCCTTTGTGGTGGTCTTGCCATTACTTCCTGTAATACCAATAACTGGAAACGAAAAAGTTTCGCGGTATTGCTTCGCTAATGCTTGTAAAGCTTTCAAACTATCTTCCACCCGAACAATTCGATCAGAGTGAATTTCAACTTCTTCGTCAACTACAACTAAGGCTGCTCCCAAATCCAATGCTTGTTTAGCAAAAAGATTACCATTGAAATGTTCTCCTTTCAAAGCGAAGAAAATATCGTTGGGCTGCACGTTACGCGTGTCGGTGGTGACGCGACGTACTTCGAGATATTTTTGAAATATTACTTCAATCATGGTGCTAAAATAAAACACCCCGCTGATGCGGGGTGTAATGATTTGAAATTTTCGAAAGATTACTCTCCTCCTTTCGCTCCGATACCCGATGGTGAACCTACACGGTCCATAGCGCAACGGAATCCGAGAGAACGACTTGACTTTCTTTCGTCCATAAATCTTCTTGTACTTGGAATGTTATAATACACACGATCTTCCCAGCTACCGCCTTTGTAAACGCGTGATCTGTTGTTAATCAAGGTTGTTTTACCGTAATCATACATACGATCTGCACGATTTTCAAAGTCAGGGTTCAAATATTTCGAGCTGCTTTGAAAATCTCCGTCGTTGAAATCGATGTTATCTGCCTTACGGTAGTTCGTTCTGTTGATGTTTTCTTCCAACGAAACGTTTCTCATTTTCTGACGACCAGAAGTGCTTACAATGAAGTTCTCGATGTTATCTACCATTGTATAAGCGATGTCAGCTTCTGAACTGCGAATCAACTCCATGATTTCATCCATGATTGCCATAGACTCTTCTTCACGACGTTGGTCACGTTTTTCAATCGCTTGATCAACCTTCACTAAACTTTGATCCAATACTTGAATGTCCTTTTCTCCATATTTACTGCGAGTAATCAAAGAAGAATCTTTCAAGCTTTCCAAATATTTCTTCACTTCATCTACATCGTAAACGTTGTAAGTCAATTTGTCTGCAACAGAACCGTCGCTGTTTAATGTTTTAGTCTTGTATACATTACCACGGAATGGTCGGAATTCAGAACGATCTTCATCTGTAAGCGGACGATACACATCTGCCACCCATTCCGAAACGTTACCAGCCATGTTATACAAACCGAAATCATTTGGTGGGTATTGGTAAACCGGTGCAGTAATGTCTGCGTTATCGTTTAAGTATCCTGCGACACCCATTGCATCTCCAGTTCCACGCATAAAGTTAGCGCGCATTGTACCGAAGTATTCTGTTCCGTTGTCACCATTCCGAACGTAGTGACCGTTCCAAGGATACGTTCTACGATCTGTAATTAATTCTTGGTAAGAGTTTCCGATAAGTGCCATTGCAGCGTATTCCCATTCTGCTTCAGAAGGCAAACGGTATCGTGGCAATAAAATCCCGTCTTCCATTCTTACTTTACGGAATGGGTCGCCTTTCGGGTTGTAGTTCGTAAGACCTTCACCTAGTTGCTCACCTTCGTACTGACCGTTGAAATACGTCTCAGTTGTGAAGTGTTCATCTGCTCCTTGTGCTGCCAAGTTGTGGGCTAAGAATCCTTCGCGAACAAGAATTTGCTCGTTTACACGGTCTGTTCTCCAAGAGCAATAGTCGTTTGCTTGTAACCAGCTCACGCCTACTACAGGATAGTCTTGGTATGCTGGATGACGTAAATACAACTCTACGTATTTCTCCATGTCTTGGTCTTTCTGTCTCCAGCAGTTGGTATCTGGAAGCGCACGACCAATTAATTCTGGGTATGAATCTGCATACACCATCTCTAACCAGTGCAAGTAATCTAACCAATGTTGGTTGGTTACTTCCGTTTCATCCATATAGAATGAACTCACGGTCACAGGTGTTTGCAAATGATCCCATGTGTAGTTTACGTCGTCTTCAACGCGACCCATTGAAAAGCGACCGCCTTCAATGAATACTAAACCTGGACCGGTTTCTTGACCTGCATATTCCACTCGGTCGAATCCTCCGTTATCAGGATTGTTGTACTCCCAACCCGTTGCAGAAGAACGATTCTCCTCGCAAGAGTTAAGAACAACCATACCTGAGAGGGCGAGTGTTGTTAAGGTTAATTTAAAGTTTTTCATGATTTCCTATTTTATGAAATAACTGTTGGGTTTCTTGTATAACTAAAATGAAGGACACGCTATTGTGCGGAACTTCGGTTTTCTTGGGCGGCAGTCGAAATTAATTGCTAAAGACACCTCGTGTGAACCTCCAGTTGCAGGAGTTAAGGCACTCACTGTAATATCATAACTGTAGCCTACACGAATGTTGTCGTTTTGCAATCCGAGTGTCGCAATGAAACTGTCGCTGTATCGTTGTCCGAATAGCAATCCGCGGAACCAAACTCCAGCAACGATTGGGCCCTTGGTTATGTACATACCCAAGTTCAATTGTTGGAATTCACCTTGACGGCGGTATAGAATATTTGGAGAAAGCGTGCTTGAATCTTTGTATTTCTGTTTGATTGGAATAACCGCACCTGCGTGAACAGTATATTTCATAGGAAGACGTGACGTTCCAACAATTAAACTTTCGTTTGGCTCATTCAAGTGATGCACTGCGAAACCACCGTAAAAGGTTTGGCTAAATCCAAGAACACCTGCAGAAAAGTCAATGTTTTTAACACTTCCTCCACGAGGGATATCGTTTGTTTCGTAGATAAATCCTTTACGTGGATCAATCATATCTCCGAAGGTTAACTTGCTCCAATCCAAAGATTTTTGGAAATACGAAGCTTGAAAACCAGCCTTGATGCTGAATTTGCGATTAATTGCTTGTTGATAGGAGTAAATACCACTTACTGTTGTGGTGTTCAGCGTGTTTTGTGCGGCACGATCATTCATAACCATGATGCCTAAACCACCTGAAACGGTTTCAACGTGCTGATCATAACTGGCGCACGTTGTAACGTAAGCACCGGTTAATGATGGCCATTGGTTTCTGTAGTTCATTACAAAACGTGGACATTTAGAAGTCCCTGCAAACGCGGGATTCAAGTACAGTGGGTTGGAGTAAAACTGTGTGAACTCGGGATCTTGGGCTATAACGTTAGTTATCCCCATTACACAGATCATGAACCCTAAGAATTTTAATTTCATCGCAATCTTCATTCGAAAGTTTGTAAAAAATATTCGATTCGAATAGCAATTATACAACATTTTTGCTTTCAAATTACATGAGGCTTAAACAATAAATCGGAATATCTTTGGTTATTGGCAGGCCTCAAAGCAAAACCTTGGAAGAATACATGCGAACGATTAAGATATTACTCATCTGTTTTTCAGTCATTTGCGCGCTGAATATTTCCGCGCAAGTCACACTTGTTCCCGAACAAAAAATAGAATGGCTCGACCTTCAACAAAACAGGAACGATTGCTCTGTTATTGGAGACCTATGTCCTTCTTTGATCATTTCAAACAATTATCCGCTTCCCTTTTTTGCTTTTCGAGCTACTTCTTCCAAAAATGAAAAGTACACTCAGCCATTCCTTACGAACCTTTCAACTTCAGAAATAAGCGCTAGCTTTTTCGATAATGAGCAACTTGCCTTAATTGAAGAAGATTTTCGGGTGGAAGTTGAATCGGTTCAGTCCGATGAAAAGCATCAGCAAGTTGTTACAGTATTTCCTTTCCGAAAAACAAATGGAAAAATTGAACGACTCCTTTCCTTCGAAGTTCAAGGAGCGAATTCCTTTCAAGAAATAAAAAAAAATTACTACACCTACGTTGACCATAGCATTTTGGCTGAAGGTGATATTTATAAAATTGCCATTGCGAAAGATGGCGTTTATAAAATTGACCGAAGCTTTTTAGAGTCTCTTGGTATTGCTGTTTCCGGATTGAATCCGAATTCCATTAACATTTATGGAAATGGGGGCACACTTTTACCCGAAAAAAACTTCGTTGATAAACCAGATGACTTGATCAAAAATGCCATTCACATTCAAGGAGAATCGGATGGCGTTTTCAACGCAAGTGATTACATACTTTTTTATGGAAAGGGTCCGGATACCTGGACCCTAGCGCAAGACGATGGAATCGGAAGAAAACGTTGGTTTCATACCAAACATTATTACAGCGATTCTGCTTATTATTTCATTAAGATTAACGACACCGAACCGCTTCGTATTTCAACAGAAAATAATGGATGGGTTGCGAATAGAACTTCAGATAGTTTTCAAGATTTTTTATACGTTGAAACCGATCAATACAGCCCTGCTAAATCGGGAAGAGAATTCTACGGCGATCTATACGACGCGGTGCTTTCCGGAACATACACCTTTAGCTTTCCAAATGTAAAAACAACACTTCCGGCAAGTATGGATTTCAATGCGATTGCTCGAACCATTTCTGGAAATTCAATATTCAATGCAACCGTACAAGGGAATGTGAATTCTGTTTCCATTGGAAACGTTTCAGACTCCCCTACTTCTCAAGTAGCACGTGCTGGAAGAATCAACACATCCTTTCAACCAACGAATGGGAATTTCAACGTTTCGGTAAGCTTTAACAAAGGCAATGCAGACGCGAAAGGCTGGCTCGATTACATCTGCATGAATGCCACGCAAAACTTGAAAATGCAAGGCACACAAATGCGTTTTCGCGACACGACTTCCGTGGGTTTGGGAAACGTCACTGAATTTCAAATTTCTGAGCAGTCGTATGCTGTTAATGAAATTTGGGACATCACAAATTTCACCACGCCTACGCGTATGACCTTGAGTTCAAGTGGAACGCTTACTTCGTTCACCACAGCCACGGAAAAACTTAAAGAATTTGTGGCGTTTGCTTCAAGCTTTTACACCCCTACCCCAATTGGGAAAGTCGAAAATCAAGATATTCATGCCTGGGTTGGAACAGATTTAATAATCATAAGCTCTCCAGTTCTACTGGCCGTTGCAGAAGAAATTGCAGCCATTCATAAAAGCCAAGGACAATCTGTTGCAGTAGCAACACCGATCCAAATCTTCAATGAATTTTCAAGTGGAAATCCAGATGTCATGGCCTTTCGACAACTCGTAAAAATGCAATACGATCGGGCCAATGGCGGGAAGCGCGCACCGAAAAATTTATTAATCTTAGGCGACGGCGATTATTCGCGAAACAAAGGTTTGGCTAATCATGAAGGAACGAATGTGCTCATCTTCGAATCCAATAATTCCTTATCTCCGACAAGCAGTTATGTAAGTGACGATTATTTCGTAATGATTTCACCGATGGAAGATGGAAATTCGACTGGACTTCTTGACTGTGGCATTGGCAGAATACCTGCGGGATCTCTTGACGAAGCCTACGGCTATTTAGGTAAGATAAAATCGTATTTGGCAAACAACACTTCTTCTACCGGAGGAGCTTATTGTTTGGGAGATGTTCAAGATTCGCCTTATGGCAACTGGCGCAACATTGTAACCTTTGTTGCCGATGATCAGGATGGAAGTGGCGGAGCTTTCGAACAAGTGCATTTAAATTCTGCAGACGCACTTTCGAAAATTGTGAAAACGAATCATCCGGAATACGACATTTCAAAAATATACATGGATGCCTTTAAGCAAATTTCTACGCCTGGTGGCGAGCGATACATCGACGGAGAAAAGGCTATTCAGCAGCGCATTCAAAGCGGATCTTTATTGCTCACGTACATTGGACACGGGGGAGAAAAAGGATGGGCACACGAACGAATTTTAGA
>CANGEF010000106.1 GCA_947452685.1 Flavobacteriales bacterium | reverse complement strand
TTCGGAAATTATTTGCAGCAGTTGCCGCTGAAGCCCGTTGGGACGCTAACCAAATACTACAACGGAGAAACCAAACCGTACAACGTTGCCGCGGCAGTGATTGACATCTCTGTTGGAAATTCTGATTTGCAACAATGCGCCGATGCCATTATGAGACTGCGCGCAGAATGGCTGTTCGCAGAGAAACGGTTCGATGATATCGCCTTCGATCTCACGAACGGATTCAACATGAAATATTCCGAATGGAAAAAAGGAAAGCGATTGAACAGCGCTTGCAACGGATGGACAGCCGGAGGCACCGCTTCAGAGACGCACGACGATTTCATGAATTACATGAAGAAAATCTTCACCTACGCAGGCACTCTTTCCTTGTCGAATGAACTTCAATCCAAGAACATTGCAAACTTGGAAGCCGGCGATGTCTTCATTAAAGGCGGATCTCCCGGACACGCCGTTATTGTTGTTGATGTGGCTGAAGGACGTGAAGGAAAAATATTCATGCTTGCCCAAAGCTACATGCCCGCGCAAGACATTGAAATTTTAAAGAATCCGAACAACGCAGGAATGTCGCCATGGTTCAAGGCCAGCGAAATGGGCATACTCGAAACACCTGAGTGGGATTTCCAATGGAACCAATTGAAGACGTGGCCGTGAGTGATTATATTTGAAGATGAAATTTAAAATCTTCACACTGCTTGCTTTCTTGCAAGCAGGACAAGCCTTTGCGCAAACTACCGACAACTGGTTTCAAGATGCGAAATTTGGAATCTTCATTCACTGGGGAATTTATTCGGTGAAAGGAATAGATGAGTCGTGGTCTTTTCACAACAAGAAAATTCAACACAGCGATTACATGTCGCAAGCCAAGGGCTTCACCGCAAAAAATTACAATCCAACAGACTGGGCAAACCTCATTGAACAGTCGGGCGCGAAATACGCCGTGGTCACTTCCAAGCATCATGATGGGGTTGCGCTGTGGGATACGAAGGTTCCATACCTGAACACCCCTTCCCATCAAAAAAGAAAAACGCCTTTCATCAACAGCATTCCGAAAACCTCTCCGGCTGCGCGCGATGTCTATTCCCCTTTGATCGCTTCCCTTCAACATAAAAAAATAAAAATTGGAATCTATTATTCGCTCATCGACTGGAGCCATCCGTGCTATCCTGGTTTTTTGAAAGACAGCACACGCTATAAAATCGCAGACGACGCCGAGCGCTGGAACGTTTTCAAAACCTACAACGAAGCGCAAATCATGGAACTGCGCAATGCCTACAACCCCGATTTGTGGTGGTTCGACGGCGGTTGGGAACATTCGGCGCAAGAATGGAATGCCTTCGCCATTCGCGACAGCCTAGTGGCGAAAAACAAAAACGTGCTCATTAACAATCGCCTTCCTGAATGCGGAAACTATGAGACTCCAGAAAACTCCTTCCCTATTCACAGAAACGAAAAGCCTTGGGAGCTGTGCCTTACACTCAACACCAACTGGGGATGGCAGCCGCAAGACACGGCCTTCAAAACCCCAGAGCAGATCATTCACATATTAACCGATGTGGTTTCGCTAGGTGGAAATTTATTGCTCGACATTGGCCCGAAGGAAGATGGAACCTTCCCCGCGCAAGTGCATCGCGTCTTAGAAGAGACAGGCAACTGGCTGAATCACTACGGCGCCGCGATATACGGAACACGGGCCGGCCTGCCGCGTGAGTATTGCGAGTTCCCTACAACCGCGAGCGCAAACGGACATACGCTCTTCGTTTTCGTTCCGAAAGGAATAGAAACGGTTTACTTAAAAGGACTTCTTCCAAAAATAAAATCGGCTTTTTATCTCGACAACGATGCCCGCGTGAACTACGAAATCATTGGTAAAATTTCATGGAGTTCACATCCCGGACTTGTTTCGTTGAAAACTTCTGGAAATGGCCCTACGCCCTATGCTCGTGTCATAGCGATTGACCTAGAGGAAAGCCTTTGGAACGACGAGGGAAAAATGAAGTTAGACGAGTTGAAATAAGTTATCTTCGCGTCAGTTTTTTAAACGTACTACATGTCGAACGCATCTACGCAAATTGCAACGCTTGAACAAGCACAAGAAATGGGACTTCGTCCTGAAGAATTTGAGCAAATCAAAACCATCTTAGGCCGCACACCGAATTTCACGGAAATGTGCGTGTACTCTGTGATGTGGAGCGAACACTGCTCTTACAAAAACAGCATCAAGTGGTTGAAAACGCTTCCGAAAGACGGACCACACATGTTGGTGAAGGCTGGAGAAGAGAACGCAGGGCTTGTAGACATTGGCGACGGCTTGGGCTGCGCCTTCAAAATAGAATCGCATAACCACCCGAGTGCGCTTGAGCCATACCAAGGCGCTGCTACCGGTGTTGGTGGAATTAATCGCGACATCTTCACCATGGGTGCGCGTCCGATTGCACAATTGAATTCGTTGCGTTTCGGGAAATTAGACAATCCGAAAACCAAATGGTTGTTGGAAGGTGTGGTGAAAGGAATTGGAAATTATGGAAACGCCTTCGGTATTCCAACTGTTGGTGGCGAAGTATTTTTCGACGAGAGTTACCAAGTGAATCCGTTGGTAAACGCCATGTCTGTGGGCTTGGTTGAAAACGGAAAGATGATTAGCGCGAAAGCGAAAGGTGTTGGGAACCCTGTTTACATTGTTGGTTCGGCCACCGGAAAAGATGGAATTAAAGGAGCGTCGTTCGCTTCGAAAGATATTACTGCTGAGTCTGCGAAAGATCTTCCTTCGGTTCAGGTGGGCGATCCGTTTCAAGAAAAATTATTGTTGGAAGCAACCATGGAGTTGTCGGAAACCGACGCTATTGCAGGTATGCAGGACATGGGTGCTGCGGGTATCACCTGCTCTACCTCTGAAATGAGCGCGGGTGGCGGTGTTGGAATGGACATTCATTTAGATAAGGTTCCAACCAGACAAGAAGGCATGCAGCCATTCGAAATTTTACTTTCTGAATCGCAAGAGCGTATGCTTATCGTGATTAAAAAAGGACACGAAGCAGAAGTAGAAAAGATTTTCGATAAGTGGGATTTACACGCTGCCGAAATTGGAGTGGTAACAGACGGACCTATGGTTCGCTATTACATGAACGGTGAAGTTGTGGGGGAAATTCCTGCAGAGAGTTTGGTGCTTGGCGGTGGTGCTCCGGTTTACGAAAGAGAATACAAAGAGCCTGCGTATTATGCAGAGAACAAGAAGTTCAACATGGACAACGTGGCTGAACCGAAAGATTATGTGGTGACCGCAAGACAGTTGATTGCCTTACCGAACATTGCCAGCAAGCGTTGGGTGTATGAGCAATACGACAGCATGGTGGGTACTGTGAACATGAGCACGAATCGCAAGAGCGACGCGGCTGTTGTGAATGTAAAAGGCACCAACAAAGCGGTTGTTTTAACTGTTGACTGTAACGCGCGTTACGTAAACAACGATCCGGAAATTGGAACACAAATCGCGGTTGCGGAAGCAGCACGTAACATTGTATGCTCAGGCGGTGAGCCTTCGGCTATTACCAACTGCTTGAACTTTGGCAATCCGTATAACCCGGAAGTGTACTGGCAATTCGTAGGCGCTATCAAAGGAATGAGCGCAGCTTGCACAAAATTCCAGACTCCTGTAACAGGCGGAAACGTGAGCTTCTACAATCAAACGGCGAAAGCCGACGGATCAGCTGCACCGGTCTTCCCTACTCCAACCATTGGAATGTTGGGTATTATGAAAGACAAGAGCTTGCAAATGACCTTGGATTTCAAATACAAAGGCGATTTAATTTTCCTTTTGGGAACAACCCAAGACGAAATTAATTCGAGCGAATACTTAGCGAACATTGTCGGAACCCTTGGTTCTCCTGCACCTTCGTTCAATTTGGAAGAAGAATTCCAACTTCAACAATGTATCAAAGGATTGATCAAAAACAGCTTCATTAACGCAGCGCATGATGTAAGCGACGGAGGGTTGTTTACAACGTTGGTTGAAATGTGCTTACCAAACGACCTTGGATTTGACATTGTAACAGACAGTGAAATTCGCAAAGACGCCTTCTTGTTTGGAGAATCTCAAAGCCGCGTGGTTGTTTCAGTAGTGGAAGACGACGAAGATAAATTCTTAGATTTCGTTGCTGAAATGAATATACCTTGTTTGCTTTTGGGACACGTGACCAAAGGAAGATGCACGGTTGACGAACAAAATTTTGGAATGATTGCAGATTATAAAGAACTTTATGACAATGCAATTGGAAAAGAAATGGCGAACTAATTCTTCGAACTGAAACTTATGTCGTTTGTAAAATTTATAAAATCGAAATACGGAAAGAAGCAAGTGCTCATCATTTTGGGTGTGAATTTGTTCCTATTCGTTTTCGTTATTTTCTTCTTGAAATTTTACACACGTCACGACGAAGCCATTCAGATTCCCGATCTTAAAGGCAAGACAGAAGCGGAAGCGCGCGCTATCTTGGAAGACCTCGATTTAGAAATGGTCATCACCGACAGCCTCTTTGTTGCTACCGCTGTTCCCGGCTCTATTCGCGACCAAAGCCCAAAGCCTGGAAGTATGGTGAAAGATGGTCGCTTAATCTTCATTAGCATTTTCAAAAGAACCCCACCCATGGTTCCGATTAATGTGAAGGAAGGGGATCACATTCAGATTGCTTCGTTGCGTTTAACGAATAAAGGAATTAAATTCCACATCAAATACGCCCCAAACAACAGCATGATTGGTGTTGTCATGAAGGTTGAATACAACGGAAGACCCATTAAGTACGGAGAGCTTCTGGAACATGGACAAACGGTGGTGCTTACGGTGGGTGAAGGTGCTAAAACAACCGTTCCTGTGCCGAATCTTTTCGGATTGTCTTATCACGATGCCATAAATTTATTGAACAGTTTGAATTTATCTGGACAAGGATTCTTTGAGCCTGCGGCCTATAGCACTGCAGATTCTGCTGCCTATCACGTCTGCCGTCAAGACCCAAAATATTCTTCACAAGCCATACCTATGGCGGCCGGAAGATTCATGGATTTTTGGTTAAGCAAAGAACCGTGCACAATAGATACACTCATCAATCCGTTCGAGCAGCAACAAGACCTATTCGTACCTTAATGAAAAACCTTTTTTCCATTGCTTTCTTGTTTGCGTTTTTCTCGAGCTTTTCGCAAGAGACTGAAACGGTTATTCGCTTCGATGTGCAACGCAATGCCCAATCAAAAAAAGAATTTATTTGGAAACAACAAGGCGAAGAGCGCGGCGGGACTGCCAGTTTAACCCTTCCGTTTTTCGATGACTTTTCCAGAAATTCACTTCCCACCAATGACCCTGCTGTATTAACCACTTGGCAGCGTTGGTCAGACACCAGCGCCTTCATTAACACAGGTTTTCCAATTGCACCTCCGACCATTGGTGCTGCTACGCTAGACGGATTGCGCGCAGACGGCTATCCGTATAATTTCGAAGATGAGTTTTCTTATGGAAGTGCAGACACGCTGACTTCCTTGCCTATTGACCTTTCCAGCTTCACCCCCACCGACCAAGTGTTTCTTTCGTTCTTCTTTCAAGGAGGAGGAAATGGAAATTCACCAGATGCAGGAGATAGTTTAATTGTTGAATTTTTCTCGCCTTTCGGTGCCGGACAATGGACACAGGTATGGACCAGTCCTGTGGTTTATCCGACCAACACCTTCGATCAAGTTTTTATTGGAGTTACCGACGCTCAATATTTCTTAGACGGATTCAAATTCCGATTTAGAAACTACGGCACCTTGAGTGGAGCTTTCGATCATTGGAACATTGACTATGTGCAATTAGACGCCGGAGTAGATTCGAGCAATGTTATTTTCGATGAGGTGTGCATGCAATATCCTCTTCGTTCTTTGTTGAATGAATACACCGCCATGCCTTTGACACACTTCGCGGCAAATGCTGCGAACAACATGGTTTCAGCCATTGGCATTCAAGAACAGAACTTGGGAAACGACGAGAACATTGTTACCAACTACAGCATTCGTAAACAAGGTGGACCTGCGCAAGTGTTCAGTGCAGTAGATTTCAACACAGCATTGAATGCACATTCAGCATTTACGCGAACCGTAAATCTAAACGGATTCACGTACAATGTTACGCCAGACGACACCTGCTCTTACTTCGATGTGAAGACGTATATTAATCCGACCGATGCTCGTTTACAAAACGACACCGCAACGCTTCGTCAATATTTTTACAACTACTACGCCTACGACGATGGCACTGCTGAGCGCGGCTATTCCAATTCTGCAGCGGGCGGCATGATTGCTATGAAATTTCGATCTGAAGTTACCGACTCTCTTTTAGGTTTATTCGTGTATTGGTTGCCAACCGGAGTTAATGTGAGTTCAGAAACATTTTTATTACGTGCATGGTCCGATGGTGGCGCCGAACCCGGCTCGGAATTGGGCGAAAACTTCAATTACCACCACCCCGCATTTTATCAGCACGGCGAAAACTACTTCTCTTATTATTCCTACGACACGCCCATTGAAGTAACAGGGAATTTTTACGTGGGTTGGGTTCAAAGTGGAAGCGTAGGGCTTCCGGTTGGAAACGACAAAAGTGGAAATATTAATGGGACCAAAGTGTTTTACAACAACGGGTTTCAGCAGCCTTGGCAACATTCAAGCATCAATGGAGCGCTTATGATTCGTCCGGTTTTTAAATCTGGAAAAACTTCCGTTTGGAATTCTGTTACTGAACTATCGAAAGATGTTCCATCGGTGTTTCCGAATCCGTTTAGCAACAGCTTTACCATTCAACATTTAAATGAAAATGCATCTTACAC
>CANGEF010000105.1 GCA_947452685.1 Flavobacteriales bacterium | reverse complement strand
TATTTCCATTCCGAAAAAATAAGTGTCAAACAAATTCGTTTGTATCTTTCAATGCTGAAGAAAGTAGCATGAACGCATACGAACAACTCATACAACGCTTAGACGACTTCATTCGGAAGTACTACAAGAACCGCATGGTTCAAGGGCTTCTGTATGTAGCCGCACTTTTCTTAGGACTCTATCTCATTCTCGTAACACTCGAATACTTTGGCCACTTCGGTCCAACCGTTCGAACCATTTTCTTCTTCGGATTTTTAGCCTCTGCTGCTTATTTCTTCGTTTCAAGAATTGCATTGCCATTTTTTTCTATGTTGAAATTGGGAAGGCACATTTCCTACGAACAAGCCGCCTCCATTATCGGAAAGCACTTTCCTGATGTTGACGATCGACTTCTGAATACCCTTCAACTTCAATCACAACTGAACGAACATGCGGAAAGCAGTTTGCTTCAAGCGAGCATAGCACAGCGCATGCAGTCGTTGCGCCCGGTGCCTTTCACAGCGGCCATTGATGTGAAGAAGAACAAAAAATATTTGCGTTACTTGCTTCCGTTGGTGGGCGTATTCGGTGTGTTGTTCTTAATCACGCCTTCCTTCATTCTGAAACCTACCGACCGTCTGCTGCGCTACAACGAGATCATTGAAGAGGAAGCACCTTTCACCATGGACATGTTGAACGACACGTTAACGGCGATTGAAAACACAGACTACGAGGTGCGCATGCAAGTGACAGGAAAGGAAATTCCAGCACAAGTTTTCATTGAAGTAAACGGACAGAAATTTCAAATGGTGAAGAAGAGCAAAATTGACTTTTCATACACCCTTTCGAATGTGAAGGAAGACGCGGTGATTGTGTTTTACGGTGGGAAATTTCACAGCAAAGGATATAACCTCGACGTGCTCCAAATGCCGAAGCTGACGCAGTTTCAGATTGAAGTGAACTACCCTTCTTACCTGAAAAAAGAGAACGCTGTGGTGAACAACACCGGCGATCTATTGGTTCCTGAAGGCACACAACTTACCTGGAAAATCGCCGGTGAAAATACCTCCGCTGTTCTCTTCGAAACAGCCGCAGGTAAATTGCCGTTCGAAGAAACTTCAAACGGATTCGAGCACCGCGAAAATGCTTCGCAGAATTTTGCATACAGCGTCATTCCTCAAAACGATCAAGTGCAAAATGGAAACGCCTTGTCGTATCAAGTGAACGTAGTGGCCGACGGATACCCAAGCATTAGCGTTCAAGATGAAACCGATTCTACCTCGCGTTACGTTCACTATTTCACCGGAGGTATTCAAGACGATTACGGCCTTACGAAACTCACCTTCACCGCCGTTCACATGCGCGACGGTAAGGCCGTAGAAAGCGCAACCGTGTTGCCCATTCAGTTTGAAGTAGGCACAACCGGAGATCAGTTTTTCCACGCAGTAGATTTCTCCATCTTCAACCTAGCGCCCGGCGACGAAGTGAATTACTTCTTCGAAGTGTGGGACAACGACGGCGTGCACGGCGCGAAGAGCACACGCTCCCAAGTGAGACAGT
This sequence comes from Flavobacteriales bacterium, assembly GCA_947452685.1. GTDB lineage: Bacteria > Bacteroidota > Bacteroidia > Flavobacteriales_D > Sanyastnellaceae > CAIZGX01. The sequence continues at coordinate 5,309 of CANGEF010000105.1, read as the reverse complement.
TCGTGAATCCGTCGGAAGAAGAACTGAAGGAAATGCGCAACGAGCAAAGCGAAAGCATCAAAGACCAATTGGAATCGAGCTTGCGCGAAGCAGAAAAACTTCAAAAAGAAATGAAGCAACTCGAACGCGAAATGCTCGAGAAGCAAAATCTCAATTGGCAAGACAAGAAGAAATTAGAAGACCTCATAGAGCGTCAGAAAAAATTGGAAGAGCAGGTTCAAGAAATTCAAAAACAAAACCAGCAACGCAACCAAGAGCAGAAAGACGAGCAGCTAGCTGAAAAGCAAAAAGAATTGGAGCGTCTGATGAACGAAATGCTCAGTCCTGAAATGAAGGAAATGATGCAGGAACTTCAGAAGCTCATGAACGAATTGAACAAAGACGAGCTTCGAAAAGAAATAGAAAAGATGAATCTTTCAACCGAAGATTTAGAGAAGGAATTGGATCGCGCGTTGGAGCAATTCAAAGAATTGGAAGTTGAAGAAAAGTTGAAGGAAGCCGCAGCGAAACTCAATGAATTGGCCGACAAACAAGAGAAGTTAGCCAACGACGAATCGAAGAGTGCGGAAGAGAAACTGAAAGAGCAAGAGCAGTTGAACAAAGAGTTCGAAGATGTGAAGAAGGAGTTGAAAGAAGCGGAAGAGTTGAACAAAGAATTGGAGACGCCGCAAGAAATTCCGGATACAGACGGATTGAAAAAAGAGATCGACGACGAGCAAGAGAAGTCTTCTTCCGAATTGAAACAAAACAAAAAAGCCAACGCTTCGAAGTCGCAGAAAAAAGCTGCTGAGAAGATGAAGCAAATGGCGAATGAAATGCAAGACGGCATGGAAGCCGCAGAGCAAGAGCAGCACGAAGAAGACATGGCCGCCATGCGCGCTTTGTTGGAAAACATTTTATCGGTGAGCTTCGATCAAGAGGCGCTCATGGAAGAGACCAAGAAGACCCTGGCGAACGATCCACGCATGAAGACCTTGGCGCAACGTCAGCGTAAGTTGAAAGACGATTCGCGCATGATCGAAGACAGTTTGTTCGCATTGAGTAAACGTGTGCCTGAAATCAGCTCTACAGTGAATCACGAGATCAACGAGATCAACGCGAACCTCGACCGCGTCATGAAAGATTTTCCAGATGGAAACATGCCACGTATTACACAGAATCAGCAGTCGGCCATGACCGGTTACAACAACCTAGCATTGCTGTTAGACGATGCGCTTCAGCAGATGCAGGCGCAAATGCAGTCTGAGTCGAAATCGAAAAAAGAAGGCAAAGGCAGTTGCAACAAACCCGGCGGAAAGGGCAAAGGAAAAGGCAAGAGCAAAGCCTCGGCGGCGCAGATGAAGCGCATGCAAGAAGGCTTGCAGAAGCAGTTGGAAGAGGCGAAGAAAAAAGGACAAAATCAAGGCAAGAACAATTCAGGCGGATCGAAGAGCGGTGGCGACGAAGGCCAGGCGAAAGAATTGGCCCAGATGGCCGCGAAGCAAGCAGCTATTCGCAAGATGATGGAAGAGAAGGGCAACGAGTTGAACGAAGACGGAAGTGGCGCAGGAAATGAAATGAAGCAGATAGCGAAAGAGATGGAAAAGCTTCAGCGGGACATCGTAAACAATCAAGTAACTGAGGAGAGTATTCGCAGACAGAACGACATTATGATTCGCTTATTGAAGGCCGAAGAAGCCGAGCGTGTGCGCGAGATGGACGAAGAGCGCAAGAGCAACGAGGCCATTAATGCGCCTGTTGGAAATCCGAAGAAGTACGAAGAGTTTTTAAAGAATAAACAGAAGGGCGTAGAGACATTACGCTCGGTTTCACCAAACTTAAAACCGTATTACAAAGAGAAGACGCAGCGCTATTTCAGAAATTCTTAAAAGAAATAAATTGAACATCGCGTTTTTTTTCTCATTTTTGATACGCAAAAATTAATTCATGATCCAAGGTCGCAGACAACTTCGTTTTCCATCCGTGCTTGAAAGCATACATTTAGCTGAGAAGCTAGTAGACGATGTGTGCAGTGAATACAAGGTGAAGGAAGATTACTACGGCGAAGTTTTGATTTGTCTTACGGAGGGAGTGAACAACGCCATTGTTCATGGAAACCGCATGAGCAGTGAGCTTCAAGTATCGTTGACCTTCGAATTGGAGAATGAAAAGACTTTGCGATTTATCATTTCTGATGAGGGTCCGGGTTTCGATTTCGAAAATTTACCAGATCCCACCGCTCCTGAAAACATTGAATTGCCTCACGGAAGAGGTGTCTTTTTAATGCAACGTTTGGCCGACAGATGTATGTTTAACAACGGCGGAACAGAGGTTGTCATTGAATTCGATGTAGCAGGCACAGCGGAATAATCCTAAATTTGCCGCATGCAAGAAAAATTAGCCAATCTCGAACAGAAGAAGCAAGAAGCTTTATTGGGTGGTGGTGCGAAACGTATAGAGTCGCAGCACAAAAAAGGAAAACTCACAGCTCGTGAGCGTATAGAGGTTTTGTTAGATTCAAACTCTTTCGAAGAAATAGGAATGTTGGTGACTCACCGCAGTACTAATTTCGGATTAGAAAATGAAAAATATTTAGGCGACGGTGTGGTTACCGGATACGGGAAAATCAACGGACGTTTGGTGTATGTCTTCTCTCAAGATTTTACCGTAATGGGCGGATCGCTTGCTGAAGCGCACGCGCAGAAGATTTGCAAAATCATGGACTTGTCCATGAAAAACGGCGCGCCGTTAATTGGTCTAAACGACAGTGGTGGTGCGCGTATTCAGGAAGGCGTGGTGAGTCTTGGCGGCTATGCCGACATCTTCTACAAGAATGTTCAAGCCAGCGGAGTTGTGCCACAGTTGAGTGCGATCATGGGTCCATGCGCTGGCGGTGCTGTGTATTCTCCGGCCTTAACAGATTTCATTGTTATGGTGGAAAACACGAGCTACATGTTTGTGACTGGTCCGAACGTAGTGAAGACCGTAACGCACGAAGAAGTAAGCAGCGAAGATTTGGGTGGTGCAAGTGCACACAGCACGAAAAGTGGTGTTACGCATTTGACGGCAGAGAACGATGTGGCTGCGTTGAAGGTGATTCGTCAAATGCTTTCGTACATGCCGCAAAACTGCGAGGAAACTCCAGCTCGCTTGCCATACGAATCGGGCAACGAAAGAAGAGAAGGATTAAATGGAATTATTCCTGCCAATCCGAATCAACCTTACGACATTAAAGAAGTTATTTCAGCCGTTGTAGACGAAGAGTCTTGGTTGGAAGTTCATAAAGATTATGCTGAAAATATTGTGGTTGGTTTCGCGCGCCTTGCTGGAAGAAGCATTGGTATTGTTGCGAATCAGCCCGCGTTTTTAGCTGGCGTGTTAGACATTAAGAGCAGCAACAAGGCTGCACGTTTCGTAAGATTCTGCGATGCGTTTAATATTCCGTTGTTGGTGTTGGAAGACGTTCCTGGGTTTTTGCCGGGTACCGATCAAGAGTGGAACGGAATTATTTCGAACGGAGCGAAATTGCTTTACGCGTTTAGCGAAGCAACTGTTCCGCGTGTGACTGTCATTACGCGTAAGGCCTATGGCGGCGCATACGATGTTATGAATAGCAAGCACATTGGTGCCGACATGAATTTCGCGTGGCCATCGGCAGAGATTGCGGTGATGGGCGCGAAGGGAGCCGCGGAAATTATTTTCAAGAAAGAAATTGCAGAGGCTGCAGACAAAGACGCGAAGTGGAAAGAAAAAGAAGCGGAGTATGCTACGCTTTTCGCAAATCCATACAGCGCTGCTGAACGCGGATATGTAGACGAAGTTATTGAGCCGGCTGTTACGCGTGAGAAATTGATTCGAGCATTTGAAATGCTCGAGAATAAGGCAGAGAAGATGCCGCGTAAGAAGCACGGAAACATTCCATTGTAAAAAGAAAGTATGCCATTGATTTTACCTGTAAACAACGTTTCCCCAGTATGGGGAAACGATTGCTTCATTGCTGACAACGCCACGATAGTTGGGCAGGTAACTATGGGAGATCAGTGCAGTGTGTGGTTTACTGCGGTTGTTCGTGGCGACGTGAACACCATTGAAATAGGCAACAAAGTAAACATTCAAGACGGCGCTATCATTCACGGCACGTACCAAAAGGCTTCAACAAAAATTGGAAACAACGTGAGCATTGGCCACAGAGCCATGGTTCACGGATGCACAATACATGATAACGTGCTGATTGGAATGGGTGCCATAGTTATGGATAATTGTGTGATTGAAGAGAACTGCATTATTGCAGCCGGCGCCATTCTTACCGAGGGAACGCATGTGCAAAGCGGAAGTGTGTACGCGGGTATTCCAGCAAAAAAAATCAAAGACCTTTCTTCGGAATTGTTTCAAGGTGAAGTGCAGCGCATAGCGAATAACTATGTTATGTATTCATCGTGGTTTCAACCTAAAAAATAATATTTTATGTGGAAGAAGTTGCTTGTCGTTGTTTGCGCATTAGCGCCTGCATTGGCTTTCGCTCAGCCGAAAGACACGATTATTAATTTTCGAGGACTGTCTATTCCCATGAACCTTTCTTTCAGCGATGAATTCAACGGAAGTAATTTGGATCGAAGCAAATGGAAGTTGAATGAGGGGGTCATGCGCGATGTGAATCAGGAGAATTCTCATCAATGGTTAACCAAAGAAAGCGTCATGCTAAAAGACGGAAGGGTTTCAATCACGACACTTCCCAAAGAAAGAAAAGATCAGACCTTTTACGTTTGGATTACAGACGGAATGAAAGAGCGCAAGGGTAATTTCAGTTACGATACAGGAGAGTTCGAATCGAAGGATTTGTTCCATTGGGGATACTATGAAATCCGTTGTCAATTGCCAAAGGGAAGAGATGCATGGCCAGCGTTTTGGTTGTACGGAGAGTCTGACGGTACTAATAACGAGATTGATGTTTTCGAATTTTGGAACGAAGAGAATGTGTTTGGTGGTTATAGTGAAAAGAAGGAATCACGCGTTCAACACATGACCGCGCATTACAACAAAAAAATGTCGGGTGCAAGTGTGAAGCTTCCATTCGACGGATCAGACGGCATGCACACGTATGGTGTTTTGTGGACAGAAAACGCGATTGTTTGGTACACAGACGGAAAGGAAATGCGCACGCAGTTCAGATATAAAAAACCGAGCGACCGCAAAGACGGAAAAATTCTAGAAGGAAGAGAAGAGAATGTATTTCCACGATCACCCATGAAACTGTTGGTAGACATGGCCATGCAGCAAACAAGCAATCGATTGCCTTTGGAAAAGAATGCCTTTGTTGTTGATTATGTGAG
>CANGEF010000104.1 GCA_947452685.1 Flavobacteriales bacterium | reverse complement strand
CTCATCGACAACTACATCGACGAAACAACACTGCTTCAACTTTCAAAAAGAAATAAAAAAGTTCGTTGTACGATTTATACTGAAAGAATAACCGACCAACTCAAGCTCGACCTTGAAAAACACAACGCGCAATATCCACCTATTGAAATCCGAATTCTGAAAAACGTACATGATCGTTTTCTGATTCTCGATGAAAAAGAGCTTTATCATCTTGGGGCTTCCTTGAAAGATCTCGGGAAAAGGTGGTTTGCTTTTTCAAAGCTAGATGGATTGGTATCGGATGTGCTGAATCATCTGCGATGATCAATTCTTCGAATTATTACAAAGTCTCCTTAGTCTGAATTAAATTCTTAAGATTGGCACTGCCTGAACCCCGAATTATTGCGTTGCAATACAAATCTTCGTAATGTTTTCCTTCTTCCCAAAACTCCGGATTCATTTGGTTTATTCCATCAGGCAAATAGAACGCATGGTTTAAACTAAGACATACTACCCCGTATTGAAAGGAGCTATGAAGTCGATACATTTCATCGAAAATACTAGTGAGGCCGTTCTCTTTTTGTTCTAAGTAGAGATCGTCCAATAATTCCCTATTGGTTGAAGCATTTGAGCGGATAATAAATCCAATTGCATAGTTCTCTTTGGCATTGTCTGAAATTAAAAAATCGAATTTTTGTACCTTTTCATTATGCTCAATACAAATTTTAAATTTAGGTGATGAAAGGTTCTCACAACCCAAAACGTGTTCCGGAATAAACCGGCTTCTATTTCCCATGCTTTTCTAATTTTTCTGATAAATCATCCTGATGAAAACTTACATCCCAACACCAAGTTCCAAAGGCTCCTGATTGATTAACAGCATCTACCCATCGCTCCATCGCCATTCGCTTCACGCGGTTCTGCTCATCATCCCTACCTTTTGTCTCGAGAATGAATTTCTTGCCATTGGTCATTTCAATAATAAAATCTGGAAAATACCTTCTTGGAATACCTTCCCACATATACCAAATTGTGAAATACAGGTGGTCGTTTTTTACAAAGGATTTAACAAATGCAGAATCATTAATAATCTGAGCTTCTATCGCTTCTAATTTGCTGTCGAAAACAACAAAATTGATGTGCGTTTTTTCATGATTCTCAATTTTCTTCGTGGTGTACCAAGTCTGCAGATCATTTGTAGAACGAATCTGCTTATGCGGATTGTTAAATATCAGCTCGTATCTATCGGCATTTTTTATGCTCAGGTGGTGTCCCAAATGTTGAATAATCGTTCCCATTTGAAGCATAATCAAAACCCTCCACTTGGGTGAACCTTTTGCGAATTCCTTGTCTTGCACAATCAGTTTATCCGAAGAGATAAATTCTTCTACAAGCTCTACCAATTGTCCAATGTACTTGTAATCACTGCCCTTCCAATCTTTGCCCATTAATGTCGACTTCAATTGAGCAACGACCTTGAAAATAATGGTTTGAACGCGATTGCGCTCTATCAATTCTTGTAACTCGATTTCGGAAAATGCTTTTAAAGAAGGCTTGCCTTCGATGATCCCTTCCAAATCGGCCTTTGTAATGACAACCGATGAATTCAAAGTTAAAGCGGGCAATTGATGCCAGTCCAAATCTAGTTTTGATTTTCTTACCGCCTGAATGGACTGTATGTCTGGAAAATCCAAGAGATGCGACACTTTTTTGTCGTCAGGCTGAATCAAATGAGAAGACTTCGTTGTGCCGGTTGAAGCCGTTGAGGTGCCGTCTCCTTCAAAAGGTAAAAATGAAAATGGAATTCCAAATACATTCACATATTCTGGTTTCAATAACATGGTAACGGGATCAACATCATAAGACGCCCTTCTTAATCCTCGACCAACAACTTGCTCGCACAACAACTGACTGCTGAACGCGCGAAGTCCCATAATTTGTGTAACATTGTTCGCGTCCCAACCCTCAGATAGCATAGCCACAGAAACAATGTTCCGCAGATCTTGTCCTGCCTTGCCAACTTTTCCTGTGGTGTTTACCTTTTCACGAATGATTTCTGCCATTCTTTTTTTGGAAATTTTTCCTGTGTCACTTTCATCATCATCCGTCGTTGTTGAACCACCTGAATCCTCAGCATCCTCCATCATCTTGGCGTCAATCTCTACCAAATATTTTTCATCTCCCAATTCATCTATAGCAATGTCCTTTCGCAAAAAAGCATTCTTAATTCTTTGAGCAGAAAAGGTTGTGTTTGCAACCGTAATCATCACTGGCGGAATTTGGCTGCCTTCTGCCATCCACGCTTTATAAGTTTGCAACCAATCTTCGCCCAACAGCATATAGGCATTCAGCAACAAGGAAGGCAACGGTGAGTCGTTGTTTTTTAGTTGAAGATTGTCTTTGATCTCTGATTCATTGTACAAATGAAAAAGCTTCGACCTCATTTCCGGAGATAAATCTTTGTCGTCTGATTTCACCACAACACGAGGTGTTTTAACCAGCCCACTTTCAATGGCATCATATAAATTAAAATCTGAAACCACCCACTCAAACAAAGCGTCTTCGCCCGACTTGCCACCACTCGGAGCAAACGGAGTAGCAGATAAATCAAAGCAGCGCAAGATGCCATTTGACTTGTTTAAACGATCCAATCCCGAAACCCAAATCGTCGCTTCAATTTGATCTTTCTTTAATCCCTTCGCTTTACTCACCGCGGGCACACGCCAAGCATGATGTGCTTCGTCATTGATGACTATGAAATTCTCCGCTTTTTGCATGTCGTCCAAAACTTGTTTGGCATACACACGATCTGAGATTTCAATCTTCTTTCGTTTGTCGACTGATTTATTTTTATGCTTGTTCTTATCCAACGACGCCTGATCTGCCCATCCCAACATGTGCCAGTTGATGATGCGAACTTTTCCTTGTCGCAAGTCGTTCGCATAATGAGGCGGGACGATATTGAATTGCTTGTAAAAATTCTCAGGGTTGTTCGGGTCTAAAACTTGAAGTCTACTTTTTACGGTGAGATTGGGAGCAACAATCAATATGTTTTTTGAAAATCGTGTGTCTTGTTTGAATTTCAATTTGTTCAACACATTCCAAGTAATGAGCATACTCATGACAACTGTCTTTCCTGTACCTGTAGCCATCTTGGTACACCAGCGAACAAAGTCACCGCCATCGGTTGGAATATCAATACCAACTTTTTCTGCGGCCGGTGCCTCGGTTAACCAAATCAACGTTTCAACTGCTTCCAATTGGCAAAAGAAAAAAGGTCGCAACCCAGATCCATCATCTCCAAAGGTGCGTTGGGTCCAATAATCTAAAAGATCCTTCGTCACCTTCGTCACTCCTGCATATCCCGAATTGCGCCAAGCATCGACACGCTCACGAATGTTCTGCGCCAATTGTAATTCCTTGTACTCGCCAAAGCCGGTTCCATTCGAAGACCCGACCATATACCCGGCTCTTCGTCGGCCAGCCATCTTTTCAAATCCAAGTTGGGAATGATCATATGCCCAATGATGAGAGGGGGAAGTAAACGGATTGCAAATGATCAGTTGATCAATACTCTTCTGTGCCATCGTTTAAACTTTGATGATTTTCAACGACTCAATTCCGCGATTGTCAATGATCTTCACGGCTATCTTTTTTCCAGGAACAAATGGAATGCTCACGGTTCCTGAATACAAGTCCATTTTCTCTTCATCAATCTGCGCTTTTAAATCCTTGGCCAAAGAATTCCATCCGTCTTTGGCTCCGCTCAAAGGCAAGAAAACCTGTGCAGGAAAAACAGCTCTTCCATCGTAGTCAGGATCTACCATCCACATGGCAATGTCATTGGCCTTGCCGCTGCGCACATCTCCACTCTTCGGGTCGTAGTAATCAAAGCCATGAACAGAAACACTAACCTTTCCATCTTCCTCTTGGTGCAATTGCACATCGGGTTGTCCGATAAACCAAAAACTCTCGTTGGTCTTTCCGCCTTTCTTCAAATCATCTGTTTGAAGATCCATGTTCATTTGCACCTTCAGCAACTGCACTCCAGGCCAATTGGCCTCGTCAATATCTTTTGCCGCCTCTTCTTCAAAGGCAAATGCACAGAATAATAAAATAGAAGCCGATGGTCGAATGGCCTCGGCCTCTTCAATGGCCAGTTCTACTATGCGTTGTTCCAAAGGCGCATGCTCAGGGCCGAAGCAAATAAGCACTCGCTCTTGTCTTTCATCTTTGGTAATGCCCAATGCCTGCATGTATGAGGTGCCGGGTAACGATTCAATGGATAAGAATTCCAACTTGTCTCCGTGTTTACCACGCACACCTGACTTCAATAATTCTGCAATCCAATCTTCTCTGCGCGTGGTGGCTTTAGTATGTTCGATGGGTGTCTCTGTTGCTTCAACATCAACGTCATCAGCAGCATTCTTGACAACTGGAGCCGGCACTGCCTCTACTGTGAAAGGTCCGGTGATTCGCAGACGCTTGTTGTCGACCAAAGGTTGATCGTACAAAGTTTCTTGAGAAGCAGGTTCGTTGTTGGCGATGCTCTTTAATGTAACGTGTGGAACGGTTTTGTATTTAAAGCCACTGTCTACGCCTTGCGCGGGATGCGCCAATTGGTAAAAATCAAAAGTAGCGGTGAGCAATCTTTGCTTGGCCAAGGTGAGCGCAATGCGCGACGAATCACAGGTCATCCATCTTCTTCCCCATTGCTCTGCAACAAAGGCCGTGGTGCCACTTCCGCAAGTAATATCCAACACCAAGTCGCCAGGATCGGTGGACATGAGCATGCAACGTTGGATAATTGATGGGGAAGTTTGAACCACATAAATGTTTGAGCCACTGCCTCCCGAAAGGTCTGTCCATACATTATCAATTTCAAAAACAGGAAAATCCTCAAAATACCTTTTGTAGTTAATTGAATTTTCTCGTTGGAAAATTCGGCCTTTATCCGCCAAGGTTTTCATGCCCGATTCCGTAGTCTTCCAACTTTTCCCCTTCGTGGGCTTGAAAATCTTTCCATTCAGCTTAAAATCATAAATACAACTTGTCGTTGCTCCCGATGAGGATAAATCACCTAATGCAAATATTCTCGTCCCTTTGGGTATGCTTTCTGAATTCAAAATTTCATTCTCTGTTAATCTGCGAAACTGTCCATTTGCCAATTCCAAATATTGAAATCCGGTTGCACCCGCTGCTCCGACTTGCTTTATCTTAAATATTTTTCTTGACTTAATTTGCTTTTTCTCCTTTGAGTACCATAAAATATGATCTGCAACATTTTTTAAATTATCACTCCCTAAACCACTAGTCTTTTTTACAGTTATGTGACTTATGCAGTTATTAGGTCCAAAAACTTCATCCAAAATCATTCTTACAGAATGCACATTCTCATCACCAATCTGAACAAACACGCTTCCCGTCTCGCTCAACAATTCTTTGGCCAAGAGCATGCGGTCTCTGATGTGGGCCAGGTAGGAGTGGATACCCAACTCCCAAGTATCTCGGAAGGCCTTGATCATCTCTGGCTCTGAACTCAAATCTTCATCCTTCCCATCTTTCACATCGCGCTTGTTGGTGAAGGGCATGAAGTTGCTGCCGTATTTGATACCATAAGGCGGATCAAAATAAATCATCTGAACCTTACCCGCCATGGCCTCTTTTTCCAAAAGGGAATTCATGACCAACAAGCTGTCCCCAGCAATCAATCGATTGCTCCAATTCTCATTGTGCTTGTAAAATTCTATGGCTTCACGGAAAGACTTTTTGCGCTCGTCTTCAAACATAGACATCTGCCCGCCATCGGTATCCTTGGTCACCGCGTCTACAATGCGTCTAGGATCTATTCGCTCATGCACGTGCAAACTCACCGTTGGAACTTCAAATGAAGTGCGCTCTGTTTTTCCCGCCCATTGCAACTGAGGATCCAAATGTGGATCAAAATCATATTTCTTTTTGGGTGCTTCTACCGGATCATTCTCTGGCTTTACCAATCCCATAGGCGGAAGGTTGGTTCGTTTGGTGTTGTAGTGGGTGTATGATTCGAGAACTTTTGAAGGTTTCGGTGCTTTCGATTTCGCCATGACTATAGTTTTGCTATAGCAATATTACTAAACTATCAACACGAATTAACAATATTAAAACCTTTTCATACATTGCTTATAAAAATTAAGGCAGACATAACACTACAACTTAACTATATTTTCAAATCACTTTCAACTTTTACCTCCGCTCATTTTCAATTTAGATTCGTTCAATGGCGAAGCATTCAATCGGTCTGGAAATAAAGAAAATAGTGAAGAAGAGAGGATTTACCGTTGAAGAATTAGCTTCCTCGCTCAACGTCTCACAGCCAAATGTCTTCGATATTTACCGCCGTGAAACCATAGATACAGGACTGCTCGAACGCCTGTGCAAAGTCCTTAACCACAACTTCTTTCAATACTACGCAGATAAGTACCAGACAGATTACGACAAGCTGGTTATTCAACGTTACCAAGACAAAAACGAATTCCTAAGCGAACTCCTTCGCGAGAAAGAAGCGGTGTATAGCGTGTTGTTGAAGCAAATGGACAAATAGCCCTGCGGGCGAATGTTGCGAAGCAACGAATGTGCAAGCACGAATGTTGCGTAGCAACGAATGTTGCGTAGCAACGAATGTGAAAACACGAATGCCTTCGGCGAATGTCTTCGACTGGTAATTAACAACGCAGTTCCAACAACGCAGTTCCAACAACGAAGTTCAGAGTTCCTACTTATGCTTTTCAAATTTCTCCCTCAGCCTTCGTCAATACTGATTTTTTGGATAAAATTCAGTCCAGCACTAGCATAAACATTTGAGAAAAGAGTTGATTTCTATTCGGAAATT
>CANGEF010000103.1 GCA_947452685.1 Flavobacteriales bacterium | reverse complement strand
GCATATCCATCCATCATGACTCTATGAAAAGGCGGCTGATCGCGATCTGAACAAATATCTTCAGCTAAAATTCTTCCGGCTGCTGCATGCAAGGAAACAATTTCTTTTCCTGCTTTAGGAAATACTTCACCAATTTTTTGAAAAGCCACACTTGGAGTTACGAGCTCTTTCATTACGGAAGTGTTACAAGGCTGTTGACTGTCCAAGCCTGTGGCGGTGCATTGAACAGCGCCTTGGTCTTCGACCAAACGATTTTAAAAATATCGCTGTGCCTGTAGTTATTCAAATGATCTTCATTCTCCCATCTGCTGTGGGTAAAAAACAATGTTGAATCATTTTCTTCGGTTTGCCACAGCTCTAGATACGTGCAGCCTTCAGCAGCACGAATTTGTTCGCGATGTTCATTGAAAATTTCAAGGAACAAAGGAGCATTGCCCTTGTCGAATGACATCTTAACGATTCGCGTCACCATGGAAAGAAATAGTTAAAGAGTCACCCAATTTTAAATTCATTAATCTGCTGAAAGTCGTTGCCTTGTCTCCACCTCCTTCGCAATTCATGGAAATAACCAAGTAATCGTTTTGTCCCCAGAAAGCAACTTCATTTCCTACTTCTACATCTGCGAAGCGTTCATGAAATTTGTTAATCGTTGTTTGCGGTCTAACAGGAATAGCAAAGCTTCTTCCTTTCCCAACTTCATCGAATAATTTCTTCGTTAAGTTGAAATATAAATTCCCGAAATGATCTATGTAAAAAACTTGTGTTATCAGGTCTTGTCCATTCATGTAAGGCTCTAGACCTTTAATCCTAGACATTTCTTGCAACCTCTCGCACCATTGCTCGGGTAAATTCCCCTGAGAAATTCGGGCTGCAGCCAAGGCAAAAACGCCCGACATTGGAAAACGTTTATCGTCGACGTCTTCCAATTTCAACAAATAAATTTTAACCTCTTCTTCGTTCGCAGCAGGAAACATGAGCGAGAAAACGCCGTTGTCTGCAGTGATTAGAAAGCGATCTTGATATTCAATGATGATGTGTTCTCTTGTACTTACCTTGTAGCTGCTTACCCCATTCATGAATATTGTTCCGAAGGGGAAGCTGTTCCAGACACTTCGAAAAAGAAAAGCAGCCTCTCCAATTTCTCCCGTTCCCACTTCATGCGTAATGTCAACGGGAATAACGGTCGGATTGTTATTCAGCAAAGCAGCCTTCACCAAAGAAACGTAGTGATCTTTGGTTCCTAGGTCTGATATGAGCGCAACAATGGACATGGTTTTATTAGAGTAACAACAAATTTCATGGAAATTTAAAGGTGTTCAACCGTAATTTCCATTATTTTCGACACAATTAATTGTGCAAAAAATTGGCAGAAAAAGAGCTATTCCTTCCTTCAATAGATCCTATTGAATTCTTCGGTCCGAACAATGTTAAATTCAAGTTCGTTCAATCGAAATTTCCTAAGTTGAAAATCATGACGCGCGGCAATATGCTTAAGGCTATTGGCAGCGACGATGAGCTTCAGCGATTGGACGATTTTCTGACGCTTATTTTTTGGCACATAGACAAATATCAAAGCATTACCCTTCAGCAATTGGAGCGCATTGCATTGGGTGAAACGGATGCTCCCGATATTCAAAAAGCGAACGGAGATGTGTTGGTGTTTGGTCCAGGTGGAAATAAAATCACAGCCCGAACGCCCAACCAAAAAAAGATGGTGGAACTTATGTCGAAGAACGACATGCTCTTCGCCATTGGTCCTGCTGGTAGCGGAAAGACCTACACAGCTGTAGCCCTTGCCGTGAAGGCATTGAAGGACAAAGAGGTTCGACGCATTGTTCTCACTCGTCCGGCTGTTGAAGCGGGAGAAAACCTCGGATTTCTTCCAGGAGATTTGAAAGAAAAACTCGATCCGTATTTGCAGCCGTTGTACGACGCACTCATGGATATGATTCCTTATGAAAAGTTAGCCGAGTATATGGAAAAGGGCGTGATTGAAATTGCTCCGTTGGCATTCATGCGCGGACGCACACTCGACAAAGCCTTTGTTATTCTAGATGAAGCGCAAAACGCGACCGTTACACAAATGAAAATGTTCCTCACGCGTATGGGAGCGCAAGCGAAATTCGTCATTACAGGAGACTCTACTCAAATAGATTTACCACGCAATCAGCCTAGCGGACTTATGCGAAGTGTTGAATTGCTTCGCGGTGTTGAAGGCATTGGTGTTATTGAACTCACAGGTAGCGATGTCATTCGACACCCGTTAGTGAAGAGAGTGATTTCCGCCTTCGAAAAGATGGAGGCTGAAGCACAAATTAAAAAAGATCAATTCGCTAAGCGAACTGATTCGCCTGCGAATTGATCTCTAAAACTTTTATTTTTTAACGAAGCGTACTTGCTTCATCCCCTTCCCATCGTTGAATTCCATCAGGTAGATTCCGCTTGCCCAGTTTGAAACATTGAGTTCAATGCGACTAGCCGATTTCCCTGCGTGAATAATTCTTCCCACTTCATCTCGAACCGTTAGATTCAACATGGAATGAATTCCTTCAACAATTACCACATCAGATGATGGGTTCGGGAAGACGTGAATGGCATTCAGTGCAGATTCGCTAACACTTCCAATGATATCGATGCTTATAACATCTGTGAAATCAGAAGATGCGAATGGATTTCCAACTGCATCAAGTCCACCCGCAAGACTCACATTCAAGTTCAAGCTTGTGAATGGGGCATCAAGAAGGGTTAAGGTGTAGGTGAATCTGTAAGTCACTGCGTCAATCCAAGTAGCTGACGTCAATGTGAAATAGTCGAGAACAAATGGATCGGCGAACACCAACGTTGGTGCTGAAAACGGATTCATTGTTTCGCTGTACACCACATCTATGTAAAAGTCTGAAGTTAGTCCTTGATATAAATTGGTTGAAGGAGTAATCTGAACCACGGTCGGATTTTCAGTATCAATCATGAACACATTCGACTGAACAACTGCAGCTAGGTTGCCATGTACATCATGCGCGTTAATAATTGGAGTTAATGCTGGAAACAATTCTCCAGCATCGTTCACCGTGTAATCAGCAACAAAGTATGTGGCAGAATTCCATGTTGAAGAAACTAAACTAATTGAGTTTATTGTTGGATCTCCTTCCACAAACGAAACAACAGGAGTCTCTGAAATATTTGCATCTTCTTCAAAAGTGAAATTCAATTGGAATGCAGATCCATTTGACGCGTCAGATAAGATTGCGTTTGAAGCCGAAACGATAACAGAAGGGTTGCGCGTATCTACATTCAACACATTCAACAGCGTATCTTCCACTACAAGATTTCCTGCTAAATCCATGGCTGTTAAGCAATGTAAATTAACATTCATCCACTCTTCATTGAAATCTAAAACATTGAATACAGCGTGGTAAGTGCTTGAGTTGCTCCAATATCCTGCGGCTGTATTTTGCGACAAGCCAGCAGGGGTTTGATCCGTGAATGCAAGAATTGCCGGTGTATTCACATCCATGGCTTTGTTGAAATAAACTGCCACTTCAGATGTTCCCGAGGCAACATTCGCATCTGTAATCCACATGTCTGCTGCAACACATGCCGTAACTTCCGGACGAACCATGTCTACTTTCCAGTTACCACCTACATAAGCTCTTGCGAAGCAGCCGTCTAAACCTTTTCCACCCACTACTCTGAAATTAATTCCGCTGTAGGGTTGTGTGGCTTGAGCCACTTGGTATTCAACTACAAAAGCCGTGTCGTTCAACCAAAATGCATTGGTTTGTGTAAGAACGCCTAGCGCAATTAAATCGGTTGAAACGAATGTCACAGTAGGAAGCGCTCCACTTGACATGGGTCTGTTGAAATTGAAGAATGCGCTAACGGTATTTCCAATATCTGAAGAAGAAATAGTAGGGTCTGAAAAAGTAACATTCACCACATGAGGAACCATTGCGGTTTGCAGGTGGTCTGCCAATTCCACCGCTTGCGGGCCCAATTCAATTCCAATTTTTCTACCCGGAATATCATCGAATGTCGCGTGTATACCGCCCCAGATGCGTGAAAGTGAACATTGGTCAGAAGCATCTGTGTAGGTTGCCCACTGAAGGGTAATGTCTGTTGAAGGACCTTCTTCAAAAACCAAGTATTGATTTTGCGTTGCGTGAAACTCGCCCATTCCACCCGGGAAATAAGCAGATCCCGTAATGGCAGTCATAACCTCTGCTGCCGTTCTTGAATAAGTCGAATGTCCGCTTACATAGCCAGGGAAAGGCGGTGTAACGAAACTTGGGCGTTGGTATGGCCACCAATTTTTGGCAAGAATCCAGTCTACTCCTGCTTCATTCACAAGCGGATTCGTAATGTAGTTTGGACCTTTCCAAGCGCGAATTTTTACCTCACCGATATCTCCAGACATAAATCCGTTTAGGGTATCTGCTGGTTGAACCAATTCAATGTAGTTTGAAATGAGTGGAAGTCCTTGGTAGTGATAGTTTGGTAGCGCAGGATCAGTCGATTGTCCATTGTCTGCCATTTTTCGAATGACACCAATTGGACGACTTCCATCGTAATAGCCTTTAATACCCCAAGCGCAAATGGCCGCATCGTGCATAGCGCCACCCAAGGCAAAATATGCGCGAACATCCCACTCTAAGTCACTTAACACAGCACCCTGTCCGCGCCATTTCTTCACGAACAATGGATGATCATTCACGTAATTTAAAATTGTAAACCAGTGTCCTGGAGGCGTCTCACTGCTTGGTCCATCGGCCCAGAATTCAGCCAATACACGCGTAAAATCTCCACGCTTTACCAAGTTTGGAGAATACGGCTGTCCTGTAACGGGGTTTAGTGCACGTCCTATGCCGTTGTCTCCACCTTCCAATAAATTGTAAAAGCTCGGGTAATCTGCAACAGTTGCAGGTAGTTCTTGAACGTTTCCGATACTCATGGGAGAGATGTCTAAAACAGTTGGATCGTTTGAAGACAAGTGTGAAGACCAAGTGCCAACGAGTACATTTCCCCATACAAATGGATCATGAAGAGCAGCAGTATCGGTTGGCAAGAACTGAGGGGCTGCGCCCGGATCTTTGTACACATTCCACATATTACCATCGCGATAATACACCGTCTTGTCGGCAGCGGTTAATGAAAATGGTTTAACATTTCCCCACTCTGGAGCAATGGCAACAGGCGTTGGTAAACCAGGGAACCCATTCTGATCTACGAAATTCGCCAAGTTTAGTGGCTGCCAGCGGTTGATGTAGGTGAGATTCGGATTACCAGAGAACACCGGTAACAATGGTGAATTCGAAGGTGCGTAGTATAAGTTTCCGTAGTTTCCTGCTTGATTGGAACCGTCTTGATTTCCGTAGGCAATGTATTGAGCGGCTATGTAATTCCCCAATTTCGCAGGGTCGCCATCGCTGTAATCTGTAGAGATTTCGGCTGTGTTATATCCCAATGCTAACATCACGAAATTTGCCATGGTCAGCGTGTTCGACCAACTGGGCGAAAATTGGTAGCGATTAATTAACAGACGATAAGTGGCGTAAGAGATAGCTGTTTCTTGGGCATACTGAATATTGGTCGGTGTTTGAATTCCGTTGTATGGAGAAGCAAATCCGTTTACCACTTGTCCAATTAAATAAGTCTTGGCAGTATCATCATACAACGCCCATGCGTCATGCATGGCAGCACTGATATGAAACAAGTTTCTAGCGTGAATAGGAGGTCTAGCCTTGTCGTTGCGAATGGCTTGAATAACTACTTCATTCCATTGTCTGGCAACTGAATGTTCTTGGGCTTGTCCAAAAAAGACAGTAAGCGTTAAGACGAAAAAAAGAATAGACTTCGCTTTCATACAAGTTTTGATTAGGTAGCACGAATATAACTAAACAAAACCAAAAAAGGTTGCCTAAAAGTATCAGCCCTCGCAAACCTTTTTCAAGTTGGCTAGCCCTTGCTCAAAATCGCTGATGACGCTCCCTTGAAACAGTAACATCATTCCACGAAAAGGAAAAGGTATTTTTCCAAAGTCCATTGTCCATGAAACCTCGGTCGTGCAATTTGCACAGGGTACCGTCTCGTCTGCAGCAACACCAGACTCCGTGAATGTAAAGGTGCTTTTATTCGCATCTTCGAACCCTTCGAAAAGAAGGTCCGATTTTATTTCTTTATTTAATATCACTGAAGTAATTTCCTGGGTACCGTTACCCTCTGTGCTTTTCCAAGTCCATTTGTGATGAACCATCATGGGATCTCCTTCAAATGTGCTTTGCATGTTTTTATCGCGCTGACTCCACATGCTCCACTTTGGCCAATTGCTGAAATCTCCTACTTGAACAAATACTTCACTTGCTGGAGCGTTGATTGTGATTGAGCGTGTTGCTTTCAATTCGCTTGGTCCAGCAAGACAAGCAACGACGTATAGGAGAATCAATGACCCAATGATTATCCCGGAAATTTTCAAGAATTTTTTCATTTCGCGAATTTAATACGAATTAGTCAATTGACCTATGTCTCGGGCCGTGTGGTGGTCTTCCGCCTGGAGGAGGACCGGGATGTCCGCCTTTCCTTCCGACTTCTTCCAATAAGATTTTATGAAACTCTTTTTCCATGGCTGGAAGCTTGGCCGTTTTTTGCACGCCAATCACCTTGCTACAGGCAATCATGAAGTTTGAATCTTCTTCCACCTCTTTCACACGAAGCGCTGAGATTTCATTGTTCAGCGATTCAAATGCCTTTTGATTTTCACCTACAGCGTCCATCTTGTCCATGACTTTCTTCAATTCCTTCCGATGGGTCTTTTGCGTTTCTTCATGCGCATTGTAGATTGGCCAAAACTTCTCAGCCTCCACAGGGGTTAAAGCCAATTCACTGGTTATGTAGGCCCGCTTCAAGGCTTCCACTTTTTCACCGCGTTGCGGTTCGTCGCGATCGGGTTGTGCATAAGCGCCCAAGGTGCATAGGCACAGCAAAAGAATCATTGTCTTTTTCATTGTCTTGTTAATCTATGTTTTCTATTAATTCTGAATCTTCTTCCAATAAATACGCTACCAATTCTTCTCT
>CANGEF010000102.1 GCA_947452685.1 Flavobacteriales bacterium | reverse complement strand
TCCTTAGAACTTGATTTCGTCGAGTTACAAGCTGCCAAAGCAGCGATTACAAATAACAAAGCTATTTTTTTCATAACTCAAAAGTAGAACAGAACAATTCTACTTCCACCTACTCTATTTTTGTTTGGATGAAATTTAACGGAAACATATTTTTCGGAAGTGTGCTCATTCTCTTTGTGTTTGTCTCTTGCGGGACGAAACGAAGTGACAACAAAAATGTTTTCTGTTACAACGAAAGCAACGGTATTACTTCGCTTGATCCCGCATTTGCGCGCGACCTTGAAATCATGTGGGCCACCAATCAACTCTTCGATGGATTGGTTGAATTGAACGATTCGCTGCAAATCGTTCCTTCGGTTGCAAAATCGTTTTCCACCTCAGAAGACCTCCTTACCTATACTTTTATTCTGAAAAATAACGTCTACTTCCACAACAATGCGTGCTTCCCTTCAGAACATGGAAGAAAAGTAATCGCGTCAGATGTGGTGTATTCCTTCAATCGAATTCTAGACAATGCCGTTGCCTCTCCAGGCAAATGGATTTTCGAAAAAGTAGCTGATAAGGGGTTCTCCGCACCGAACGATTCTACATTCGTTATTCAACTCAAAGAACCCTTCTCACCATTCCTTGGATTGCTCTCCACGCAATATGCGAACATTGTTCCGCATGAAGCCGTTGAAATGTACGGAACCGATTTCCGCAATCATCCTGTGGGTTGCGGCCCTTTTCAATTTGCGTTCTGGTATGAAAATGTTGCGCTCGTGTTTCATAAAAATCCGAATTACTTTTTGAAAGATGAATTTGGAAATACCCTTCCCTACTTAGACGCCGTGAAAATAGATTTTGTGAAAGACATGTCTGCAGAGTACCAAGGCTTGCTTCAAGGCAAGTACGATTTCATGAGTGGCATTCACAACGCATTCAAAGATGAACTGCTTGATCCGAATGGAAATTTATCAAGCGCATACAGTTCTCAATTGTATTTACAAAAAACACCTTTCATTAAAACAGACTATCTCGGATTCGTTGTAGACCCTTCCCTACAAGCCAACAAAGCTTTGCTAGACCCTCGCGTAAGAATGGCCCTTCACCTTTCCATAAATAAAAAAGATATGGTGAAGCATTTACGCAACAACACCGTTATTCCAGCCGACTTCGGATTTTGTTCTCCAGCAGCAGCGAAAGACCTGAACACGGAACAACTCATTTCCTTCAACAAAAAACAAGCGCTTGATTTATTGGCTGAAGCCGGATTCCCCAATGGAAAAAATCTTCCAACAATTGTGTTAAGTACCACAAGTGATTACGCCGACCTCATGGAATATATTCAACATGAATGGCAGCAATTGGGCATTCCTTGCGAGATTCAACAATTGCAGGGAGCGGCATTTCGCGATCAAGCTTCAAAAGGTCAGCTTTCTGTTTTCAGAAAAAGTTGGCTAGCCGATTACGCGCATCCGGAAAACTTCTATTCTGTTTTCACCACTCCGCGCTTTGCGCCGAACGGACCGAATTACACACACTTCAGCAACGAGGCTTACGACAACATTTATGCGAAGATGGGCAAAACGAATTCAGCCGATAGCACACTTGTATATAGCAAACAGCTCGAAGAAATTATTCATTCCGAAACGCCGATTATTCCGTTGTACTACGACCAAGTCATGCACTTCATTCGTTCGAACATTAAAAATTTCCCAACGAATTCAGTGAACATGCTCGACCTGCGCAAAGTAAAAAAGGAGTAAAAGATTCGTTAACTTCGCCTCACGAAAAACCGCCGTGCTAAAAATAGACACCCATACCCACATTATGCCCGACCACTTGCCCAATTGGAGTAAGGAGTTCGGCTATGGAAAATTCATTCACCTCGATCATCACAGAGCTGGCTTTGCGCGTATGATGCAAGGCGATCAGTTCTTCCGCGAGATAGAATCGAATTGTTGGGACCCCGTTTTACGCATCGACGAGTACGCGAAATACAACACACAGGTTCAAGTGGTTTGCACCATTCCTGTTTTGTTTTCGTATTGGGCAAAACCAGAACACACATTAAAGGTTTCGGAATTCTTAAACGATCACATTGCCATGATTGTGGAAGAACATCCGAAAAACTATGTTGGTTTAGCTACCCTTCCCATGAACGACATTCCAATGGCTATGGCCGAATTGGAGCGTGCTAAGAAAATAGGTTTTCGTGGAATTCAAATCGGATCGAACATCAACGGCGTTAATCTTAGCGACGAAAAATTTCTTCCGCTTTGGAAAGCATGCGAAGACTTAAGCATGTGCGTTATGGTTCATCCGTGGGAGATGATGGGCGAAAACGACATGAAGAAATATTGGCTTCCATGGCTAGTGGGTATGCCTGCTGAAACCACGCGCGCCATTTGCTCGCTCATCTTTTCGGGTGTGATTGAAAAATTCCCGAAGCTTCGTTTTCTATTCGCGCATGCCGGCGGTTCTTTCATTCCAACATTGGGAAGAATTGAACACGGATTTAATTGCAGACCGGATCTTGTGGCTTTAGACAACAACGTTGCGCCAAGTCATTACTTGAACAAGTTTTGGATCGACAGCGCCACGCACGATGGTGATTTACTTCGTTACATTATGACGAAGCAGTCTACGAAAAAAATTGCTTTAGGAACAGACTATCCATTTCCGCTTGGAGATTTGCACATTGGTCAATTCATTGAAGAAATGCAATTGGAACAAACTGACTTAGAAAACATCATGCACGGCTCAGCCCTTGAATGGCTTGACCTTCCGAAAAGCATGTTCTAATTGAACGTCTTTCTATAGACCGTTTCGTTTCCACATTTATCTTTCACCTTCAGCGAAAATTCATGGGGTTGATCATCTGCCAAAGACAAGGGCAATTCCACCGTCACCGAATTGTTCTTCGCATCGTATTCGTAGTAAATCCATGCACCATCCAATTCCGGACGTATGCTTTCAATTCCGCTCAACGCATCGCTCACTCGAAACTTCACACTTCCAACAAAATCAGATTCTGGAAAAAATTGCTCAACAAATTCAACAACTGGGATGTCCCAATCCGAAGCATAGGTGAACGTTCCCAAGGAAGAAGCACTCGCCACAACCGCGTTTCCTTCCACACTTCCACCAATAGATTTTCTTTTGGAAGCGTTTCCGTGCAGCACAACAACTTTCTTTCGTTGTTCAGGTGTCATTGAATTCAAATCGAACTGAATTTTCACTGGAGAAAAAAGCGCAATTCCTTCATGACCTATTTCCACAACAGGCGGCATGAGCGAATCAAAAACAGGTTCAAGCAAAAGCACTTTTATATCGTCGAAGAGCGATTCCTTTTGAAAAACAATTTTCCCAGATCGTGTTGAAATGATTTTTTCCTCTCCAGCTGAAACAGCTATTGCGTTGGCAGGTGTTGCTGCTTCAGGCTGAACGGCCTTCACAAAACCCACGGCTGTGGCCACATTCCCCTTCCAGTCTTCTGTTTCAAAACGAATGCTGTGAATGAGCGAATCGTTTAGGTAAATGGAAGACGAATACATGCTTACCTCTTCTTTTAAAGGTGTCTGTTTCGGAACAGAGCAACGATACCATTGCCCCGACTTCGACTTGTATATTCCCAAAGGAACAAATCCGTTAACCGCTTTTGTTGTGTTGAAATTCACCGACCGAATGTCCATTCGGTAAAACAAACTTCCATCTACAAAAACGCGCAAGGCCTTCACACCACAATCGCCGCTGCCCGTTAAATAGCGGTCTACAATCGACACTGCCAACTCTAATTTTCCAGGTTGAATCTCAAGGGGCAACGTGTCTGAAGCGCCTCTTCCTGAAACAAAATGTCCGATTGCAGGCAATTCATTCGGACTAATCTCGCTGGCTTCGAAACCGCTCCAAGCACTGAACGATTCAAAAATTGGAGCGAGTGTATCGCGCACCGGCAATCCAAAGCGCATAGGGTCGAGGCATTGCTCTGTGCGGCTGTCGCGAACTTCGAAGTGCAAATGCGGGCCGCCACTTCCACCCGAATTTCCACTCCAAGCCATGTGTTGACCACGCTTCAAATTAATCTGACCTTCTTTCAAGAACCAATCTACTTCGTAAGATTCTTTTAGTTTATGTTGAAGGCGAAGCAACGAATCTATTTCCTGATTGAATTTTTGCAAGTGAGCATAAACCGTAACATATCCTTCCGGATGTGTAACATAAATAGCCTTACCGTAACCGTAAGGTGAAATTTTTATTCTGGAAACGTACCCGTCGGCAGCGCAATAGACTGGCAAACCTTCGCGCTGTTCGGTGCGCAAATCCATTCCCGAATGAAAATGATTCGAACGAATTTCAGCGAACGATCCGGCAAGCTCCAAAGGAATATCCAAGGGAGAACTGCAGGTCCATTTTTGTCCTTGTGCAAAAGTCGCAGAAAGGCAAAAAATGAAAATCAAAAATCGACTCGAATTCAAATTGCTGAAAACCATACTGCAAAGTGCATAGAAAAAGCCTTCGATGCGATTCGCGGGGGTTATTTTATTCACAGCCATTGAGGAAAAAAAGCGAACGTCCTTGGGCTGATTTTGACTAACTTTGTAATGCTTCAACAAAAGCTATACGTATTTATGGAATCGGCTCAACACTTTGAAACACTTACGGCAAAAATTCACGAATTGGGTGAAGCCAAGCGCAATGCTGTAAACGCATTGGCTAAGGTGAACGAAGAATTGGCTTCGGTTTACAAAATAAACAAGGGCCTTCAAGATCAGATTGAAGACCTAAATGTTAAGATAGAAGAGTTAGAAGCAAACCAATCGTTGAGGAATGAAACACAGATAGATCATGTTCATTCAACTAAGCAGAGAATCAACGCTTTGGTAAAAGAGATAGATGAATGTCTTTTACTATTAAACAAATAGTGGAACAATGAGCGAAGTAACCTTACAAATATCCATTGCTGGTAAAAATTACCCTCTTTCGGTGAAGGCTTCTGAAGAAGCTTCGATACGCAAGGCAGAGGCGCAATTGGATGAGGCCGTTTCCTTGTTTCAAAAAAACTATTCGGTAAAAGACAGAGGAGATTTACTAGCCATGGCGGCTTTACAAATCATTACTAAACTAAACAACACCCCTGCCCAGGTTATAGAAAAAACCGTTGAGGTTGTGGTGGAAAAGGAAGTTATTGTTGAGAAAGAAGTTGTGATTGAAAAAGAAGCTGCCGCACCCGATTATACCGAGCAATTCTCAGCATTAGAGAATCTCGTAAACGGTTACTTGGCGAACTAGTCCACCCTACTCTCCCCCTCTGCTTTAGGAAACGGACCCGAACGTCCGCATGTGGAACACTAATACTTTTTGTCGAATGGATGGCAGTGTATTGATTATTGTTTGCTCAATTACCGGAGTAATCAGTGGTGCTCTTCTTACCTACTTTGTGTTAAATGGTGCGTTAAAGTCTAAGAAAGACGGCATTATTGAAGAGGCGAAGAAAGAAGGAGAAACCCTTAAAGAGAAAAAAATTCTTCAAGCCAAAGAGAAATTTTTGGAATTGAAGTCGCAACATGACCGCGAGGTTGGCGAAAAAAACAACAAGGTGAAACAAGCGGAAGACCGCATCAAAAATCGCGAACGCGAAATTTCACAGCAACAAGAACAACTGAAACGCAAAGAAAAAGAAGCTGAGGCTCAAAAAGAAAATGCGACGAAGTTGATTGAATTGAACGAGAAAAAGTCTAACGATTTAGAGAAATCGCAACAGAAAATCATAGCTCAACTGGAAGACCTTTCTAAACTTTCTGCTGATGCTGCAAAGGCTCAGTTGATGGAAATGTTGAAGGAAGACGCACGTAATGCATGTGCTTCGCAAATTCAAGGAATCGTTGACGAAGCGAAATTGAAAGCGAATCAAGAGGCGAAGAAGATTGTTATTCAGACCATTCAACGCACGGCTGTAGAGCACGCCGTTGAAAATAGTGTGTCTGTTTTCAATATTGAAAACGACGAAATCAAAGGACGCATCATTGGACGTGAAGGACGCAACATTCGCGCACTTGAAGCGGCAACTGGCGTTGAAATTATTGTAGACGACACGCCTGAGGCGATTGTACTTTCTTGTTACGATCCGGTTCGCAGAGAGATTGCTCGTCTTTCTCTTCACCAATTGGTTACAGACGGACGTATTCATCCGGCGCGTATTGAAGAAGTTGTTGCGAAGGTTCGCAAGAACATCGAGGAAGAGATTGTAGAAGTTGGAAAACGTACCTGTATTGAAATGGGCATTCACGGTCTTCACAGCGAGTTGGTTCGCATGGTGGGACGTATGAAGTACCGTTCATCTTACGGACAAAACCTATTGCAACACAGCCGCGAGGTAGCCAACCTTTGTGCTACCATGGCCAGTGAATTGGGATTGAATCCGAAAGCTGCTCGCAGAGCAGGGTTGCTTCACGATATTGGAAAAGTTCCAGACGACGAAAGCGAATTACCACACGCGGTGTTGGGTATGAAGTTGGCAGAGAAGTACGGTGAAAAACCAGACGTGTGTAACGCTATTGGCGCTCACCACGACGAGGTTGAAATGAAAACCTTACTTGCGCCAATCATTCAAGTTTGCGATGCAATATCAGGCGCTCGTCCTGGTGCTCGTCGCGAAGTTGTTGAAGCCTACATTCAGCGTTTGCGCGATTTAGAGAACCTTGCGTTGGAATACCCTGGAGTATCTAAATCGTTTGCCATTCAAGCGGGACGTGAGTTGCGTGTAATGGTTGAAGCGGATCGCGTAACAGATGATCAAGCCGATGCGTTAGCCATCTCATTGGCATCACGCATTGAAACTGAAATGACTTATCCTGGCCAAGTGCGTGTAACGGTTATCCGTGAAAAGCGTGCTGTTGGTATTGCGAGATAATCTCTAGCATTAGACGAACAAAAACGCCCGCGAATGCGGGCGTTTTTCATTTCAACATAAATCAAATTAACTTAAAGCCTGCGCCAAGTCTGCAATAATATCCTCAGAGTTTTCAATTCCAACACTCAAACGAATCATCCCTTCTGTTATACCCATTCCAATTTTATCTTCATCTGGAACATCTGCATGAGTCATAGAGAACGGATG
>CANGEF010000101.1 GCA_947452685.1 Flavobacteriales bacterium | reverse complement strand
GTCAATACTGGAACCGGATTCACTGTCACAGGAGCAGTTGTCGAAAACGTACAGCCACCTTGTGTAACGGTATAAGTTATCGTGAATGTGCCCGCACCAGATGTGCTTGGACAGAAGGTATTTCCAACTACACCGGTACCTGACCAAGTTCCACCTAACGGAGTTCCAGCAAGTGGTGCGCAAGGAGCATCAGAACAGAACGGTCCTACCAAGGTTATACTCGGCAATACTTCAAGAATAAATACATCCAATACTACTGGTGTACTCACACAACCGTCGGCGCTGGTTGCGAAAACAGAGATCGCATTTGAAATTAATCCAGGGTTGGCTGCAGACCAGTCAACGTTGATAGAGCTGGTACCTTGTCCAGAGGTTATTACTCCCGGAAATTGAACAGTCCAAGTGTAGGTGTAACCGGCAGTGTTCGGCACGGTGTAGATAGATCCAGCTGTCTGGTAACAAACAGTATCTGGACTCGAGGTGTTTTGTGCAAATGCCACTATAGGGGCAATGAACATTAAAAACATGATGATTTTTTTCATAACTGTGGATTTATTTTTTTTCTATTTATTTTTTAATTGTGTGTTATCGCTGGCAGCACAATGGGTGCTGGATTTGCAATGGTTATTGATACAGTGCTGGTGCATCCGTTCGCATCTGTTACAGTGTAGGAATAGGTTCCGGCTGTTACCTCATAGGATCCAGTGCCGCTATACGGTCCCGTTCCTCCTGAAGCACCAACTGTAATAGTTGTTGTTGAACCAGCGCAAAGAATTGGCGGTGCTGAAATTGTTGCCACAAGCGGAGCTGGCTGAATCACCGTGATGGTTGTTGTTGCTGTGCATCCTTTCGAATCTGTAACCGTGTAAGTATATGTTCCAGCAGTCACCGTGAACGTTCCAGCTCCTGTGTAAGGCGCTGTTCCTCCAGCTGCTGCAACTGTAACTGTTGCTGTTCCTCCGTTACATGCAATCAACGTTGCTGTTGAACTTGCTGTAAGTGGAGCCGGTTGAGTAACAATGGCTGATGTTGTGGTTGAACATCCGGCAGTATTGGTTACGGTAATTACATAGTTTCCTGCGTTGAGGTTTGTTAATGAATAACTACCTCCTGATGTTGCAATTTCAGTTCCTGCCGGATTACCCGTTGAAGTTCCTGTCCAGCTAACGTTGTAACCGTTATTCGGTCCGCTTGCCGTAACGGCAACAATGCCATTGTTCGAGGTGGTGCAGGATTCATTGGTAATAACCGTTGTAACTACAGGTGCTGCATTTACAACAACAGTCATGGTTGTTGGTGAGGCGCATTGTCCGGTTGTTGGAGTAAAGGTGTAAACAATACTTCCAGCTGTTGCAGTTGAAATAGCTGCTGACCAAGTACCTGTAATTCCATTGGTTGAAGTGGTTGGAAGTGTTCCTGCATTAGCCCCTTGACAATATGGACCAAGTTGAGTGAAGGTTGGAAGAGTTCCTGGATTAACAGTGATGCACTGAGTCTGCGTTGTGGTGCAACCGTAGTTGTTCGTTGAAGAAAATGTGTAGCAATTCTGACCCACTGCTGTTGGGGCCACAATGGCATTGGTTGTTCCCGGAGGTCCCAAATTGGTTAGCCCGGTTGCAGGTACCCAACCTTGTGAAACAGTAGTTGGCGTGAATGATCCAGATGCACCGGGAATGCTAGGATTGAAGTTTACGTCCCATGTACTGATGTAACCGTTATCTAGGTTCAAGTTATCCGTAACGCTAATCGTCCAGTTTCCATTCAACGGACAACCAATTAAATTTGTAAAGGGCTGCACAGGCATGTAATTGCCAGCATTGATAGATGCTCCGGCAGGGGTACCGCAGTTGGAAGTTGTTCCATTAACCAATAAGGTTGTTGAAGTGGGAGTGAAGCAATACGTTCTATAAGTTCCAGGCCCCGTAGCTGGGTCATCTAACGGACATCCTAAAAAGGTTCCGCCGCCACCTGGATAAGCTTTAAGAATTGAAGTTTGTCCATTTGGACAAGTAATGGTAATATTCAAGTCACCCAAGTAAGAGTGCTCCATGGTTAGACAGATGTTCGAGATATCTGCGGCGCTTGTCACGGTTTGAGAGGCGCTATAACAATCTACTGGAATGGAGGTAGAGTAGGTAACTCCATTTCCATCCAATAAATAAGTAAGTCCAGAATAAGGGGTTGTGCAATTGTAAACAAAGGGTGTGTTGGCTACAGTAGCCGAGAGATTACTCGTTTGCCCTTGACACAAAACCAAAGGTGCAGCTGCGGTTGTTATGGTTGGCGGTGCTGCAACTTGAACAATCTGACCAATGAAGTTGTCGCTTGTGCAACCGTTAAGCGAAATATCTAGATCTACAAAATAAGTCCCAACCGTTGGGTAGGTTCCTGTTGCAGTTGCGCCTGTGCCCGTTGTTCCATTTCCGAAATTCCAAGTATAGGTCGCTCCAACTCCAGACTGAGAAAATGTACCAATTCCATTAAACGTTACCGATTGTCCAGCACAGATGCGAATAACTCCACCCGTTTGAACAGCAGGTGACGATGAAACTAGACTCGAAGTAATGGTCTGACAAGGCGTGTAACAAGATATGCTCGCCACCCAGCCGTTGGAGTTACCGTTTCCATTCGATGAAAAGTGAAAGGTTAAACAACCGCCGGCATTGGGCGCCGTTGCTTGAATTAATCCCGGACTGGTTGTCCCCGTGTAAGTTCCAATCAAAGGCGAAGTCATGTTAGGCCCGTTGTACACCTGAAGCAGATCGTTCGCTTGAAGATTTAAGGAAGCGAAATTCACTTGGATCATATCTCCGGCCGTTAACGGACAGTAGGTATACGTGAAATTCTGATTGTTTCCGTAGTTGTTGTTCGGACCACCGCTGTCGTAGAAATTCGAATTGCAACTGGTCGAAGAACCGTTAGCCATATTTACGTTTGTAGTAGGAGGCGTTCCGCAACCGATAGCTGCAGCCCATCCGTTATTGTTGTTCGAGTTGTTCGATACGAAGTTGACTGTGATGCAGCCGTTTGCGCTAACAACCAAGCCTGGACTAGTTGCAGAATAGGTTCCAATTTGAGTTGCTGCTGTGTTGTTTCCAGCATAGATCAACAAGAAGTCAAAACCATTTTGAAGGGAGAAGGACGTAAAGTTCAGGTAAATGGGTTGTCCATTTCCAGAACAAAAAGTAACCGTGTAGTTCTGGTTATTTCCATAATTGTTATTCGCTCCACCGGAATCGTAAAACGTACCTGAACACGTTGTGTAGGTGTTATTCGCATTCGGAGAATAGGTTTGCCCGAATGCTTCCGAGGTCAAGCCCAACAGAACAAATAGCGCTATGTAAACGAATTTGTTCATGGACAGATAAGTTCTTTTTCGTTAATAAAAATGGGTGCAATGCAGTATTGACCGTCTTGTAGAAATAGTCTGAATTCAACTTCAGAATATATTTCTCCATGATTTATACAGGCATCTTGAATGAATCTTCCAGATGTAATGAACATTGATTTAGCTGAATACAGCTTAACGAATATTCCCAACTTTTGAAAGGATACAACTCTATCCGAATTAACAAAGCGATACTCATCTAAATTATCAAAGCGAACTAATGCGTCTTGGCAAATTTCAGCGTATTGCTTTGCTTGCGGATCGATTACTTGAAGTTCAAAAGTAAATTCTGTGTAATTCGTTGGAATACTCTCCTGAGCCGCCACTTGGGTGAGGGCGAGACATACAAGCATAGCAAAGCTTGCGGTTATTTTTGGGAGAGTGTAATACATATAGCTACGTTTAAGTGGCTGTAGTGTTTAACGCGAGCTAAAAACAAAAGGTTACGTTTTTCGTTTTTTTTATTATATCTTGGTCAAACCTTAACCAAAAACAAACACAATGGAAATTAATTTAATTCTAGGTGTATTGGGGCTATATGCCATCAGTCGCCTTTATTCTAGTATTACTGGAAAAACACCAAGCAGTCGATTTAATCTATCGGAACTCAAAGAAGCTTTTCAAAAAAACAGCGGTGTATGGTGGTTCATGGTTCCAATATCCGGAATTCTAATCATGTTTTTTGAAGCTGTGGTTTCAGTGCTTTGGTTTTTAGGAGAAATCCTTCATTTGGGAACTGCCTTATTAAACCTTTTAATAACCATTGTGAAATGGATATACAAAGAAGTTATTCTGGGTGGATTTTATTTCTTATGGAAATTGATATGGCATTATCTAATCTGTATTCCTTGGAATTGGTTTCGCGAGGCATTCAGACTTATTGGGGATGCATCAAAATGGTCTAGTTACAAAATTGCTACGGTTGGGATTTTTACAAGTCTAATGTTGGCATTCATTGGCAGATATGTCAACTCCTTCATGGGTGAGGAGCATCTGTCTATTCAGGGATTCATTCAACACGGAACCACTTTATTATCCATTATCCCAATCGGAATGGCTGCGAGCATGATTGCTTTCAATCGTAAAAATGGAAATGCAACATGGAAGGCTCAAGGAATGAATTATGCGAAAATTGCCGCAGCTATTTTAGTTCCGATGATTGTGTTAATAGGAGTAGAATACCTTCTTATTAATGTCGGTTCACGCACTTCGTTCCAATTTTCACTTTCAACCTTATTAGCTGGAGGTAGCCTTTTCGCTTCTTTCCTTATTCTTATCAATTCAATTCTTGTCATTTTCGTAATAAGTGCTTTGCCTTCATTCGCAAATGCTTATTCTGGCGATCTCAAAGGTGTGTATCGTGCATTTCTTTCACATCTGTATTACGGTTGGTTTTCATACCTATTGGCTATTCCAGCGATTATTATCCCAGCGTTTATTTTGTCCATTATACCAGGTATGGTAACTCAGGGTATGACATATTTCACTCAAAAAGCGACCGATTATGTTTACGAGCAGCGTATTGCAAGTATTACGGAGGAGGCAAAGGAAAGTATGGTGCCTTATTCCGATTGGTGCAATGTGGATTCCATTTCAAATGATTCACTGAATAAACTTATGGAAGCAGACATGCGCTTGCTATCTGTTCGTGTGGCTTTGAATGGGGTTGAACGTGGACAAGCATACTTGGACTCTTCTTATTCTTCATTCGCGCATAGAAACGGAGCAGTAACCGTTGGCTTGTTGGCATTTATGTACAACAACTATTCTGATATAATTAGCGAAAACTTGAAAGCTCAGCCAATGAATACAGAAGCTGATAGCGACTCTTCATTTGCACTTACGGCGAAAGAATTTATAGCTGAAGTTTCAGAAATGGATTCAACACTTGCTCGCAATAATAGAAGTATTACAGCCAGAGAAGAGGAAAAAGCTGCTGTTTGCACAGTTGCGCCAATTACGGAGCCTTTGCCTTTGCCTGAAGCACCTGTAGTGGTGCAAGAACCAGCTCCAGCGGTTAATGTACCTGTTGACGGCTGCGAACTTGAACGTCAGCGAATAGATGGTATCATTTCAGATATCCAAACCGAAAGCGATAAAATTAAACAAAGAAAAGTTAGAAATTTAGCAGTAATTCAGCATTTAAATAAAATGCAAGAGAATGCAAATAGCATGGTGGGAAGTGAAAAAGTTGCCAAGCATTTAGGTTATTTCTTTATGAGCATATGGATGTGCGCACTTGCAGCCATTGCAATGGGATTTGTACTTAGCATCTATTCGCATTTAAATAGTGTTGTCTATGATTCAATTGATCATTCAGATTGGTTGATCACCACACAAATTCGCGATGCCCACACAGCAAACAAAAACCAACCACTTCTGGGCTTGTTGCTAACCTTTGTGACTTCATTGATGTTGTTCGGATTGGTTTCAAACATGGACTTAACAGCTCCGAAGGCGATTTGGGAAAAAGCAAAATCAACTTCAATGGAAATGATTTATCAACTTCCAGGAATGACTGCTCCGGCTCCAGCGCCTAGTGCTGAAGCGAATGAAGTGGTTGAAGAAATTCAGGTAGAACAAGAACAAGTAGAGGAAGCTTCTCCCATTGATACTACAATGCAAGCCGATGGTCCTGCCGATGCTGTATTAGAAATGTACAGAATAAACAGTCCTCAAGGTTACGCGAACCTAAGAGAAATTCCAGACGGAATGATTATCCGTGAGGTTTATCCGTATGAGCTATTTACCATTCTTGGTGAATTAGATGGATTTTATGGCGTTGAATTGCAAGATGGAACAAGAGGCTTTATTCAAAGCTCACTTGTTACTTCAGCAAACCAATAACCTTTTATTCAATCATAGAAAAGAGCCGCACACGCGGCTCTTTTTCGTTTCTTTGCACTCGTGTCGAAACCCCTACTCATAATCCCGCCATTAACCCAGCTGAATACCCCGTATCCAGCAACCGCTTATTTAACAGGATTTCTGAAACAACAAGGTTTTGATTCAAGACAAAGAGACTTGGGTTTAGATATGGTGTTGGAAGTGTTTTCTAAAAAGGGATTCGAACAATTGTTCAATGCCATTGAATCTTCCAACTTCAACCTAACTCATCAACTCGATGCGTTGGTGAAAAATCGCAAGGCCTACGAGAACACCGTAGATGCCGTGATTTCCTTCCTTCAAAATAAAAATTATACGCTCGGATACCGCATTGCAGCAGGATCCTATTTGCCCGAGGGTTCTCGGTTTCAACAAATAAAAGACCTTGAATGGTTCTTCGGAAACATTGGGGTGCAAGACAAAGCACGATACAAGTGCACCATGTACCTTGAGGATATTTCAGATCTCATTCAAGCCACTGTGGGTCCGCATTTCGGTTTTTCGAAATACGCAGAACGCATTTCAAGAACTGCCGTTTCCTTCAGTCCCATTCTTGAAGAATTGAACAAGCCCAACAATTATCTCGACGATATTTTGGTGGAAAGGGTAAAGTCCTACTTCCAAGAAGAAGTGCCTTCCATGGTCGGATTCACGGTTCCTTTTGGTGGAAATTTATACGGCGCTTTCAAAGCGGGACAATGGATTAAGACCCATTATCCGGAAGTGAAAATCGCAATGGGTGGGGGATATCCGAATACCGAACTGCGCGAACTCTCCGATCCGCGCGTTTTCGACTTCGTCGATTACATTACCCTTGACGATGGGGAAGGGCCATTCCTAGCGTT
>CANGEF010000100.1 GCA_947452685.1 Flavobacteriales bacterium | reverse complement strand
ATTTTGCACCCAAGTAGGAAGCTGAGCTTCTTTAATGGCAACTGATTCAAATGTTTTTGCTTTAGCCTTTAATGTTTTGAAAAGAGAAGAGCGGCCATCGACCTTTCCATTTTTGTAACAGAAAGCAAGAACAGTACTTTGGGTGGGAGTTTCCAAGTAATTCAACAAGCATTTGTAAAGCTCTTCCTTTTTCCAGCATTTTAAATCTTGTGCTTCGCGAACAATGATTACTTGCTTATTTCCCATCATAGGAAAACTCTTTGCCAAGGAAACAATGGATTCTAAGTTTGAATCTTTTCCGTAACAAACCGTTAGTCCGAAAGCCTTCTCACTTTCATCGAGAATTTTATCCTCAATGGCGCTAGCAATAAGATCAATAAAGAACGCCTCTTCGCCATGCAAAAGATAGACAGGGGCCGCATTGCCCATTTGAATGTCACGAATGATTAGCGAGTGTTCCATGTCTTGCAAATATCGGTAATAGTCTTGTCGCGTTACAACATTTCAATCTTGAAAAATATACACTAATTTGCACAACTGAATTTTATGCTCGATTTCCAATTTCCCTCTTATTCATTCCGCATTCGTGGAGAAGCTTCGCGCGAGGTTTGGGACGTTGTTCGTAACAAGTGGGTTGTATTAACTCCAGAAGAATTTGTTCGTCAGCATGCCATTCACTTTTTCGTGAACGACTTGAATTTTCCTAAGGGAAGAGTAGGCGTGGAGACTGAGGTTGTATTTCACGGAATGAAGCGAAGAGCTGATTTGGTGCTGTTTACGAGAGAAGCTATGCCGTTCATGATAGCCGAGTTTAAGGCACCTACGGTGAAGATTGATGAAGCGGTGCTTAGCCAAACCCTTCGCTATAACTCGGTGCTGAAGGCACCTTGGTTGTTTATTTCGAATGGTCACGAGCATGCACTTTGCGAAGTGAATACTGAAACGGGAACTGGGAAATGGCACAACGAAATGAAAGATTGGCCTTTCGTGAAATAAGGTTATTTCTTTTTCCCGTTGCTGCCCGGAAGATTTACAGTTAAAAAGATATTCCAATTTCCGTATGTTTCAGTAACATATTTTCCACTTGAAAAAAGAGAGTTTGGGAAATACCGTATGCCAAGGGCAAGTGTACTAAAACTAATTTTCAATGAAGAAGCAAGTTGGTAATGGTTGAATCCGTTCGGATTGTTTTCAATGCGTTTCAATTTAAGGTCGTCTATTTTTTTTACACCGAGGAACCGACAGTTCATAAAGTAATATCCTTCAACCGCCCATTCCACGTAGCTGTTCGTTTGACTGCCGTGTTTGAAAAGGTATTTGCGCAAACGAACGTGAGCGTTAACTGCATTCGAACTGTATTTAGCACGGTTCCAAATACTGTCTGG
Source organism: Flavobacteriales bacterium (assembly GCA_947452685.1). Classification (GTDB taxonomy): domain Bacteria; phylum Bacteroidota; class Bacteroidia; order Flavobacteriales_D; family Sanyastnellaceae; genus CAIZGX01. Next base: position 5,866 of record CANGEF010000100.1, on the reverse strand, counting down.
TTCAAACGATTGATTGGGACGATTTGGATTGAGTCGTTGTGTTCGACGGTAATAGCTTGTTCCGAAAACCAGAGAAGACATTTTTGAAATATCTTTTTTGAAAGTATAGCCGAAGGAAAAGCTTCTTCCCAAATCGAGTTTTTCGTGTTTCGATAAATGTCTGTTGTTCGGAATAAAGTTTCCTATTTCGTAATAGAAGGAAGAGTAGTTGTCAACGTTAACGCCAGTTGAGCGATAATCTCGCGTGCGCTTCATGACCGAGTCAATGGTTGATTCGAAAAGAATTGTTTGTGCGGAAATTCCAAATGAAAGAACACAAGCAATAAGGAGTGCTAGTTTACGCTTCATGGTTTTGGAATCGGAATTTCAAAAAAGTGTCGGTCGTAGACTACACGTAGCTTACAGCCGAGGTATTCGTCAGGAGGTATGCTTGCAATGACTTTATTCTTGGGACGTGACACGTTGTATTTAAAAACTTCTCCAGTTTCTTTCACAAATTGAATAAATGCTACCGGTGCCGAAAATGATTCAGATATCTCTTCGCCGTCTGATCTGACAATGGTTAGAAGATTGTTGCAGTTCAACGAATCTGTTTCATTGAACTGAACCGAATAAACATTCGGTTCTTCGGGGTCATCAAAAAAGAAATAACTCGCTCTAGGAATTCCGAATCCGTGGGCGTAATCGAAATAGGGGTAGAGCGATCCGCTTTGGCGTATTTCACGCCATAATTTCTCGCTGTCCCAATCGGGATGAAGCTGCCTAATGCAAGCCGCAAAGCCGCATATCAAGGGCGTTGCGAAAGAAGTTCCTTGAATGCGTTTGTATTTGTCGTCATCCGGATAAAGCAATTCTCCCGGAGCGCATACATCGGGTTTTAATCTTCCGTCTGCCGTTGGTCCAACGGAACTGAAACTCGAAACATACCCCGTTTTCGGATCAACTGATCCAACGGTTAATATGCGTTCGGCGTCTGCTGGTGCTCCAATAATTTCCCAACCGTTTTGCAATTCATTTCCGGCGGCATTCACAACCAGAATTCCTTTGTCCATGGCGGTATTCGCAGCAATACTTATTTTGCATGTTCTTCCATTTAAATCTTTTCGTTCATACAATTGATTCGTGAAGCTTAAGGAAGAATTCACGAGGCTTGCACCGTTTTCATCTGCCCACTCCAACGCCTGTATCCATTGAACATCGTTGAGAAATCGGAAGAATCCCATATTCGGAGTTACGCGGGCCAGCAGGTAGTTCGCCTCGGTTGCTAAACCGAATTGCACCGAATCATTCTTTCCGGCTAAATACGTAAGCACTTCGGTTCCGTGTTCTGAATGCGAATAAATGCTTTCTGTTTTTTTTAGGAAATCTTTCGTGGCTACAATTTGATTGTTAAGGAACAGATGAGAAAGATGATCAAGGTTGTCTGCGTCGGTGAATCCAGCGTCAAGCACTGCAATAATAGTGTTCTTTCCAAATAGTTCGCGTTCTACAAATTGGTTGGGTTCTAACAGGTCTATTTGATGCAGTGCCTCCGAGGTTTCATATTCGCTCATTGTTGAAACGCTGAAGCTAGTTGAGGGAAATTCCGCAGTAAGCAAGGAGTTTGATTCGAGCCATTCGATTTCTTGCACGAACGGAAGTTCAGCAATGACTTTCCAATTGGATTCTCTCGCTTGAATAACAAGGGCATTCAGCCATCTACTTGAGCCAAAGGTGCTGTCTGAGCAGGCTTCAACCAAAGAAATGTAATTTGCATTTACGGGTACATCTCTTTCATCCCACGCAATGTTTTGAAGAAAGCGTCTTTCAATGGCTGCAGGTGCAAAATTATTTTGAAAGGAATTGTCGTGAACTCCTTTGTCTTTGAAAATCACATACCCCCACTGTTGCGCATGAACTCCTTGGAAGATGGAAAGAAAAAATGATAGTACAAGTAAAAAGGGAATGGAACTATTCCGCTTATTTTTGCTCGAATTGAAAATTGAATTCATCTATGGCGAATATAATTGATTTACGCAGTGACACGTTCACTGTTCCTTCAGACGAAATGAGAAAGGCAATGTTTGAAGCGCAAGTGGGCGATGATGTTTTTGGTGAAGATCCAACCGTAAATGCTTTGGAGGCTTACGCTGCTGAGCTTTTCGGAATGGAAGCGGCTTTGTTCTGCACCAGTGGAACGCAATCGAATCAGATAGCCATAAATGTGCACACGCGTCCGGGCGATGAAGTCATCTGTAGCAATCTTGCACACATTTACATTTATGAAGGCGGTGGAATTGCGTTGAACAGTGGAAGTTCTGTTCGTCTAATTGAAGGTCCACGCGGCATGTTTACAGCGGAACAAGTGAAGGCGAACATCAACAACAGAGCCGATGTTCACTTGCCGAACACGTCTTTGGTTTGCACGGAAGATACCGTGAACAAAGGTGGAGGAGCCATTTGGGATTTCAATGAGATTTTGAAAATTCAAGAAGTTTGTAAAGCGAATGGAATGGCTTTGCATTGCGACGGTGCAAGACTCTTCAACGCGCTGGAAGAAACGAAAATGAGTCCAGCAGAATACGCCAAAGCATACGATTCAATAAGTGTGTGCTTAAGCAAGGGACTTTCTGCTCCGGTTGGAAGTTTCTTGGTGGGGTCGAAAGAATTTATCTTGAAAGCACGTCGTCGAAGAAAGAGTATGGGCGGAGGAATGCGTCAAGCAGGGTTCCTTGCGGCTGCCGGTCTGCACGCTATGAAGGTGGAGCGTTTCCGTTTGCACGAAGATCATGCGCATGCGAAAGCCATTGGAAATGTGTTGAGTTCAGTTTCTTATTGCGCCGAGATAATGCCTGTTGAAACGAACATTGTTATCTGGAGGCCCACGAGCAATTCTTCAGCAGAAATGATTGAAAAATTATCTCCTTTGGGAATCAAGTGTTTCCCCTTCGGCCCGCAGTGGATTCGATTTGTCTTTCATAGAAATGTTTCTGCAGAACAAGTTCAGGAACTGAAAGAAAGACTTCAGGGATTGTAATTAGACGAAGGAGATTTTAATCTCTTTTTTCAACGCTTTGAAGACTCTTAGCAATGTTCCAACACGGACATCTGTGAAGTTGTTTTCAAGTTTTGAAATTTGGGCCTTTTTCACGCCAATTAGATTGCCTAAATCTTCTTGACTGAGGTTTTGCTCTTCGCGCAGCGAACGTATGGAGTTGCCCAATAAATCTAATCGCAAATCTTCTTCGAACTGCTTTCGTTTTGCTGTTTCTTTCGTTCCGATATAACGGTCTAGTGTTTCCTCAAGGGTTACCAGTTTCATTTTTTTCTTCGAAGTATTGTCTTCTGAGATTTTCGGCTTTTTGGATTTCATTTTGTGGAGTTTTTTGAGTTGTTTTTATGAAGATTGTGCAAATTATAATTAATGATTCGGAACCGTCCCAAAATGCCAGAAGTCTGTAATAAGTATTCGAATAGAATGTTCGAAATTCCCAAATGTTGGACGTTAGCTTTTTAAGTAGTTCCGTATCAATGACCTTAGTTGATTTCAATATGTTGTACAGGATCTTTTCCCGAGCTTTCTCGGTTAAGAAGTACATCTCATTAGCGACATTGTCTAGAATTTTGACGTTGAATTTTGATTGCGTTTTGTTTCATTTTGCTAATATAGCATATCCTAATAAGGAAACTTATATTTGTTAAAACAAATTTCAATACAATATTTGAAAGTGTAAAGATTTCCCTATTCGGAAACGAGTTGAAAAACGAGACTAAATGTGTCTGAAAGCGTTGATTTTACTCAACAACAACACTCTTCTGAAGCTGCATATCTTCAGCAACGATGCGCAAAGAATAAACACCTGAAGGGACGTTTACATTTACGAAAGTCGGAGTGCTTCCTGTAGTAATTCTTTCCGAATGAATTAATTTGCCAGAGATGTCATACAAACTCCAAGAAGCATTTTGAAGAGCTTCGTGACTGAAAGCAAATGAGCCATTCGATGGGTTTGGAAATACATTGATCGATGCTTGCGTTAATTCTTCCAACCCAACGCAATCGGTAATGTTGAACGTGTAGCTATAGGTGCACGTGTGATCATCGGTAATGACCATATTGTAGGTTCCTGTTCCAATGCCTGTAAGCGGATTGTTTGTTGAAAGTGGAAGACCCGTTACATCGCTCCAAGCAAAGGTGTAAGGAGCTGTTGCTCCTGCAACATTCACTTCAATAGATGCGTCGTTGTTCACGTCGCAATTCGGAAGAACAATATTCGTTGTAACCATCCAAACATCGGGCTGAGTAATATCAAACGATTGTGTGTATACCTCGCCACAACCCGTTGTGGCTGTAACGGTGTATGTTCCAGGATCAGCGTTCAGCAAATATTGATTCGTTGAAGTGAATCCTGCAGGACCTGTCCAAACAGAAGTGAAGTTTGCGCCGGCTCCAACACTGTAGGGATAAACAGAACCGTTGCCAACATCGCCTTTGTTTAGTGGACAAGAAATTCCGTTCACCAAGGCATCCCATGTAATGGCAGTGCTATACGTATGAACTGAAAGTTCTATATCGCCAACAGCGCCGTTCCAACCGTCGATTTGAATTAAATACAATTGACCAGCCTCTAGGCAAGAAGTGAACGTTTGCGAAGAATAATATTCTCCGTTGGAACAGCCGCCCAACATATCATCGTTCGAACTAATCAATTCAAACGTCGCGAAGTCGGAACAATCTGTTACTCTGTAGATGGCTATCTGTGTATCTGTTGTTGTTCCCGGATTACACGTAGTCACTTCAAATGAAGTTGAATTTGTGGTTGGAATAAATTTCGCCCAAATGGAATTGGTTGAATTTCCTTCACACCAAAAACCATAAACCCCGCAATCAACACCCGCCGGAGCAATTTCGCCAAACCCAGCAATGGCATCTACGTTGTTCATGACCAACGACGGCCCGTCTGCCGTGATCTCCGCTGCGCTGCATGGGCTGTCGTATGCCGGTGCCGTGCTAACGCCAATGGTGAAAGTCCAGGTGTTGCCATTTCCACTTCCACTGTAAACATGTGTCAACGCACCATTTTCAAACACCTCAATCACCAATCCACCATCGCCGTAAGAATCCACAAAAATTAATTCATAAGCCGTGTTGTTCGTTAAACAAAATGGACCTTCCGTAATAACACTGCTTCCGGCGTAGCCATTTGGGCTGTTGTCTGAAGCCGTTCCTGCACAACCCACATTCAGGTTGGCACCTTCGGAAATAGGCGTGGGATTGCACCCCGTTCCAGCTAAGTTCAATTGCCAATAATTTTCATAAGCCCAAGCATCAGTGTGCATGACAAAGGTCACGGAAGTCTCTCCAGCAGCGCATTGCGCGAAACTGTTCAATGCAATAAAAAGGATAAAAGATGCGGTGAGTAAAAATGATTTCATGGCTTCAGGTTAGTGCCTCAAATGTAACACGAACAAGCCAAGTCTGAAAACTAAATGTTGAAAACACCTTGAATTCAGCCGTTCTGCGCTTACTTTGCATTATGACAGATTATTTGCGTCCGGGAACCATTCAAGAGTTAATGGTCACTTCAATCAATGAAGAAGGAGTTTTTGTAGGAAATGACCACGAGGAAATTCCATTGAATAAAATTGACACCAAGGGTGTTGTATTGGGACAAACGCTGAAGATTTTCAGCTATTTCAACGACAGAAAAGAATTGGAAGCCACCATTAAATTACCAGAGATTCAGGTAGGTGAAATGGGAATGTTTGCTATTCTGAATTCAAACGATTTAGGTGCATTCATAAACATTGGCGTTGGCCGCGATGTGCTTATTCCGAAGAGAGAGCAAAGACAAGAACTCATGGCGAATCGCAGAGCATTGATTATGCT
>CANGEF010000099.1 GCA_947452685.1 Flavobacteriales bacterium | reverse complement strand
ATTTCACCTTTGTTGGTCCAAATATTCGCGTTCAAATCTTTGTGGAAAGTCTCCGATCCACTGTCAATAATTGCAACAACTACAGGAGTTGCAGTCTTTCCTTTTTCAGCCATGTAAGCATGTGCCTTCACCGCGCTCACTCCAGGAAGCCCGTCGGTAGCCATGTCTGCGTGTTGCCACTGCGTTTTAATGTCGGCGTTCTGCGCAGAAACCGCGAATGGAATAAATAATGCAGAGAAAACAATTGAAGCGAATCTTTTCGGTAAAAAAGAATTTTGCTTCGAATTCAAAATTGGTTTGTTCATATGTGTTTAGTTGATGTTGCGAAATAAGGAAAGAAAGTTCGGATTATTGCTTCATAATACAAAAAATATGTCATTTCCATCAGATCTTGAAATTGCACAAGCGTGCAAGATGAAGCACATCAATGAAATTGCTTCGAAGCTGAACATCAATACCGATGACCTTGAGCATTACGGCAAGCACAAAGCCAAGCTTCCACTCAACTTAATTGACGAAGCGAAAGTGAAGCAGTCGAAATTAATTTTAGTGACTGCAATTACTCCAACCCCAGCCGGAGAAGGAAAGACAACCACTTCCATTGGATTGAATGAAGGGTTGAATAAATTAGGAAAGAAAGCAGTAGTCGTTCTTCGCGAGCCTTCGTTAGGTCCAGTATTCGGAATAAAAGGTGGAGCAGCTGGAGGTGGATACGCGCAAGTGGTTCCAATGGAAGACATTAATCTTCATTTCACTGGAGACTTTGCTGCTATTGAAAAAGCGAACAACTTGCTTTCAGCATTAATAGACAACAACCTTCAAAATAAACAAGGAAACTTAGGTCTTGATCCACGTTTGATTTATTGGAAGCGCGTCATGGACATGAACGATCGTTCGTTGCGTAACATTACCATTGGTTTGGGTGGAACCGGAAACGGTATTCCGCGTCAAGACGGATTCAACATTACTCCTGCTTCTGAAGTCATGGCTATTCTTTGCATGAGCAAAGACCGCGAAGACTTGAAAAAGAAATTGGGAAACATCTTCGTTGGATTCACCTACGATCGCAAGCCCATCTATGCGCGCGATTTGAAAGCGGAAGGCGCTATGGCTCTGCTATTGAAAGATGCCATTATGCCGAACCTCGTTCAAACCTTAGAAGGCAATCCTGCTATTCTTCACGGTGGTCCGTTCGCAAACATTGCACAAGGAACCAACACCATTATGGCAACGAAGATGGGAATGTCTTTGGCAGACTACGTGGTTACTGAAGCTGGATTCGGTGCCGATTTAGGTGCTGAGAAATTCATGCACATCAAGTGCGGCGCAGCAGGTATTGCTCCAGATGCTATTGTTCTTGTGGCTACCGTTCGCGCATTGCGTCATCACGGTGGTGCGAAAAAAGAAGAATACAACACGGCTAACATGGAGCGCGTAACCAACGGTTTCGCGAACCTTGAAAAGCACATCGAGAACTGTAAGAAGTTCGGAATTACTCCGGTTGTTGCCTTAAACCACTTCCCTACCGATTCGCAAGAAGAGATCGATTTCGTTATTGCGAAATGTGCTACAATGGGCGTGAAAGCTGTTGTTGCAAGAGGTTTCTCAGATGGTGGAAACGGTATGATGAATTTGGGTGAAGCCGTATTGGATGTGATTGAAAATGGAAACAACGAGTTCCGCAGACTTTACTCGAACGATCAACCTGTAAAGGAAAAGATTGAAATCATTGCGAAAGAAATCTACGGCGCTGAACGCGTGAACTACACGAAAGAAGCGGAAGGAAATCTTCGCACCATAGAAAAACTAGGCATAGCGAACTTCCCGATTTGTATGGCGAAGACGCAAAAATCGTTCAGCGACGATGAATCGAAAATTGGTCGTCCAACAGGATTCACCATCACGGTTCGTGAATTCGAATACGCTGTAGGTGCTGGATTCATCATACCAATTTTAGGTGAAATGATGCGCATGCCAGGATTACCGGCTGTTCCAGCAAGTGAGCATATGGACATTGACAACAACGGTGTTATTACTGGATTGTCTTAAATCATGAGGGCTTCTTTAAACTACCAAGCATTGAAGAACGGGCAACCGGTCTCCGATGCGTTGGTGGTTGAAGTGCCTGTTCAATTATTTATTGAAGAAGAACCGCTCACGGTTTCTATGTGCACACCCACGCACATTCGTGAATGGGCTTATGGAATTTTATTTACGGAAGGAATTATTCGTTCCTCGGAACAAGTCCTCTCCTATTCTGAAGAAGAAGTCGATCATCAGATAATCCTTCGAGTTTCTCTGAATAATGGCACACAGGCCATCACGAACAAACGTTCGTTGCTCAGCGTGTCTGCATGTGGAATATGCGGAAAGACGGCGTTTGAGCCCCCGAAACTTCGTGATGACCACAACGAACTTCGTTCGATGACACTTCGTGATGACCGCGGAGCGGATGACGAGCAAAGCTCGATGACGCTGCGCGAGGGGATTGCGCAAATGATGGTGCAGTTAAGAGAATCACAAACTTTATTTGAAGAAACGGGCGGATGCCATGCAGCGGGAGTGTTCAATAGAGAAGGCCAGCTTATTTTTGCTAGCGAAGACATTGGCCGTCACAACGCCGTTGACAAAGTAATCGGATACTTACTCTTGAACAATCAACTGCGCTCGGCCAAATACATCGTGGTAAGCGGAAGGGTTTCGTACGAAATTGTCGCGAAGTGCTTTGCTGCGGGTATACCCAACCTTGCAGCTGTTTCTTCTCCTTCATCTCTAGCCGTAGACTACGCAAAAGAATTAGGCCTTTCGCTCTTTGCCTTCTGCAGAGAGAATCGCGTGACACAATACGCCTAAAATAAAAATGCCCCTTCCGAAGAAGAGGCATTTCATTTTCCTTGAAAATATTCTTATTTCTTAGCGTAAACTTTTACCAAAGTAATATCGAAAATCAATGTCGAATAAGGAGGAATTGGTCCTTGATCCATATCGCGATAAGCCAAAGCAGAAGGAATGAACAAACGAATCTTTCCACCTTCTTTTACTTTTTGCAAACCTTCAGTAAATCCAGGAATAACACGACCCAAATTAAAGGTTACAGGCTTTCCAGCTTCTGAAGAATCGAATACCGTTCCGTTGGTCAATTTTCCAACATACTCAACTTGAACAGAATCTTGCTCTGTTGCATATGCTCCTGTTCCTTCTTGAGTAATCATATACATCAATCCAGACTCAGCCATTTGAACACCTGGAGTGTTGTTTTTGATTGAATCTAAAACGGCAGTTTCATTTGATTTAACTGAAGCCAATTTCGCTTTTTCACGACGTTGAAAATAGTTATCTAAGAACATTTGCGCTTCTTCCATTTCCATTCCAGCAGCTCCGTTAGCAGCCTTCTCGAAAATGTTGTAGTTAATCAAAGAATCAATTTCCATGCGGTGCATGTTCTCTCCAATAGCCAATCCCAATGCGAAGGAAAGACTGTCGTTAGTCGAAGTCAAAGCAACCTCAGCATGATTGGTTCCTGCATGCCCCTTCTCAGAAATATGCGGAGCAATTACCAAAGCTACAATAGACATTAACTTAATTAAGATGTTCATGGAAGGACCTGATGTGTCTTTGAAAGGATCACCCACTGTATCTCCAGTTACAGAAGCTTTGTGTGGTTCAGACTTTTTGTAGAACATCTCGCCGTTGATCTCAACACCTTTCTCGAATGACTTCTTCGCGTTGTCCCATGCACCACCTGCGTTCGATTGGAACATTCCCATCAAAACACCCGATACAGTTACACCCGCTAACAAACCACCCAATACTTCTGGACCGAAAATGAATCCAACAATTACCGGAGTAATCAATGCAATAGCTCCTGGAGCAATCATTTCACGAATAGATGCTTCAGTAGAAATAGCAACACACTTTTCGTATTCTGGTTTCGCTTTGTATTCCATAATTCCTGGAATCTCACGGAACTGACGACGAACTTCGTTCACCATATCCATAGCTGCACGTCCAACCGCTGCAATACACAACGAAGAGAAGATGAATGGAATCATTCCACCTACAAACAATCCTGCTAATACTGGAGCTTTGTAAATGTCAATCGCATCAATTCCTGCAATTCCAACGAACGCTGCGAACAACGCCAAAGATGTTAATGCTGCAGATGCAATAGCGAATCCTTTTCCAGTTGCTGCTGTAGTGTTACCTACGGCATCTAAGTTATCTGTACGGTGACGAACTTCTTCTGGAAGTTGGCTCATTTCAGCAATACCACCCGCGTTATCTGCGATTGGTCCGAATGCATCAATTGCCAATTGCATAGCTGTTGTAGCCATCATACCTGCAGCTGCAATAGCCACACCGTATAAACCTGCGAACTCGTAAGAACCATAAATACCAGCAGCCAATACTAAGATTGGAAGAACAGTAGATTCCATACCAACAGACAAACCACCAATGATGTTTGTTGCATGTCCAGTTGCTGATTGCTTAATGATAGACATTACTGGACGTTTTCCCATTGCAGTATAATACTCGGTAATAATGCTCATTAAAGCACCTACTACAAGTCCTACCATGATTGCCCAGAATACACCCATTTTCGTTACAACAACTCCACGAGCAGAATCTGTCCACGTCATAGTCTCAGGCAACATCCATTGAACAATAACATATGAAGCAATAGCGGTAAGAATAATACTTGACCAGTTGCCTAGGTTCAATGCGTTTTGTACGTTACCCAATTCGTCTTTCACACGAACGAATAGCATACCAACGATTGAGAAAACAATTCCTAAACCAGCGATCAACATGGGCAATAAGATTGGAGCAATTCCACCGAAACTATCGTTTGAAATCAACTCTCTTCCCAATACCATCGTAGCCAAGATGGTCGCAACATAAGAACCGAACAAGTCAGCTCCCATACCTGCAACGTCACCTACGTTGTCACCTACGTTATCTGCGATAGTTGCTGGGTTGCGAACGTCGTCTTCAGGAATTCCTGCTTCAACCTTTCCAACCAAGTCAGCTCCAACGTCAGCAGCTTTGGTATAAATACCTCCACCAACACGTGCGAACAACGCAATTGATTCAGCACCCAAAGAGAATCCGGCAAGAACCTCTAATGCTTTTTCCATTTCCACTCCGTTTACACTTGCTCCTACAGACTTAACGTAGATCGTGTATAACAAAATGAACAATGAACCCAATCCAATTACCGCTAAACCAGCAACACCAAGACCCATTACAGATCCACCAGTGAAACTAACTTTCAACGCTTGAGCTAGGCTTGTGCGCGCAGCTTGTGTGGTACGAACGTTCGCTTTAGTGGCGATGTTCATTCCAATGTATCCTGCCAATGCAGAAAGAACTGCTCCAATAATAAATGAAATTGCGATAACCGGAGAAGAAGTCTCAACAAGAGTTCCTGACCAAGCCAATAAAGCACCGGCAATAACTACGAAGTATGCCAATACTTTCCATTCTGCTTTTAAGAATGCCATAGCACCCTTAGCAATGTAACCTGCAAGTTCTTGCATGTTTTCATCTCCCGCATCTTGCTTAGTCACCCAAGCGGACTTGATAGCCATGAATAAAATTCCAAGCAGACCTAACGCTGGAATTGAATAGAGCACAATATCGCCCCATTGTAAGTTTCCCATAATTTATTTTTTACTGTTAAACGGGTGCAAAAATAGGTGTTTTTGTCTTTGTTGCAAAAACTAATTTACCACCCTACTTGACCTTTATTTCCTGAATATCTTTCAATAGTTCACGTGTGTCTTCCATGAACGTAGAAATTTTGACTTTTTCCTCTGAACTCAAATCGTATTTCTCGGGATACAGCTCCCAATCAGAGACTGGGACTGAATAATATCCGCGTGGATTTCCTCCTACTCTACACCAAAAAGGAACATACCCCCATGTGTCCCATTGCACTTTTTTATTCTTCACTTTTAAATGAAGAACAACGCCAATTCCTCCGTCTTTGTAACGTTCACGCTGATTACTAATGAAATTCCCCAAACTGAATGCTACCGGAACATTTTTCAATGAATCGTATTTCGGATGAAAAATGGCCATAGGTTGAACCACATGCGGGTGAAGTCCAATGATAGCGTCAGCTCCGGCATCTGCTAACCACTGCGCCAATTTATCTTGCTCTGAATTTTCTTTCCGCTGATATTCCACACCCCAATGAATATTTACTATGGTGTACTGAGCCCCGCGCTCAACAGCCGTTTTCAAATCTTTTCTAATTTGAAGAGTATCGATCATATTCACCACATTCGGATGCTGAACCACCAATCCGTTTGTGCCGTAGGTGCAATTCAGCAAAGCAATCTTCACTCCTTTCACTTCTTGAATCAAGGGGTAATTCATATCCCTTGAAAGTGTGTCTGTGAATGTACCCGTGTGAGTTATTCCTAGAGAGTCCAACATGAGTATGGTCCGCTCTACGCCTTTCTTGCCGCGGTCTTGCGAATGGTTATTGGCCGTCACAAATATGTTGAATCCTGCAGCGAATATGCCTTCCGCAAAGGCATCTGGAGAAGAAAACTGCGGATATCCCGAATAAGGTTTTCCTGCTAAGGTCACTTCCAAATTCGCGCAGGTGTAATCAAACGAATGAACGAATTCTTGAATATATTGAAACCAATGGGTGTATTCATATACTCCTTTCGATTCGTTGAAGGCTGCACTTATCATGGGCTCGTGGCCCATCATGTCTCCCACAAAAAAAAGTGTGATGACTTTTGTTGTTGTATCATTCGTTAAGACTACAACGTCGGTTTGCTCGCCAGCAACATGCTTATCGCCGAAGCTATAAATTCCATAAAAAAATGAAAGCAGTACAAATAAAGAAATCCCCCCGGTTTTAAGCATATGTTGATTCGATTGCATTGAACAAATATAACCATTGGAGTCTATCTTCGCATTCTATGAATCACAGCAGTCAACTCGCATCCCAAGCCCAAAGCGCCATTCGATACAGTATTGTGGTGAATTTCATATTATCTATTGTGAAATTTGCTGCGGGAATTCTTGGAAATAGTTTTGCATTGATTGCAGATGCGGCAGAGAGTTGGGTCGATTTTGCGTCTTCATTTTTAGTGTGGCTCGGATTAAGAACAGCAGCACTTCCTCCTGATAAAAACCATCCATACGGACACGGAAAAGCGGAACCACTCTCTGCAATGTTCGTAGCTGTGCTCATGTTCAGTGTTGCGTGCTTCATTGTTTACGAAGCCATTCAGCATATCATGTCGCCGCATGATTCTCCGCACGCATGGACAAT
>CANGEF010000098.1 GCA_947452685.1 Flavobacteriales bacterium | reverse complement strand
GCCTCAGATCCGAATTTATTGAAGAGTTCAAGAATAACTTCCGTATCGCTTTCTGTACGAAAGGCCACACCTGGCAGTTCGTTCGCCTTCAATTCAACGTAATTGTAAATCTCTCCGTTGAATGCAATAACCCAATTGTTATTGGTTGAAAAGAGGGGTTGGTTCGCCGAATTTTCCGTATCAATAATCGAGAGTCTTCTATGTCCAAGACCTATGCTGTCATTTACGTATACCCCAGCTGCATCTGGACCGCGATGAGACATTTTATTGTTCATGCGTTCAAGGGCTTCGCGAACCGGAAGTCCATTTTTATATTGAACGATAGCGCTTATTCCGCACATGAAGCATTGATCATTTTAGTGAATTGATTAACCCAAAAGTCGGAAGAAAATTTCGATGCTATTTCCGAACTTTTATTTCCCATGCTTTGAAGTTCTTCTTGTTTTGAATGAATTATTTTCAAAAGATTCTTTTTCAATTCTGAGGGCGAATTCGGGTCGAACGAATATCCGTTCTTTCCTTCTTCCAATAAATCTTCCTTGGCTCCTACAGCAGAAGAAAGCAACAAAGGTTTTCCTAGGGAAGCCATTTCATGAACCACAACGCCCCAGGGCTCGTAAAGGCTGGGAAGAACAAAAGCAGTGGCGTTCTCAAGTTTTGTACTTAATGCTTTCGGTTGAATAAATCCGTGATGAACAATGGCTTCGTTTTCTATTCTAGTCTGAAACAATTCTCCCGTTCCGGCTATGTTCAACGTCCAACCCGAACGTTCATTCGGTGGAATGGAAAGAAATGTTTGGCAAAGGAAGTTTATGTTTTTAACGGGAATATATCTGGCAATACACCACAGTTCTCTTGTCTTGCTGAGTGCTTTTTTGTTGTTGCGGAAAACATCTTCACACGTGTAAAATCCTTCAAAAATAGTTTGTGCTGAAAACCCCAATTTTCGGGCGGTTTCAACTTGTGCCTTTCCTGGAATGAACGCGAAGCGAAAAAGTTTTTTAAACTTCATTTTGAAATAAAAACTTCCAACAATGAATTTCAAATTTCCTTGCCAAATAGTGTCGAACGTTAAGGCTGCAGGCTTATTCAAGGCCTTTACCCATTCAATGTATTGTTTGTCGCCCCAGCCGCTGCAGAGAATAAAATTCGGATTGAATTCTGAAATTTTCGTTGGCGTAATTTCTAGTTTCGATGCAAGTTGAATAGCTGAATTGAATTCAAAATCGAAAGGAGCTTCTTTGTTTATGGGGTAATGAACCACAAGTAATTCGTGAATTTCCGCTAGTTTATTTAAGCACTCCACGGTATATCCGGCTAATTCGCGATATAGAATCAGAATCTTCATGCAGAAATTTCGAGCTTTGCTTTGGCTTCTGCCTGAGCCGCAAGTTCAATCTTATTGTCTTTCGCTAAATAGAAATACATCCAAAGAAAAAACGGGAATCCGTTTAGGAAATAGTGTCCCTGACGAGCCAGGTAAAGAATAATAATGAGCGCTATTCCATTCGACATAACCCAATGTTCTTCAGAGGCAGCGCGTTGTTTGAAGATCCAACACTTAAACAAAATGAAAAACATAACGAACAAACCATAAATACCCGTTTCAGACATGAGTCGAAGCGCCATGGAGTTTGCGTCCATCTTATTGAATTCAATGTCTACAGCACCGGCTAAGTTTGTAAGGGAATACTTATCGAATGCTACAGGATGCGAACCAAGGCCCGTTCCGAAAAGGGGGTGACGTTTGAAGTTTTCTAATGCAATGTGATAGTTGTTGTACAATACGAAACTCGATCCGTGAATGTCGTAACTCTTGTAGTTCTGTGTTTGGAACATGGTGAAAGTTCCGTCCCAACGATCGGTAAATTCAGGCACGTTATTATACGCGTAGTCGAAGGAGAAAATAAATAGCGGGACGAAGATGATGGAGTATTTTACAACTCCGAGGTTAAGCAGGAAAAGCACAATAGCCACGAAAATGCCTATAATTCCTAAGCTTGAAAAGGTGAGTAAATAGGCGGCTATAATTACGAATCCATGCCATCTTTTAATGAATAGCGTTTTTCGTGCAATGGTGTTGTACAACGCAACGAAAAACGCAGGTGCAACAACAGCCGCGAAATACGACGGTTCCGAGAAAACAGAGTTCAAGCGCAATCCAATGCCTCCGACCGTAAGACTCCATTTGTTGAACAACCAATTGTAATTGTATCCCGGTGTGAATCCAGCGAAGAATGAGACGAGTTGAAACAATCCTATGGCAGATACAATTAATGATCCCACCATGTAGTATTTGAAGAGTTCCTTCAATTTAAAATCGAAAACCTGAATTACATAATGGTAGAAAAGAACCGATGCGAAGAATCCTACGAATATTTTCGTGAACATGGTGGATGTATTCTGCCCTGTTGCGACGTATACAATTCCAGAAATTAATAACGGAAAAAAAAGCAAAACCGGCCATCGGGGTAATCCGAATTTCGTGAAGAAAATAGGAAAGAAAATAACAAAGGCCAGGTAGCTAACATAAGCCTCAAAAGGCTCCTTAAAAAATACGTACGACGAAATGAAGATGGTAATGAAAATGGATATAACTGTAAACCATCTAAACATCTTCTTGGGCTATTTCGGTTTTGGTTTTGGGTTGTGCGTATTTGTCTTTGAGGCGAATAAACGCCTTTTCAAAAATATGATAACTTAACGAAGATACGGCCACCGTGAGTAAGAAAGAGATTCCATACAGAAGCAAATGTTGTGGCGTTGTTATGTCGTTATCTAAACCAACGTATTTATCTAGAATGTGTATGGTGAATACAATACACATGACATGAAACATGTAGAAGCCATATGAAATTCTTCCAAGGTATTGCAACACGGGATTTTCAAATCGAAGAATGGCTCTTTCGTTGCTGGCAACATTCAAAATAATGACCAAAAAAGAAATTGAAAAAAGCAAATGTAGAATATCTTCGAAGGCCGTTGGCGTGAAATAAATAAGAATAGGAATGATGAGCACAGAAATAATTTGCGAAATTGGTTTGTAAACAACGCGAAGTATGTTTTCCTTGTTGTTGAAAAGCACATAAGCCCCAAGTCCACCTAACGCCATGCATTCTAATTTCGACATGGCTAAAAATTTCTTCAATACCAGGAGTGCATCTAGTTTTACAAATGGAAAAGTAATAAGTATGAAACCTTTCAAAGCGATAATGGTTCCTGCAATCCAAAGAATGGTTTTCAGTATATTTTTGCTTTTTCGAATGAGCAAAGGCCACAACAAATAGAATTGCTCTTCTACACCAATAGACCAAGATTGTCCAATGTTAGGAACGGCAGTGGTGTAGATTGCGAAAGCAAGGTTGGGCATGAAGAAGGCGTAAAGCGTAAGGTTGCCCCAGAAATTCGGTTGAAAGAAAATGTCTTGTCCAGGAACTGCAAAAACCTTGAAACAGGGAAGCACGAAAAATCCGAGAATAAAGATTAAATAATAAAGTGGCCAAATGCGAAAGGCTCTGCGCAAATAAAATTTTCCAATGGCAATGGTGTTGTTGGCTTGCTTTTCTTTTAAGAGCAAATAGGTAATAAGGAATCCGCTTAAAACAAAAAAGAAAACAACGCCCAAGGCACTGCTGTAGGCAATGAGGGGTGACAATGGATCGATTTCTTTCGACATGACCGATTGAAAAACCGTGAACTTGGTTATTCTCTCTTCCGGATCAATCCAGTGGGTTCCGAAACCGGTGAATTTTTTAATTAATTCAACATGCGTGAAGAAGACCGCTAGCGCAGCGAAAAATCGCAAACTATCCAATCCTTTAAAATACTCTTTCTTCACCACAAAATTCTTTGCCGTGAAATTACGGCTTTTCAACCACGCGCTGAAAATTTTCTAAGGTTTGCGAGATTATTTGAGACCAAGTAAAGTTTGAATGAATTTTATTTATTGAATTGGACGAACGTTCAAGAAGGGCGGAATCATTGAGCAATATAGCAGATTCTATAGTTGCACGAATGGCCTGAATACTTTTTGGTTCAAAAAGAAATCCGTTGCTATCATTCACAAGTTCTTCAACTGCACCTACGCGTGTAGCTAGAGGAATAAGACCGCGACTCATTCCTTCCAAAATAACATTCGGCATTCCTTCCGAATGCGAAGGAGAAATGAGAAACGTATGTTCGTCGAGTATTTTGTTCAAGGCACTCAGGTCTTTCACTTCTCCATAATAGTGAACGTTACTTCGCTTAATTTTTTTGGAAGGAGGAATGGCGCCCACAAAAGAAATTTCAAGATCAGGCATGGATGTCACAACCTGCATGAGTTCTTCAATGCCCTTTCTCCTTTCATAGCGTCCGACAAAAAGAAATTTTGAATTGAATGGAAGTCTTCTTTTTTCTAGCAACGTGCTGTCTCCAATAGCACCGGGAAGAACCAAGATTTTCTTTGAAGGAATTCCTATGCTATTCAGAAGTGAAGTGATTTTTCCTCCGTATGAAATGCAATAATCTGCTTGGTTCAAATTCCATTTAACGGGCGATTTCAATAAATAGGCTTTCAATCGTTCGCTAAAAGATGCCGGTTCTTGAAACATTTCCAACCCATGAAAATTCACCAATACAGGACCTGTTTTGAGTTTGCCTTTTTTCTTTTGTTGCAGTAAATCCCACCCACTAAATCCTTTCACGTAGATTAAATCGAACAGCGGAAGCTGCTCTTTTAACAGCGAAGTAATTGAAAGAGAATATTGGTAAGATTCTTTGATGTAGTGTCCGGGCATGCCACTCGATTCAGGGAATCTGAGCGAATAAACAGTTAAGTGTTTTGAATTTTCGAAGAGCTTTTTGACTTCTTCTTTTTTTGGAAGTTCACTTTTCCCATAGACACAATGCACCAGCGTTAACTCATTTCCTTGCTTCAGCAATTCATTGCACAAGTTGAAACTGTGTCGCTGCATTCCACCTGTAACGTAGGGTGTTATACCATCGGTGAGTAAACAGATTTTCATTTAACTGAATGTATGTGTTGAAGAACTTTTTGTGCGTTGGCTCTCCAATTGTGCTTTGCCAAAACTTTTTGTTGAAATTTTTTAGCTTTTTCTTCTAGCGCATCAATCGCTGTTATTGCGACCAATAGCGCATCTTGAAAAGCGCTATCGTTGTTTTCAAACAATTGCCCCTCTTCGTTTGTCATAACATCGGAAACGCCGGCCTCATTCACCGCAAGGATTGTTTTTCCAAATGCTCCATATTCGAACAACTTCACAGGAGAACAATACCATTCGGTGTTTGGCAACGTAAGTATGTCCATGGCTGAAATGTAATTGTAAATATCTTCTTTTGGAACAGATCCCGTAAAGTGAACACGCGAAGCAATACCAAGTTCGCTAGCAAGTTCTTTCAACTCTGGAATAAGATACCCATCTCCAACAATGAGAATGGCAATGTCTGTATACTTTAATTTTGAAACGCCTGTAATGAGTCGGTCAACGCCGTGATAAGGAAAGATTGAACCCACAAAACCGAGGACTGTTACTTCCGAAAGATTGAATTGTTTGTTTATTGCTGCAACGCGCGATTCGTTGATTTGAATTTCATGTTTTTCTATTGCATTCGGAACCACAACACATTTGATCGAGTTTAGTTCGTAGCGTTCAATGAGGTAGGTTTGAAGTGAGCTGGTTATAGGCAGAATTAAATCCGCCGATTGAAGCAAGAACTTTAATTTCGTTTTGCCAAGGAAGGCAATGAAGGAAGGTGCTTTTTCAAATGATTTTACCTCTTCTTCGAACGGTGCGTTTATTTCAACCACGTGTTGAAGGTTGAACGACTTCAGCACCTTCACACTTCCGTTGCTCATCCATGCAGAACGTTCGTAAACCATTTCAGGTTGAAATGTTTGAACGGTTCTAAGAAGTTCTTTCGCCGCAAGTTTATCGAATCGAATTTGTTGAATTTCTTTCAGTGTGCGCCAAATGATTTTAGGAATGACGTTCTTCAATAATGTTTTAATGGAAGTCGAAGGAGCATTTGAATCTGTTGATTGCGGCTTCTTCCCAAGAACCAAGATTTCAACGGTGTGTCCCTCTTCTTTAAATCCTTGAACCATGCCGCGCATGTGACTTCCGTAGCCGGTTGGCGCGTCGAAGTACAAGGTCGGATGTGGAGAATAGAAGAGAATTTTCATGAATTATTGAACGTGTTTCATGTGTTCTAACATCTCGCTTACGCGGTATGAAAGCGAATTGCTTTCATTGGCTTCTTGATTGAATTCATTTGGATTCAACGGGTCGTTTTTCATGAGCGATTGAAAGTAGTTTTCCCAAGTCGTTCCTCTGTTTTCATCTTCAATGCTTTGAAGAACCTGTCCATTGGCTCCTACATAAAGGTAGGGTGTTCCCAATGTTTGATATTCGAAGTATTTCGTAGTGAAGAAATCTTTGTTGTGGTCTGCCAGCAATATGACACACCAATGCGCTTGAGCTATGCGATCTTCAATTTTCTTTCCAATGGAATCGGAGATGCGAACGCAAGGATGGTGTTTGAAAATCGATTGTATTTTTTCAAAGCTAGTCGAATGGAAATTGATGCTGAGTCTTTCATACAAAGCAGTATTAAAATCGCGAAGCTTTGAAAGATCTTTTGCCATTTGTTCTAGGTAAGGCTCTGTATCGAGATAAATTTCTCCGCCGTATTCAATGATAATTTCGCTCGAAGAGAAACCGAATGATTGTTCGGTTAGTTTGGGTTCAGAGTGAAAATGCTTGAGATGGAAGAATTTTTTATTCTTTGTTGAAATCAAATTCAACGAAGAGAAATGTTCGAGAATTTGAAGAGCTGGTGCCGAAAGTACGTTGGCTTGATTAAGCACACTGGAAGCCTTTTGTACTTCCTCTTTCATTTTTTCGGGACTTAAAAAAGGCATGCCGTAATTGCGTGCATTCAACCAAGGGTCGCGAAAGTCTGCCCAGTATTTAATGGATGGGTGTTCCTTTTTCCATTCAGCAACAGCGCGTAGCATGTCCCACGGCGCGCCAGTAGCGAAGATCCATTCAATAGGAAACTTTTTTACCAGCTCATTCAGCTTAGGGACAAGAATTTTTCCCCATCCCAAACTAATGTCGTACGGAGTTCCTTTGAAATTCTTTTTAACTGAATTGAGTGCTTTCCGGTATTGAAGTTTTTCGAGGAAATTCTTGGGTTGTGTCAGCAGAATATTCGGATAAGCGCGAGGCAATGAATGCACAAAAATATTTTTGTTATTCACCTCTTCGCTCCAAACCGATTTGTCTGTGTCGCTCAG
>CANGEF010000097.1 GCA_947452685.1 Flavobacteriales bacterium | reverse complement strand
GAACGTTGGTCGAAGGTGAACCGTTTAAGTGATGTGGGAATATCTGCCGTGGAATATGATTCGAACAGTGACGCCGTAATTGTTGGTTATACCAATGGAAATTTAGATGTGTTGTTCGAAAATGCAGAATTCAATCTTCCAGATATTAAGTTGAGTAATATTGTTGGAGATAAACAGATTTATGATATTCTTCCGTACAACGGATTGTTATACCTGAGCACTGGTTTCGGAATTGTAGTCATAGATGTTGCTGCGCGTGAAGTGCGTTCAACGTATTTTTTAGGTCCGAACGGTGAGCAGCAAAAAGTGAACGATGTGCTTGTTCTGAATAACGAGATTTATGCCATCTCTGACAGCACCGTTTTAAAGGCAAGTGTAACCAATCCGTTTTTAGCGAATTTTCAAAACTGGACCGCAGTGACCGATTGGGCAGGCAGTGGCACTTATGCAGACGCAACGGTTTTTGCCGGAAGTCTATTTGTTCATCGGGTTGAAACAGACAACGACAAAATATATCAATTCAATCCGACAGTCGGATCTTGGGTTCTCTTCAATGCCTTCGGAACGTTGCGTTACGGACGCATGTGGAATTCGGCCGATTACCTCTGTCTAGCCGGAGATTGGGCTGCTATCTGCTACGATGCAGCATTCTATCCGGTGTACAACGTGTCGCAACTCGATGGACAAAATCTAAGTCCGAATTTTGCCATTCGCGACATGCACAAAGACTTTTGGGTTGCCGATAAAGTATACGGTCTTGTTGGAAAGAAGAACAACGGTGAAGACCTTACGATTCGTCCAGACGGACCAGCTTCTGCGGAAGTGAGAAAACTAAACGCCTACAACAATAACCTTTGGGTGGCACACGGAGGAATTTATCCGTACGGCGGAAACCTTTGGCGTTCAGGAAATTTTTCTGGAAGGGTAGACGATAAATGGACCACCTACGCGCCAGGCCCAGGAGCGAATGCCACCCCTGGCGTGTCTGACATGGTAGACGTGGCCATAGACCCGTTGAACAACAAGCGTGTTTTTTATGGTTCGTGGGAAGAAGGACTGATACAGCGTGCAACAGACGGCGCGCTAACCTACTACAATGTAGAAACGGGAAACAATCCGTTGCAAGGATCTGGATATACTTGGGCGCCCGGATGGACCGGCGTTGGCGGCATTGCGTTCGATGCAAACGGTGTTCTTTGGTTAACCAACAGTTATTCTACGAAACCCGTTCAAGCCGTTGATCGCGACGGAAACTTCATTCCGTTTTCGTGTGCCCCGTACGTCACCAACGACGATTGGTTGAAAGACATTATGCCCACCCGTGAAGGATACGTTTGGGCCATTGTAGCAGGAAAGGGAATCGTGGTTCGCGATCCGAAGGGCACTGTTTCGAATGCATCCGATGATGACATTACGTTTCTTTCGGAAGCTGCAGGCGCGGGCGGACTGGCCAACAAAGATGTGTATTGCATGATTGAAGATTTAGATGGGGAAGTCTGGGTTGGAACACTTCAAGGACTTTCGGTGTTCTACTCTCAATCGTCTTTGTTTTCTGAAGACCCCTTAGACGGCGAGCCCATCTTAATTACACAAGACGGAAACGTTCAGAAATTGCTCGACACTGAAACCATTACGTGTATTGAAATTGACGGTGGAAATAGAAAGTGGGTGGGCACGCGAAACAGCGGTGTTTATTTGTTCAGCGCAGATGGCTTGCAAGAGATCGAGCATTTCACCGAAGAGAATAGCCCACTTCCCATTAATTCAATTTCAGATATTGCTATCAATCAAGACAACGGAGAAGTCTTCATAGCAACGGAAGAGGGCATGGTTTCGTACTTTTCAACAGCCACCAATTTCGATCAGGAAATGAAACACGTGAGTGTATTTCCCAACCCCGTGCTTCCAGATTTTGATGGAAACATTACCGTAGATGGCTTGGCTTACAACAGCAGTGTGCGCATCACAGATGCCGCTGGAAACGTTGTGTTTCAAGGGCAAAGCGAAGGTGGACGTGTTTTCTGGAACGGAAAGACAGTAGACGGACTTCGTCCAGCAACAGGAATGTACTACGTCTATTGTTCGAATCCAGATGGAAAGAAAACAGAGACCTTACAACTCACCTTTATTCATTAAGCCTTCGTCGTCACACACGCCTTCACAAAGGAGATGAAGAGTGGGTGAGGAGTCATAACGGTACTCTTGTATTCCGGATGGAATTGAGAGGCCACGAAGTACGGATGGTTTTCTAATTCAATAATTTCAACCAAGCCACTTTTCGGATTTGTTCCTACCGCTTTCAATCCGGCTTTCTCGAACTTCTCCATGTAATCGTTGTTGAATTCAAAACGATGACGGTGACGTTCTTCGATGTTTATTTTTCCGTAAGCTTTTTGTGCTTTTGATCCTTTCTTAAGTGTACAAGGGTAAGAGCCTAGACGCATGGTTCCGCCTTTGTTTACGATGCTCTTCTGTTCTTCCATAAGACAGATAACAGGGTGCTTCGTATAGGCCTTCATCTCTGTGCTGTGGGCATCTTTCAATCCAAGTACATTCCGAGCGAATTCAATCGTTGCGATTTGCATTCCCAGACAAATTCCGAAAAACGGAATGTTGTTTTCGCGAACGAATTTGATGGCTTCAATTTTTCCATCAATACCTCTTGATCCAAATCCGGGTGCAACAAGCACTCCGTCTAGTCCCGTGAGTTTCGCTTTAACATTTTTTGCATTCAATCCTTCCGAGTGAATCCATTCAATGTCAACCGCACACTCCAGCGATGTTCCTGCGTGAATGAAGGCTTCAGCAATACTTTTGTACGCATCTTTCAATTCAACATATTTACCCACCAACCCAATGCGAACGCGCTTTTTTGGGTGTTTTAATTTCGTTAGGAATTCACCCCACTTCTTCAGGTCTGGCTTCTTCTTCGGAGCCAATCCTAATTTTCTTAAAGCCACCTCGTCGAGTTTCTCTTGTTGCATAAGCAACGGAACATCATAGATGGTATCTGCATCTATGCTCTGAATAACCGCATCTTGAGATACGTTACAGAACTTGGCAATTTTATTTCGAAGAAGTGGCGAGAGTTCGTGCTCTGTTCTGCAAACGAGAATGTCGGGTTGAACGCCGTTTTCCAACAACATTTTTACGCTGTGTTGAGTTGGCTTCGTTTTCAATTCACCGGCCGCCGCCAAATAAGGAACGAGGGTCAAGTGAATGTTAATGCAATCGTCTTCGTATTCCCACATCAATTGACGAACAGACTCTACGTACGGAAGCGATTCAATGTCGCCAACGGTTCCACCAATTTCAGTAATCACCACATCGTAATCGTGTGCGTTCCCTAAAAGTTGAATGCAACGTTTTATCTCGTCGGTGATGTGTGGAATAATTTGAACGGTCTTTCCCAAGTATTCGCCTCGACGTTCTTTGTCGATGACGCTTTGGTAAATTCTTCCAGTGGTAATGTTGTTCGCTTGTGAAGTTGGAATGTCTAGGAAGCGCTCGTAGTGGCCCAAATCGAGGTCGGTTTCTGCACCGTCTTCGGTTACATAACATTCTCCGTGTTCATACGGATTCAGTGTTCCTGGATCAATGTTTATGTATGGATCTAGCTTCTGAATGGTTACAGAATAGCCTCTTGCTTGAAGAAGTTTAGCTAATGATGCTGAGATAATTCCTTTACCCAGTGAACTGGTTACTCCGCCGGTTACGAAGATATATTTGGAACGTTTTGAAGATACCGCTTGCTTTTTTTGCATAACGGGAGACAAAGTTAAGCCATTTGTTAAGTCAGATGCAACTTTACTTTAAGGAAACCAATAAAAGTCTTCTTTTCCGCACGCCTGAACCACTTCAGACCAATTGGTTATGTCAAGAGCAATTTTTACAACGGCTCCTTTTTTAAACGGATGCTGCATGCCGGTAAGGTATTGAGATAAATTTGAAACACCTGGATTGTGTCCAATGAGTACCACGTCATTCCAATCGTTTGGAAGAAGTTCAATGACTTCTAACAAGTCTGAAAGTTCAGCGTTGTAAATTCTTTTTTCGAGGTGAAGAACAGGCTTGTGGCTTTGCGTGGTGCTCAGCGCATGCGCGGTAGAGTAGGTGCGCACGGCAGGACTAACGATCCAGTTTGTTGGAAGTTGTCCGAGGTGATTTCCCAGCGCTAATGCTTGAAGGTTCCCGCGTTCGGTCAGCGGTCGGAAGCTGTCGGGCTGTCCGTACAGGTCTTCCGCTTCGGCGTGACGAATAATGTAAAGTGTTTTCATGCTTCGTCTTCGGCGTGAAGGATGTGTAGTATTCGGTGAACAAGTGGGGAGAGCATAACTCCAGCAGTGGTTAAAAAAGCAACGCCGCTGTAAAGGGCGTAAAACGAAGCGAACCACTTTCCAGCATCGTTGGTAATGACAGTAACTGGCCCCATTCCGGTAAGAATCATGGAGCTGTTGTAAAACGCATCGAGCCAGCCCATGGGGCCGGTGTAATGGTATCCGATAACACCAATAAGCAGTGATAAAACAATAAGTATAACGCTAAGAAAAAAGTAATAGAGCTGCCTTTTCAAAAATGCTGCATTTGAAATTACGGGTCTAGATTTTCTTTCAAAGCCTTTCATCATACGTTGTACTCTCTTCCTTTTACGTTTAGCACTTTGGTGTATTTCTTCAAGCTACGAAGAACTATGAAAACGATGAATCCGCTGAACAGAGCGGTGTGCCAAAACGGAGTAAGGATTTCCTTCCAACCGAAATATCCGAAGTGCACGTAGTTCTTCAGAGCGTCTAGCAAAGCGAAGGAAATGAATACCGCGAAGAATCCGTTGTATTCGCGTTTCAAAACGTTACGCAACGAGAATTCTACGGGTGCAGATTTCCATGAAGAGAAACGCGGGAAGAAAGGCGGAGTTCTTTCGGTCCATTTGATGTAAACGTCTCCGAATTTATTTCGAAGGAAGAATTCTTCCGCGAACATAATGCGTTCGTAGTACAACCAGAAAAGTAGGCAAGAAGTGATTGTGAACCACCAGTTGCCCACGTACATGATGATACCTAACCACATGAAGAAGTTACCGAGGTAGAGGGGGTGACGAACAATGCTGTAGATGCCGGTGTGATTCAGTTCGTCTGCAACTTGACCTTCTTTGGTGTTTCTTCCTGAAGTTCCTTTTGGCGTGTATCCGATAGTAAGTGCACGAATCAATTGTCCGAAGAACGAAATGCCCAAACAGGTCCAAGCCCACGTTTTATCGAACAACGGATTGTCTGTATCCAATTCAAACCAAATAACCGAAGCGGCCAATACATACAATACGAGTGGAAGAAAGCTGCGCCAACGAAATAGCCAGTTCCCACTTTTGTTCATCTCTTCAATAAGCGCCATAATAGAATTTTATGTCGCGAAAGTACGAATCAATTGCGATGTTAGAACTTCGTTGTTGGAACTTCGTTGTTTGAACTACGTTGTTTGAACTTCGTTGTTCCTACTTCGTAATTCCTACTATGTAATTGGAACTTCGTTGTTAAACCCTCGTCCGAAGGACCCTCGCGATGAAATCGCCCTCGCAACGCTTGTTGCCCTCGCGAAGACATTTGGCTTCGCAATTGATCACGTAGTGATTGAACCATTGGTTATTGTTTTTCCAGCTCATATTCATAATGTCCAAGGCCACTTCTGTCTGCCGATATGATTAATTTCTTGCCTTGAAATTCGCAGTTATACGTTCCTTCAAGTATGAGGTTGTAATCAAAGTCGGCAGTCCAAGCATTTTCATCGAAAAATGTTATTTCATTTTCATTGATTGAAAAAGTTCCCGAGCCTCCGGCTGGAATTCTATTTGAATTTCCCGAGCAAGAATATTCCCCATTCTTCAATTCTAATGTCGTTTCCCCCGTCCTTACCCATCCACTATTGTAAGTCACGGTAAATGTGCCTTTATACGTTCCGTTCTTAGACTTTACCTGAATCTTTTCGCAGCTCAATAAAAGTATTGAAAGAGATAAAATTGCTAATCCTAAAAATTTTGTTTTCATAATTCAATGGTTGTGTTTTATTGTTTTTCTTCAATAGTTTTATCTTTCTGCTCATTCAGAAGGATTGATCACGAAGTGACTCATCGCAAAGCGATTGTCATCAAAGATGATTGATTACGCATGATTGATTGCTTCGCAATTGATCATCATTGAATAACAAACCGCTGCTGCGTAATATTTTTATCTGTTTGAATCTCGAAGAAATAAATACCTGGACGTAATGCGGAAACGGAAATGTTAGCGAACGATGTGTTAAGATTTCCTTGCTGAACAAGTTTTCCGGTGTTGTTAAAGATTTTGTAATGATTCGAAAGGGCTGGATTTATTTTGACTTGAATAGATTCGGAAGTAGGGTTGGGGTAAAGTGAAAGTTCATTCTTTTCATTCTGTTCTGAAACATCTGTCACGTAATCACAGCTCGGCGAAATGTTGAAACTGTGGTAACCCATGATGCTATCTTCATAACAACGCAGACCTGTATAGAAGTAGGTGTCCTTAAAAATACCATCGCAATGATATAAAAAGTAGGGACTAGGCATTGAAGTATTTCCAATGTTCTCAATTATTTTCCCAGAGAATGCATAATCCTCCGAAGAAACGTAAAGTGTTTTTAATTCGATACCATTTATGGTTTCAAATGAAGTGGAATCAACCGTAATTACTATACCGCAGGTGTCCCGCATTACTGTCCAAGATTCTCCGGCAAGTTTGTTGAAATCGTAGAGTGCGGTGAACTGATTGTACAAATACCAATAAACGACACCGTTTTCTTCGTAGGTGATGAGGCTGTCTGATAGGTCGCTATTTACTGGGTCCCCGGTTCTCAGAATTATTTTGCAATCATGCCCATCAATTAGAGTGTCACTAACCGATGTCCATTCTCGAAAGCCAATTCCGCTATTCACTGCATTTTCGACTTGATATGTCCATTTAGCCCCAATGGGTGCCCAAGATTGGCTGAATGTAATTGCTGTTATTCCAAAGACAAACAAAATGGAAAATAGGAGTTGTTTCATAATTGTGATTTAAGTTGTTCTTTTTATTTCTTTTAGTTTTTCAAAATTTATCTCTCCACTCCCCCGCAGCATTCATCATCGAAGGTGATTGTTACTACTCCGTAAATAAAATCGTCGCAGACATTCGCCCTTCGGGCATTCGTGCTTGCACATTCGCCCTTCGGGCATTCTTGCTTTGCAAATGGTCATTCCAAAACAATCCCATTTCGTATGCAATAAGTCGTTAGTTCAAACGGATTAGAAGTATTT